>JAJYDJ010000002.1 GCA_021777565.1 bacterium | reverse complement strand
TTCCGTAGTCCAAGTGGAGTAAAACCAAAAGATGAGAAAAAAGTCATACTTATAAAAAAGCTCGTGACTGATATCATCAAAGAAGGTAAAAAGCATCACATTGATTACCTTTCAGACATGTATTACGGGACCTGGGAGAAATATGTACACGATCTCCATTCTTCCGCCGATTCTATGGTGAAGGGCAAACAGCTTTTTATGTCACTCTACTGGGCAACTATCGGTGAATATCTTGCACATGGGAAAGGAATAAGTAGACTTTTCGTCTCTCTACACAATAAATTTACTGGATAATTACAAAATCTTCCTGATAAGATTCTCTGTATTTGCTAGCGTCTGCTGCCCAGCAAAATGCATTACGGCATGAGTGATAGGAAGTGGAGCATCAAGATTTACAAATCCGCTATCTAAAAGCACCAGATGATACGCACCATCTTTCTCCATAATTTCGAGATTACCTTCTCCTAAAAGATCTGGCTGTAAGTTATGAGCCTGTGCGAGATCACCAGTGAGTTTTTTAAATGCCTCAAATTCTTTTAAGAGTGTTTTTCTCTGTTTCTCCGAAAGTTTTTTCTTTGCCATTCTCGTTTTGATAACATGCACAAAAGGTTGGACAACTAATGTTGTGGCTGTCTGTTCCCCTTCTTCTCGCAAAACTGCCCACACGACCTCTTGAGGTTCAGGAAGTAAAAACGCAAGCGCAGGGATTGTCGATATTTTTTCTCGCAACATATTGAGACGTTCCTCATACTCTTTAGAGTATGCTTCTGTTGATGGATCACCAAAATCGACAACAGGTGAAATTCTATGACCAATCTTTAATACCCATTTTCTCACTTCGTCATTTACAATTGTTTTAAATGTAATTGATTTTGAATTAAAACCTCTTTTAAAATGCTTTACTTCGAAAAATTCTCCACTTGTCCCGAAAATCTCTTGAAACGTTACATGTTTACCTTTTTGATGCTTGAGATACTCCCGTACGTAAATCAAATATCCTATCGCCTGCTCCATCTCGGTATGTGTCCATATGTATTTAGACCGCATTGTTTCACCAACCCGCGCGACAAATGAAGCAGCTTCGCGCACGCCTGCTGTAATGAGTTTTCTTGGATCTCCACGCATAGCCTGATTGTAACACGAAGATTTGAAAATTGCCGTATAATACAGATATGACAACCATCCAGCAAAAATTGACTCGGCAAATGAACCAATTTGGTAGCGCAGCGATGTGTTTTTTCGACATTGACGGTACTATATTTACTCTCGATCATCGCTTTCTTAAGGCACCTTTTTTCAACTTTCAGACTTACCAACTTCTTCAAGAGAACCATATCCCATTCGTACTGGTGACAGGTCGTTTTTATTGGCATTGGGGGAGAGATCTGGAAGTAATGCTTGAAGGATTTCCCAAGCCTGATGCCATCATTTATGGTGGTGGTACTAAAGTTCGATGGAAGGACACAAGTGGTCACTATCAAGAAGAACATTTCTTGTCAGATGAGAAATCTATTACACCTCCTCCACCCGTTCTGGGGAAACAATTAAAGAAAATTAGTCCGTATATGTACGCGACAACTTTTTTTAACACACCGTACACCAAGCTTGTACCTGAAATGAATAAATTAGAAAAAGAATACGGGAAAGATGGGCATGTTTTTTATAGTGAAAGTGTTATTAAACCCAACGATGAGGATGTCTTTTCAGGAGGTGTCTTCATCGGTTCACCCCGAGCCAATAAAGAATCTGCAGTTATGCACATGATAAAAAAAGCGTATGCAAATCTCGAACAGAAAACGCTCAAGGTTTATCTTTTCGGTGATGGATCTATAGATATTCCTATGCTTTCTATGAAATCTCCAGATAAAAATATCACACTCCATCAATATCTGGTACACCCAACAGTTATGGCGCGTATCACCGGTAAAAAACTTCACGTACAAATATCTGAAGATGAAGGACCACAGACGATACTCAATGTTCTCAGAAAATCGCTTGGAAAATCTTACTACTCTCCTGCACAAAATAGCCCACTAAGAACGATTGAGAGGTATGTAGAATCTCTTTTGGATATTATTGTAGATCCTAAACTCTCAGCCAATGAAGTCTCGCTTTTGGGACTTAAAAAGATGAGAAAAGGAGCACAATTACTTACGTCATCTCAGATGTCAACACGACTACATGGGCTCTTGTTAATTGGCTATGCCAGCGGTATTGATGTTTTGGATGGCATACGTGCAAGAAGAAGAGGAAAGTCTCCAGAAGGGCAATTGGTTGATGGGTACTGTGATAGGGCTAAAGAATTTACTCAACTTTACATGAGAAAATCTTTTGAGGGTGCACTTGCTTGTTTTCTCCCCTCAATTGCTCGTGCACAAAATGAAATTATGAATATTTCTGTCCCAGAGAAAGACAGTGCTGGCGGATCAATGATTGATAGAACCAAACTCCTCATGATGGCAGGCTTTCAAGAAGTTATTGGCAATCGCAAAAAAGCACAAGAACTTGACCAGGAACTGTACAAAAGGAGTCTGGCAACCTTTCGCAACAGATTGCATTATTTCCAAAGAAATGTTGATACACCAATTGAACAGATTATCGAAAAAATCAAAATTAAAGAATTATCTGAGTTTCAACAACAAGCTCTGGAAAGATTTCTCGTATACGTTGAGTTGTTGCAACAAGCAGTAAAAAAGATTGGGAAAAACAAAACTATCGATGATCCTACTATAAATTCCTACCTGTCACTGAATATTTCTAAACTCAGGATGAAGTACCACTTCAACGACTACAAATTTTCACTTAGCAAATAAGAATCCCACGGTTGTGCAATCTGCCACATTTGTTCAAAAATACTTTTCTGTTGCTTAACTAATTCCGCATTTTCAATTTCAACCCCAACGACTTCTCCTTGTTGCCAGTAACACACAGCAAACACGTTGTTGTAAATCGTTACATCTCCAGAGACATATAAATCTTTTTGATCGACAAAACGAATATGTTGATACGTTCTTCTCTCGATTTCTATAGGTAGACTTAGAAAGTCGATAATATCCTTTCTTGGATTTGTAATCACTCTATCAACTAACTTCCGATTTTTAGTTTCCTCGTGGTGCCTGAGTGCAAATTTCTCACCCACCACCTCTACCCGGCCGAATTGTGAATACCCAATTAACTCTTTCTCAGCATCGAGTGCATTCCACATCATTTGCTGAAATCCTTGAACGCCATGATAATATCTGACCTGTGTTGTTGCATTCGGTATAAATGCATGTGCAAGATTTTGCTGAAGCTTACTCAAATCATCTTCCATCTGGGTTATTCTCTCCCTTTCTTTATCGATGAGACCCTCTATCATGGCTAGTGGTGCCGCCTGAAATTTCTGGGTTTTGTATCCAATCTCTTTGCGAACTAACCCTTTCTCCAGCAATTTAGTACTGTTATCATATATTGAGGTCCTTGGAAGCCCTAGTGCACGAGCTATCTCTAATATCGTCTGTGGTTCCTTATTAACCAAATACAGATAAATTTTTGCTTCAATTTCATGAAGACCAAAGGACTCTAGTTGCAGTTGTAATGACCTGTCGGACATATCCGACGTCAATTATACAACTCCTACCCACTCTTGTAAACTTCTTCTTATGAAAAAAGGTTACCTTTATTTAGTTCTGGCAGCGTGTTGCTATGGCTCAATGGGCATACTTGTGCGATTTCTGAGCACAGATTTAGCCCCTTTTGGGCAGACATTTTTACGCCTCATTATCGCCTGCGCACTCATGGGAGCAGTAACTATCCAAAAAAAACAAAATCTATTGCTTAAGACAAAAAGTGACTATCTGGTCATCTTGATCATGGGCGTCGTTGGATATGGGCTTCAGATCATGCTTTATACTTATGCAATTTACCATAGTACTATTGGTAACGTTGTATTTATCTTTTCGTCCTACCCCATCATAACTGGCATTCTGGCTGCTTTCATTTTAAAAGAGAAGATTACAAAAAATCTTGCAATTGCCATGGTGCTCCTTTTCTGTGTTTTAATTTTGATATTTAATCCCACACAGCTTGGACAGTACCTTTGGGGGAATACACTCGCATTCTTAGCATCAACCTGTTTTGGGATATATGTGATTGGGAGCCGTGTTCTTCTTAAGAGAGGATATTCTCCAGAGAGTATAACTTTCTGGAGTGTCAGCATAGCAATGCTTACGAGTGCATTTGGCGCCATCTTCTTGGAACATCAAGCTATTCACTTAAATCCGTTCAATGGCATGTTAATCCTCATTTTTGGCGTCTTTAATTTTGCCGCATATTACTTAACAAATAAAGGTTTTCTTACTGTCTCTGCCGGTACCGGCACTATGATTTTGATGCTTGAACCAATTGTTGGAGCACTCTTGGGTCTTATTTTCTTTAAAGAGATACCGACACTTCTTTTTATTATTGGTGCTGTAGAAATCATAATTGCAATTTACATCACAACTGTTAAAATTAAATAATAGTATGCATATATATTTTATCTATCCTGGAGATATACCTCTTTTACCTAAAGACGCAATTGAGAAGTTAAAAGATTTTGGAGAAGTAATCACCATTTCGCATAAAGGAAAACTTGCAGATATTCAAGCCTTGCAAACTGACACTGAAGACAAAGTCCTTGCAGTTGATCCCGATGCGTTTGAATGGGATCTTGATGTTGAATCACTCGGTGAACTTGTTAAAAATGTAAAAGCAGTTGTTACATCATCTACTTCTTATGATTGGATCAAGCCAGTACTTCTTAAAGAGAAGGGTATTCTTGCAATTAACTGTGCAGGATTTTCAACAGATTCTGTTGCTGAATACGCAGTAGCATTGAGTATGCAGATTGCTAGAAGGATACCTCTTCACATGAAAAATAATTGGCAGATCAATTGGGACACACAACCACTTCAAATAAGAGGAAGTACTGTCGGCATTATTGGACTTGGACGAATTGGGAAAAGAATTGCAGAAAATTTTCAAGGACTTGGCGCCAACGTAACGTATTGGTCTAAGTCGTCTCGAGATGATCGTTTTGAGTACAAAGAGCTTGATGAACTATTAAAGTCATCTCAGATAATTATCCCCGCACTCATAGAAAACAACGAAACGAAAGGACTACTTGGGAATGACAAGCTTGACTTACTTCGTAAAGATGCATTATTCATTGGATTGAACAGAATAAAAGTCATATTTGACGAAGACTACCTTCTAAAGTTAGTTGCTGAGAATAAAATTAGCGGGTATGCATTTGAAGGTGACAATGCTAAACCGGTATCTGAATACGTGGGAAATGTTTGGCCATCAGTAACTGTTGCCTGGTTCACTCAACAATCCCTTGATAATCTTATGACCATGTGGGTTGAGAATGTAATTGCGGTCTGCCAAGGAAATCCTCAAAGTGTTGTCAATTAAACTTTTTCACTTCTAATTTTGTGCCCCTGGTGGGAGCCCTTGCCAGGTGAGGACATGGAAGGCAGTTGTACTATCTTTTCTCATAATTACCTTCTCTATTTTATACGTTGAAGGGACTTTACAGTCTCCATATTCAACAATCGTAACGGGAGGTTTGTAAGGGTCCTTTGCATAAATTGTTGATGGGCACCACATGTCCGTAAAAGTCATGTTATCAATTTGTCCTATTTTCACGTCACCTTTGAAGGCCCCTGCATACTTCTGATCAAAATTATTCGTAAAGAAAAGATAATATATGGCCACGCTATCTTGCGCTGAAATAAGAAGTGGGATATTGTTCTCATGAGCTTGCTTTAAATAAGATACAAGGGCAATATACCCATCATTACGGGCTTCACTTCTGTAGGATGGTGATTGTACTGCATACGCATGGCCAAAAAAGACCAACTCCCCAAGCCCCGCTATCACGCAGAGTACAATAAACCCATTACGAGCAACTGGCCATCTCTTAAAGAGAGATAACCATCGCTTCAGTCCATAGGTTCCCATCAAAACAAAAGGTATCATCATAAAAAGAACACGATGAAGATTTGGGATATCATCTGCCGTAAGCATACCAGGGAGTGGCGCAATGATAAGAAAATACCAACAGGCAAGATACCAAGAAAGATTCTCTTCTTTTATCCGTGGAAGTAACAGTCCTGTCAAAAGAAGTATCAGTGCTCCGAACAAAAGTCCGAAGTAAGGGACAACATAACGGTCTGGGAATCTTTCGTTCCCGTACAGAAATTGTGGTGAGAAGTAAACTAAATAATTGTTTAACAAAATATTTGAATAGGCGACTGCTTTATTGTCAAATATCTTTGCAAGGACAATATGAGATGGCCCTTCTGCAAAGGAGAGCCCTTGGGTACGTGCGGCTACCTGCTGTGCTGTGGTACCAGAGAAAATAGAGGTTTGTTCAAATCTCCCTCTCCCCCATACCGTATTCCCGACACAGTACGTCAGAACTAGCAGCAAGAGAAGCATGATGGCATACCATTTCTTCTTTTCTGATGCAATAAAAATAAATGGTATTAAGGACAGAGGTGCTAAGACACGAAATGAAGGGTATAAAAAATAAGTCACTGCAAGAAGAACTGTCCCAACTAGAATGTGTAACATCTTCTTGTTTTGAATGGATGCTACCAAAAAAGCCATACCAGTCAGGAGCACCGTTAACCCCATAATTCCCTCTGATGTTGCACGAGAGAGAATGATATGCCAAGGCAATACTGCCAAAAGAAGGGGAGGGACATAGGCAAAATAATTTTTCCCAAAAATTGACTTACTGATCGTGTACATTGGGAATACAATCAATGCCCCAAAAAGGGCAGCAGGGAATCGTATGGCAAAAATGTTTACACCAAATATAAACGTCGAAAGTCCATTGATATAAAACGGTGCAATAACGCGATAATCACCAAAAGTATTAAAGTACCAGAGTGGCCAATGATTCCCATAGATGTCTCTCCCGGTCAAAAGGATGAGTCTCCCCACATAGCCAGTCATGACTTCATCAATATGAAATCCATTTGGGAGGCTAGACAAGCTAATCACACGAATACCAAGTGCCAGAAGAAAAATAGCGATTACAATACACCACTGAGAAGAGAAAAATCTTTTCACCTCTTGATTGTAGCCTAGATTTTTAGGGGGAGCAATGAAGAATTAGAAGGTAATTTTCCCATCTTCAATTTTGGGAGTAATAGTATCTCCTGGTTTAATACGATTCTCAACAATTCTCATAGCAATTTCATCGACCAACTTCTCTTCGATAAGCCTCTTGAGTGGACGGGCACCGAAATCCGGATCATACCCATTTTCAGCAAAGTAGAATGCCAGGTCATCATCAAAGGTAAAGTTGATATCATTTTCAGCAAGTCTCTCTTTCACTTCTTCAAGTTGTAATTTCGCAATTTCTAACATATCGCGAACTGTTAACGCGTTATAGATTACAACACTATCAAGCCTGTTTAAAAATTCAGGTTTGAAAAAGTCACGAAGTCTTGCCCACATTTTCTTCTGCAGTTCATCCTTATTTTGTTTCTTTGCACTTGATTCTTCCAGTATGATGTCACTGCCAATATTGCTTGTCATAATAATGATGGCATTTTTGAAATCCACCGTAACTCCTTTACTATCCGTCAATCTTCCCTCGTCAAATATTTGCAAGAAAAGATTAAATACCTGTGGATGAGCTTTCTCAATCTCGTCGATAAGGATCACCGAGTATGGTTTTCTCCTGACTGCCTCAGTGAGCTGCCCACCTTCTTCATATCCAACATATCCTGGAGGTGCGCCAATCAGTCGTGCCACAGTGTGTGATTCCTGATATTCACTCATATCAATGCGCGTCATTGCATGTTCGTCGTTAAACAGAATCGTAGCCAGTGCTTTGGCTGTTTCTGTCTTACCCACACCTGTTGGACCAAGGAAAAGAAATGAACCAACCGGTTTTGATTTGGAAGACAATCCAGAACGTGACCGTCTAATAGCGCGTGCCAGAAGTACTAGCGCTTCATCCTGCCCAATAACTCGCTCTTTCAGTTCATCTTCCAGATGTGCTAGTCGTTCTGCTTCACTTGCAAGCATCCGTGTGACGGGCACACCTGTCCAGCGACCAACGACTTTAGCAATATCATCCTCATCTACTTCTTCACGCAGTACTTTTTCTTCACTTGGAATTTTGTCCCACTCTGACTGAAGAGTTTGTAGTTCTTTTTCTAATTCCGGAATCTTACCAAACTTAATCTCTGCAGCTTTTTCCAATTGGACGTCTCTTTCTGCCTGCTCAAGTTCTATACGCAACGCGTCTATTTTTGCTCTTACTCCCTGCAATTTTTGAATTAAGTCCTTCTGTTCACTCCAACGCTTCTCTATAGTTTCTGCTTCATTTTTCAATTGCTCTGCGTCTTTCCTCTCTTGTTCGGCTCGGGACCGTGCGATATCAGTCTTTTCCTTTTTCAACGCTGTGAGACTAATTTCATGCTGGGTAATGCGACGCTTAAGCGCATCCAACTCTGCAGGCATACTCTCTGTCTCAATCTTAATAGCAGCTGCCGCTTCATCAATCAAATCAATTGCCTTGTCAGGAAGAAATCTCTGAGGAATATATTGTGCTGACAGACGAGCTGCGGCAATGAGTGCATTGTCTGTAATACGGATGCCATGATGCAATTCATACCTCTCTTTGATGCCACGAAGAATTGAAATAGTATCTTCCACCGTAGGCTCTTCAACCAAAACCTGTTGAAAACGCCTTGCCAACGCTGGATCCTTCTCAATATATCGTCGATACTCAGTGACAGTTGTTGCTCCAATCGTACGCAGAGTCCCACGAGCAAGTGATGGCTTCAAAATGTTGGCGGCGTCAGTCCCACCTTCACTGGATCCACCACCGATAATTGTATGAAGCTCATCAATAAAAATAATATATTTGCCATCGCTGTCTTCTATCCCTTTAATAACACCCTTGAGGCGCTCTTCAAATTCGCCACGGAACTTCGCTCCCGCTAACAGCTGAGCAAAATCTAGCATCAAAACCTCCTTGTCCTTCAGAGTGGTTGGGACCTTCCCTTCGACAATCTGAAGCGCTAATCCTTCAACGATAGCGGTTTTCCCAACACCTGGATCACCTATTAGAACAGGATTATTTTTCGTACGCCTTGAAAGAATTTCCATAACACGACGGATTTCTGACTCGCGTCCGATGACAGGATCTATTTTGCCTGATTTGGCGACCTGTGTGAGGTTGATGGTAAATTTTTTGAGTGCCTCTTCATGGCTCACCGGCTTAAGAAAATCTGGGATGCCATTCTGGTCATTCGGGTTCATAAAACTATTATAACGCCTTTATCAGTCTTGTCAAGAGAGTGCTAAATTGACAGGAGAGACCCACCTCCCATGCCTTTTTCTGGTACAATACAGCCATGAACGACACGCAGAGCTTGCCACAAGCATTTTTAGAAAAACTCCATCTCCTCTTCCCAGAGACGAGAGACTATGATCGTGTGCTTGCTTCATTTTCAAAGAGAAAGCCCTCCACCTTCAGAGTCAACACACTCAAAACGACACAAGAGGCTCTACTCTCTGCACTTGCACAACTAGGCATTCATGTCGATACTGTCTCTTGGAATACTATCGCTTTTATCTTAAAAAATGTTGAACAGAAAGTCTTAACGGCGACCGACTACTATACTCAAGGGGAGCTCTATGTACAGAGTCTCTCAAGTATGATTCCACCACTTGTTCTTGACCCACAAAAGGGAGATAAAGTACTTGATCTGTGTGCAGCACCAGGCAGCAAAACAACCCAAATGGCAGCAATGATGGAAAACACGGGAGAAATTATCGCCAATGATAGTAGTCGAATACGAAACTTCCGTCTCAAGGCTAATTTAGCAGTGCAAGGAGTTACTAATACCACGATAGTTATGATGCCCGGAGAGTTTTTGTGGAAACAAAGCCCACAGTATTTTGATAAAACCCTGGTAGATGTTCCTTGTAGTATGGAAGGGAGATTTTACACTGAAGATCCAAAATCATATGCTGACTGGTCCCCAAAAAAAGTGAAAGAACTTTCACAAAAACAAAAATTTCTCATACGGTCTGCTGTGAGTGCGACAAAGGTGGGTGGCACGATCGTGTACTCTACCTGCACGCTCTCTCCGGAGGAAAATGAAGAGGTTGTTGATTGGATTTTAGAGAAAGAGCAAGGATGTCTTGAGGTAGAAAAAGTTTCTATTCCCTCGCTCACTGATGCCATGCCAGGACTGACGTCATTTGGTAAAAGAAATTATAACCCTGACCTTGTGAAAACACTTCGTGTCTCACCATCAGAAACTATGGAAGGATTTTATGTGGCAAAATTAAAGAAAGTGAAGTCAACGGTCATCCCAGACTTTTAGTCTTTATACTTCTTTTATTTTCTCAATAAATTCTGCAGGATATTTTACTTTCAAAAGCTCAGCTGCCTCCTCTGGGCTAAACCAGGAAGCTTTTTGATGTTCACTACTGAGTGTGATCTCAGGCATGCCAGCAATTTCACAGACATAAGAACTTAAAATAAGCCCGACACTGCCTGCATCTGTTGGGATACGAATGTTTGATAATACCATCGAGAATGGGGTAATACTCCTCACATCGTTAATACCAGTTTCTTCAAGCAGTTCTCTCCTCAATGTCTCTTCTACATTGTCTCCTGCCTGGACTCTCCCTCCAGGGATATCCCAATATGGTTCTCCTGAGTATCCACGAAGCGCAGATGGATTCACTTGAAGAAGCAAGATTTTCCCCTCGTGATTTTTAATAATTGCTTTAATTCCGAGATGATACAGCGCTTCTGTCATATTATTTTGTTGCAACGACCTCAATGAGATGGTCAATATTAGGGGAAATTTCTTTTCTCATGAAATCCTTATAGAGGCGCTCTTGATACTCTTCTATGGCGACTATATGAAATCCTGCACTCTCAAGATGTTCACTGATACTTTCTGGCGAATGAAAATATCTGACACTTGTTGCTTCAATTGACCCGTCTGCTCGCCTATGCACATCTCTACTTAATTTTGTTACTGGGTCATATGTATATTCCGGGTCATTGGTGTTAGGGTTTTTTATAGACCTTACAACAACAAAAATCCTACCATTCTTCTTAAGAGACAGATACATGCGATGTAGTACTGCATCAAGATCTTGTGCAGAGAGATAATGAAGTACCAAACGAGCATAGATAAAATCAAAATAGTCTTCCGGATAATTCATGTCACGCAAATCTTCGAGTTTTGTGTCAATTTGATTTTTAACTCCTGAGGTTTCTATCACTTCTTGTGCAAAGGATAATCCTTTATCATCAATCGTAGTGGAGATGATATGTCTTGAAGGATTGGATTTTGCCATACGAATCTCAGCAAATCCTCCAGTGCTAATACCTGGGCTGAAAATTACAAGATCAGTATCATTAAGGAGTGCCAATCCACGTTCCTCACTTACTGAGGGTTGAGCTCCAAGCGAGGTAAGGATATCTTCTGTCATAAACAAAGTATACTAAAAAAACTGCTCTGATTGTATTTGTATTTTTTCTACTCCCAAATTCTCTAAATAGTTTTTTATATCATAGGTAAATCTTCCTGATCCGCAGATAAAATACATCGCATCTTTTTGTGCAAGATCAATCTTGTTTTGTAAAAAGTCTTGATCAATTCTTGGCTCAGATGATGTAAAACGAGTAATAAGTCTGTCTTTCCATGAATTGTAATCCATAATTTTTTCTGGGCTTTTTGCACTCATGATAAAAGTAATAGGGAGACCTGGATCTAGAGACTTCACGTGATTATAGATGGAAATAAGTGGCACCATGCCAGACCCACCACCAATAAGCACAAGTGGTCCCCTCATCTCTGGTTTCCAGTTAAAATATGCTCCCTGTGGTCCGATGATCTCGATACTTCCCCCAACTTCCATCTCACACAATTGAGGAGAGAGAACTCCTCCTGGTATACACTGTATGCCAAATTCGAGTATGCCTTCGTCTGCTGGAGTTGAAAGAATTGAGTAGCAACGATCGAGAAAAATCCCCGGGAGTTGCAGTTGATAAAATTGTCCAGGATCAAATGGCTCCCACTTCTCCGGCTTTACCGTAAGTACCCAGACATCCTCTGCAGATTGACGTTTTTTGATAAGAGTTGCCTTCTGCCAGTTCATGCGTTTTTTAAATAATCCAAGAGTGCTTCACTTGACGCTTCGGGATGTTTTGGATCATAGAGAAATGTCTGCCACCCAAGCTCCCTTGCCGCGTCAATGTGTTTTTGGGAGTTCTCAACAAACAGTATCTCACCTGCTGGGACTCCAGCCTTTTCTTGTGCAAGAAGAAATATCTCTTTATCAGGTTTTATGTACCCAACTTTGGTGGAGTCAACCATGACATCCCACGCGACAGTTTCGATCACATGCTTGGCCTCAAGCTCGCGAAACATATTCACATACATATTGGTTAAGGTACCAACGCGTGCTTTTGATTTTGCATATTCAACAACCGGCCAAATGCTATCATTGCGGTGAAAATGACGCACAAATCCATCAAGCAGTGAGTACGACTGGGGGATTGTTATCCCGAATGTTTTTTCAAGATGTGGAAGTAGCATGTCGATAGGGTCTGTCGTGCAACAGGCGCGTTCTTCATCTATGAAAAGCTGCATGAATTCACCCATGTGCCCCTCTGGTACTCCCATTTCCTTTCCCAGCTGAGTGAACCCATCGTTCCCACTAAAGTCAATTGCAAGAACACCGCCAACATCAAAATAGACAAATGAAATCATAGGAAGTTAGTTAGGGAAGTGACATTTTTTATATTTTTTCCCACTGCCACACCAGCAGGGGTCATTACGACCTGGTTTATCTCCAGACTTTTTTTCTTTTTCTTTTGTTTTTTTAGCCGTTGATGCTATCTTTTCTGTTTCTTTTTCCGGCATACCTTGTGGCATTTGTTGAAATGGATTTACATCCATACGAATCTTAAAGACAGTATGCGCAACCGTATCATCAATACTGTTCATGAGTCTCTCAAAAAGCGTGAATCCTTCATTTTTATATTCCACCAGTGGGTCTTTTTGCCCATATCCTCTTAGCCTCACCCCTTCGCGGAGTGCTTCCATCGTCGTAAGATGGTCCATCCATAGATCATCAATAGCCTTCAAGAAAACAAATCGATAAATAGGTACTGCCGTCTCCCCGAGATCTGTTTCATGTTTGGTAAATACATCGGTCAGTAATTGGGTGAGGAAAGATTCTTTTTCTTCAAATGTACGCAGCTGCATGAGTTGTGTGAGTATCTGCTGCTGAGATGTCGGATCAAAAGGAATAATGGTGACCAGTTCATTCATAATCTTTGCATTCATATCATCTGCATCACTCTCCTGCACTTGCATGAGAACGAGCGAAAGAGCACCATGCAGGGCGTCATGCACGAGTGTATGTAGTTCTTCTTTATCTTCCGTGAGAAGTACTGAATTTCTTTTCTTGTAAATGATCTCACGCTGTTTATTAAGGACATCATCATATTCAACGACATATTTACGTACATCAAAGTTATATCCTTCAACTTTCATTTGAGCTTGTTCAATGGCGCGCGATACAAGATTATGTGAAAGTGGAGTGTCCTCAGGCATATTGAGTCTTGTCATCATATTGGCGATACTATCTCCACCAAAAAGTCTCATGACATCATCAGAGAGTGAGACAAAGAATTGTGACTTTCCAGGGTCCCCCTGGCGACCACTGCGCCCTCTGAGCTGATTATCAATTCTTCTGGATTCATGTCGTTCTGTACCGATGACGTACAGTCCACCAAGCTGTACAACCTCGTCATGCTTTTTCTGCCATTCTTTATACTCTTTACTTTCAGGCTCCACATTCCCATCCTCAAGCTTTGGGACGTCGCCACCAAGGATAATATCAACTCCTCTTCCAGCCATGTTGGTTGCAACGGTTACTGCTCCTTTTTCACCTGCTTTTGCAATAATCTGCGCTTCCCGTTCGTGATTCTTTGCATTTAAAAGTTCGTGGACAATACCCTTTCTTTTGAGAAATTGTGAAAGAATTTCATTTCTTTCAATTGACGTAGTACCAATCAATACTGGTTGCCCTTTTGCATGTGCTTCTTCAACCTCTCTGACTACTGCTGCAAATTTCGCGCGTTCTGTTTTATAAATGATGTCTGGCATATCCTCGCGCTGCACAGGATTATGCGTGGGTATAGCAACAACATCTAATTTATAAATTTTGTGGAACTCTTCCGCCTCTGTCGTTGCAGTACCCGTCATACCGGCGAGATGGGTATACATACGAAAATAATTCTGCAATGAGACAGTAGCGAGCGTCTTGGATTCACGCTGAATTGTGACATTCTCTTTTGCTTCAAGTGCTTGATGCAGTCCTTCTGAAAGTCGACGACCCTCCATAAGTCTTCCTGTAAATTCGTCAACCAAAATTACCTGATTATCGCGAACAATATAATCTTTTTCCTTATGGAAAAGTGCTCGTGCTTTCAGTGCAGCTTCCAAATGATATACCGTGTCAAAATCTTTTTCATAAATTTCTGTAATACCAAATAATTTCTCAATCTTTGTGAGTCCGCGTTCTGTCAAATGTGCACTTCGCTGTTTTTCATCAAGTGTAAAATCAGTATCTGGGACAAGTTTATCTACGATTTGTGCATACTGATAATACTTATCTGTTGGAACTTCATCCGGTGCTGAGATAATATGCGGTGTTCGGGCCTCATCAATAAGCACCGAGTCAACTTCATCAACAATCGCGTAATAATATCCACGCTGTACAAGTTGTGCTTTATCTTGTGCCATGTTGTCACGCAAATAATCAAATCCAAATTCTGAGTTAATACCATACGTAACGTCAACAGCATATGCTTCTTTTCGTTCAATTGGCTTGAGCCTGGCAAGTCTGAAATCTTTCACACTGGGGTTTTCATAATTCACATCAAAAACAAAAGATGCGTTATTAATCATTGCCGATACTTTCATGCCGAGTAGATCAAAAATTGGCCCTACCCATCCAGCACCAAGTCTCGCAAGATAGTCGTTGACCGTAACTAAATGAACACCCTTGCCAGTCAATGCATGGAGGTAAAGTGGTAGTACCGCAGTCAACGTTTTTCCTTCACCAGTCTTTTGTTCAGCAATTTTCCCCTCAGAGAGGACAATGCCTCCCATAATCTGCTCATCAAAATGACGCATGCCTAGTGAACGCACCGTCGCTTCACGCACCAGAGCAAAAGCTTCCGGCAGCAGTGCGTCAAGAGACTCACCAGCAGCAACTCTTTCTTTCAGTTGAGTAGTTTTTTTAGGGAAGTCTTCAATCTTAAGTTTCTGCATCGCAGGCTCAAGGGCATTAATTTCGGTAGTAATTGTCTGAAGACGTTTTATCTCTTTCTCGTTTGAATCAAAAATTTTGGTAAGGAAATTCATTGCCATACATCTATTTTATCACATATACACAAATCCCCCCACGATAAACGCGGGGGGAAACCAATTGATCAATTAATTGGTTAAGATACCAAGTAACTTACTTTCGCTTCTTGGTTGTTTTCTTGGTTGTTCTCTTTGTTGTTGTCTTTCGCTTTGTTGTTTTTTTCTTTGCTGGCATGTCGATCACCTCCTCGTGTTCTTCCAACAATCCATTGTTGTTGGGCAGGTATGATATACTCATCATGAAGAATTTTTTTAATGTTTGTCAATAGTTTTTGTTAGCTTCAAAAGTTATTGATTAGATTGATTCTAAAACATTTTTTATATCATCGGCACATTTATCTATGCAGGCACAAAAAAGAATTTTATCTCCAAGAGAAAAAAACTTTTTATACAAACACCAAAAAAACTGGGAAGAAATTACTGATGAAAAACCAGTCGAATATATTGTTGGGGTTGCAGAATTTTATGGAAGAGATTTTTTTGTTGATGAACATGTTCTTATCCCACGTATCGAAACTGAAGAAATCATTACTCTTTCGCTCAATCATGTGAAAAAAAAGTCTGTTCGAGTGTTAGATCTTGGCACAGGAAGTGGTTGTATTGGTATTACATTGTTCTTAGAACTGCAAAAAAAAGAAATTTCTTGTTCGTTGACGCTTGCTGATATTTCACCAGATGCATTGAAAATCGCACAGAAAAATGTACAGCGACACATTTCACACGATCAAAAAGATATTTCCCTTGTTGTAAGTGATCTATTTCAATCAATCAGTGGGACATTTGATGTGATTACTGCGAATCTCCCCTATATCCCTTCTGAAAGAATAAAGCGTCTTGATGCAAGCGTAAAAGCATATGAGCCACTTCTCGCACTTGATGGTGGGCCGACAGGGGCTGAAATAATCAATAACTTTTTACAACAATTACCGGATAGACTTGCACCAGATGGATTTGCGATTCTGGAGATAGATGACACTCACTCACACGCGTCATTTACTATTCCTTCAGGACTTACAGGAGAAATACGACGAGATGAGTTTGGAGCAAATAGATTTTTAGTTATTTTTCGCCAATAACTTCTTTCCCAATCCATTTTTGAAGCACTTGTGGAACCCGTACACTTCCATCTTCTTGTTGATAGTTCTCAAGAATCGCGATAAGCGGACGTTGTGACATAGCAGTCGCATCATTGGTATGAACGAATCCTTTCCCTTTAATACGAGTCTGTAATCTTCGTGCTTGGTAATCAGTCATGTAGTCAGCCGTGTGCGTTTCTCGATACTTTTGCTGACCTGGAAGCCAAACTTCTATGTCTACTCCTGCGGCATTTGGCCCACCAATATCGGCAACGCACTTTTGCAAAACCCGATAAGGAAGTCCTAATTCCTGCATCAGATATTCTTGAATTGCAATTAAAAATGCATGTTCTTCCAATCCTTCTTCTGGTGTTGTGAAGCTTTCCATTTCCAATTTATCAAATTGGTGCATGCGTAAAATACCTTCCATATCCTTCCCATAGGTCCCGGCTTCTTTTCTAAAAGAAGTACTATACCCAATAAAGCGAAGTGGCAACTCCTGTTCTTCAAGTGTCTCATCCATATACATCGGGCATAGACTGTGCTCAGCACTTGCATTAAGCCAAGCATCCTCACCTTCAATCTTATATGTTGTTTCCTCTTTGTTGAGCCGTGCGGTTTTTTGATATGGCTCCGTCCTTACCATCGCAGGAGGAAGTACCGGGACAAATCCTTTTGGACTAACATTGAGATGGTTTCCATCAATAATTTTTTTCAAAACACTCTCATCAGTCAGTGTCTGCATGACAAATTGAACTACAGCAAAATGAAGTCGTACGAGATCACCTTTTAGGTATGCAAATCGTGCACCACTCACTTTTGCTGCACGTTCTTTATCAATCCACCCATGCAGTTGCGCAATCTCCCAATGATTCTTCGGTTGAAAACTAAATTTCGTTGGCTCTCCCACTGTCTTACTTACGACGTTATCATCTTCACTCTCACCGAATGGGACACTATCCAGAGGCACGTTAGGAACTTTATACAGATATTCTTTCAACTCTTCTTGTACTGCCTTGAGTGCATCTTCCTCGCGAGCCAGTCTTTCTCGTAGTTCTTTCCCCTTTGCAATTTGGTCATCTGTAGGTTTACCTGTGATAGCATTGGTTAAGATATTTCTCTCTTCTTGCAGTTGTTGGACAACAATTTGCAACTCTTTTCGTTTATCATCAATCTCCAACACATGAGTAATATCCACAGTCATGTGCTTATCACGAGCTGCTTTCTCTACTTTTTCCTTATTCTCCCTGACGTATTTAATATCCAACATGAGATTATTATACACGCTTCATCTACTGCAATCTAGAAGAGAATTCTCTATAATAGGCGTTATGAAAAAGGGCATTTTTGGATATATCAATCTCTCACTATTGCAAACTATTGTTAAGGGCTCTGGTGTTTTTTATTTTGTACTACTTCCTGTATTTTACGAAGAACATATTGTGAATAAACTTGCCGTTGGCTACTGGGGTGGACTTTTTATCTTTTTCCTAATCCTTGGTGCATTTGTCATAGCAAAATGGGCACACCGAGCATCAGTAAAGAAGATCATGATCGGATCATCCCTTCTTCTCATCTTGGCCGCAGTGATACTCTATGCTGGCTATCTTGTCCTGAGCCAATCGTTACTTATGTGTGCGTTCATCATTGCAGGATTTGGGGTAGGTATCGGGATGTCAGGGGTAAATACGCTTGCAGGGCACATGACCAAACCAGGTGATCGTTATACCACGCTTGCAGCACTATTTATGATGACAGATCTGGCACGTATTATCTTCCCACTTATCGTTAGTGGCGCAATATATCTAGGATTCAAGCAGATTCCATTGCTCTGTATTATTTTTATTTCTTGTCTGTCTTTGGTTCTCTCGTGGGTACTACCCAATATCCAGTCTGCAAAAACACTTTCCAAAGAAAAAGATCTACAGCCACTGAGAAAAAACAAAACATTTTTATACACATTAGTCTTTGAATTTCTTGATTCACTGGCAAGTTCACAGCTTTTCGTATTTCTTCCATTCATCTTTCTTGCAAAAGGATATTCACTTGAAAGCAGCATCCTTTTGCAATCTTGTATCTTTGGTGGATATCTGTGTGGTAGATGGGTAATAGGATTTTTTGCAAAAAGGTCATCTGGGACAATCGCACTCATGTATAGCGAGTTCCTTATGGGTGTCCTTTTGATCTTGCTTCTCATTACATCTAATATTGTTCTCTTATATGTACTCACTTTTATCCTTGGCATTTTTGCGCGAGGTACTTCTCCTGTCATTAAAGGACTCACCTTTGATGCGCTCCCCTCAGAACACATGACAAAAGGATCAGCAATGCATGTTATTGCCGGGGATAGCGGTAGTGCGATTGGACAATTTGTCTTTGGGCTTCTTTTTGCCTGGTACAGTGCACAAGCACCATTCATTGCAGCTATTGCTGTCTCCTTTTTGATCTCTGTACTCCTTCTCATCAAACCAGTCAAAATTACTTTCGTTTGATCCATTGTGCTATACTATACCTATGCAACTGCAAAGTTCTCGATGGCTTATTTTAGGAATACTCATCGCGATTGGCGTAGGCGTATTTTTGCTCATCCAAAATAGTCCGAAGCTTCAAAAAGGTGCACAAACTAACCCAACAACTGCTCCTGTGGCAAGTCCAACCCCTGTCCCTTCTACTGTTACCATTGATGGACATGTCTTTACCGTAGAAGTTGCACGAAGCGAGCAACAGAAAGTACAAGGTCTGGGTAATCGTGATAGCATAGCACAGGACCGTGGTATGGTATTCCTTTTTGATACACCAGACTATTACGGATTCTGGATGAAACAAATGAGATTTGCACTCGATATCATCTATTTCCAGAATAACAAGATTGTGACTATGGTCCAGAATGCACAACCACCAGTAAATCAGTCAATTAATCCTCAAATTTTCAAGCCAGCCGCGCCATCAAATATCGTCCTTGAAATCAGTGGTGGCTTGAGTAAGAAATATCAATTCAAACTTGGTGATGTTGCCACCTTCAACATCCACTAATTCCACTTTATGCGTATCCTGGCTATTGAAACATCCTGCGACGAGACAAGTGCTGCCATCATTGAACGCGGCGAGAATGGCCGTATGCACTGCGTAACCAATGTCATTGCAACTTCTCTTGCCCTTCATAGTCAAACAGGTGGCATAATCCCTGAGGTGGCTGCTCGTGAACAAGCAAAATTTATGGTGCCAGTTATTAAAGAGGCTTTGCAAGATACCCCAATAGACTCCATCGATGCAATTGGTGTTACCTATGGCCCTGGGCTCATTGGCTCGCTTCTCGTAGGCGTTGAGGCTGCAAAAACACTTGCCTGGGTTTGGAATAAGCCAATCATTCCCGTCAATCATCTCTATGGGCACATTTATGCCAACTGGCTTTCAGAAATTGCCCCACAAGAGAGCGATTTTCCTGCACTTGCTCTTATTGTCTCTGGAGGACATACTGATCTCGTTTTCATGGAGAATGAAACCTCACTCAGGTGGATAGGAGGCACACGTGATGATGCTGCAGGAGAGGCGTTTGATAAGTCGGGAAGACTGCTGGGTCTTTCTTATCCTGCGGGACCAACCATAGAGAAATATGCAAAATCAGGGCACAAAGGCGTATTCACCTTCCCCCGTGCAAGACTTGATACCCCATACGATTTTTCTTTTTCAGGGCTTAAGACCGCCGTGCGCAACGAAGTGCAGAAATTACAAAGCCAGGGAGACCTGACAGAACCAATGACCTATGATCTCTGTTATGCACTGCAGGAAGCCATCTTTGACATGCTGATCCAGACCACTTTTAAGGCAGCCGAAGATCTAAATGTGAAAACCATCCTTCTTGGTGGTGGTGTTACCGCCAACCAGACTCTTACTGAAAGATTTCGTGCCGTTGCGACTGAACATAATTTGGCATTCTTCTCGCCCGAAAGAAAATTCTCAACTGATAATGCCGCCATGATTGGTGCAGCAGCAATCATGCATAATACCCCACTACCCTGGGAAGAGTTGCGAGCAAATCCAGAATTATATTTTGACTAACAGATTTTTTGTGTATAATTACTCCATGGATCCAATTCAGAGATACAAATATCTTGTTTTTTCTCTCACTCCTGATGTCCTTGTGAAGTTTTACACCGACACACTGGGCCTGAGCATCTCAAGACAGCTCAATATTCCTAACGACTATGGTTATGATGTCGCAGTAGGAGACGGATCAACAATATGGATTGGGAAGCATGACAAAGTTGCTGCAAAAAATCCCGATCCATATAGACATATCATAAATTTATACGTCAACTCTGTATCTGGTTGGTATGAAAAAGTAAAATCCCATCCTGAGGTTACCATTGTCTGTGAACCTGAGCTTATGCCAGGATATACAGAGGAAAACCCAAGATATGTTTCCACGTTCCTTGATCCAGAAGGCAATTGTCTACAATTCATGGGTGGGAAATAACCTGCGATCACTAACCCGTTGTGATACACTAGTGAGTACATGGATCTGCTCGTGATCATCCTCTGTGTGCTTGCCATTGGAATCGGTATCCTTCTTTTTGTAGTGTTAAACAAGCTCAATCAGCTCACACAAAAAGCGACTGATACCACACTTCTTGAATGGCTTAAATCCATGCAAATTTCTCTGCAGTCTAATTCCTCACATATGACACAAGTCCTCCAGGAGAACACCAAACAACTCAATGAGCGACTTGATAAGGCAGCTTCTGTGATACGAGATGTTAATCTTGAGATTGGTAAAATGACAGAAATTGGACGCAATATGGAAGAACTCAATACTCTTTTAAAAAGCCCAAAGCTTCGTGGTAATGTTGGTGAACAAGTACTTAACGATCTTATCTCACAAACGTTTCCTAAAAATACATTTTCTTTGCAATATGCTTTTAAATCTGGGCAGAAAGTAGATGCAGCGATTAAAACTGATGCCGGCATTCTCCCCATCGATGCAAAATTTCCACTGGAAAATTTTCAAAAGCTAGTGAATAGTAAAACAAAAGAGGAGAAGGAGGTAGCACTGAGAGAATTCATAAGAGATGTAAAACGACATATTGATGCTATTGCTGAAAAATATATTTTGCCAGATGAAGGAACTATGAATTTTGCTCTTATGTATGTCCCAAGTGAAGGGGTATTTTATGAAATCGTAAATATCCCAGAACTTCTTGAATACGCAAGAAGAAAACGAGTATATATTGTTTCGCCTAGCACCTTGTATGCCCACCTCCAGACAATCTTGCTCTCTTTTGAAGGAAGAAAAATAGAATCACAAGCGAAAGAAGTATTTAAATTAATTCATGGTCTCAAGGTCGACTATGAAAAAGTCGATGAATCACTTGGCATTGTTAATAAACACTTAAACAACGCGGCAAATCAGTTGACGCAAACTCAAAAAACTGTTACCCTCATGGGACAGAAGTTATCAAGTACGAGAGAGCTTCCTTCCAGGGATGAATAAGAAACACAAAGACGACGCAGAGAAGAAGAAAGAAAAAATTTCCATTCGTGACTCCTTCACTACAAGTTGGCGACTTATTCGGCTTGTCTGGAAATACAACAAATTTCTTTTTACCATTTCACTTTTAACCATACTTATTCCAACTGCCCTTGGCGGTGTAAATCTCTATATTATTCGGCAATTAACTAATTTTATTGTGGCCGTATATAGTCATCACACACCAATTTTTCCAACTCTTTATTTTTATCTTGGCGTTCTGCTTGTAATTCCAGTAATTACTGGATTGACATTTAGCTTACAAAGCTTTGTCCGAACACTTATGTGGATTAAAACTCCTGACATTATTCAGCAGATTTATACGCAAAGTGTTAGTCAACTTGATCAACAAACCCTAGAAAATAGTGAATTTAAAAGTATTATGCATAAAGCATCCAACAGTATATATGGTCGTCCTCAGCAACTTATTGATAATATTGGTATGGTCCTACAGTCAATTTTTGGAGGAGCAATTTACTTAGGATTTTTGGCACGTGCAAATGTCTGGATTGTTGTCATTCTTCTGCTTGTAGCGATCCCCGAATTTATTCGACAGACAAAACAATCACAACAATTTTATAATGTATGGAGTTGGCGTGCGCCGATCCGAAAAAGGATAGGGTATTTGACAGACCTGCTGATTGATTATCGACAAATTAAAGAAATAAAACTATATAACCTCCGAGAGAAATTCCTCATGCAATTACAAACATTCCGCAAAGAATTTTATGAAGACAACAAGAAACTGGCAAAAGAAAATATTGTGTATATCATCCTATCTCGTTTTGCGTCAACATTTACCTCCTGGGGCATTGATGCGTATGTTGTCTTTCAAGTAATTTATCGTAACTACACACTAGGAGATTTGCAGCTTTATACACTTTCAGTAAGTAACTTCCAGGGTAGTTTAAGCAGCTTGTTTAGTAGTTTTGCTTCTATTTATGAACAAAGTCAATATATTCGGGATGTCTTCCTCGTTATTGATACAAAACCAGCCATTATTGATAGCCCAACAGCAATTCCACTTAACAATAAAGGGAAGGCACCTGAGATCAAATTTGAGCATGTAACCTTTGCATACCCTGATTCGAAAAAGAATATACTCAATGACTTTTCATTAACAATTGAATCAGGGCAGAAAGTTGCTTTTGTTGGTGAGAATGGAGCTGGAAAATCAACAGTGATTAAATTATTGGCACGATTGTACGAGCCATCATCTGGGACGATTACGATTGATAATCACCCACTCAACGAGATCAAACTAAACGATTGGCGAGAAAAACTCGGAATTCTTTTTCAGGATTATGGCACCTATCATGCAACGATAAAAGAAAACATTCATTATGGTGATATCAATCGTGAATACAGAGATGCAGAAATTACTCATGCTGCTCGCGACTCCGGAGCGAGTAGTATGATCACTGAATTGCCGGACAAATTTGATCAAATGCTCGGGAAAACATTTGAAGGAGGTATTGAACTTTCCGGAGGACAATGGCAAAAGGTTGCCTTAGCGAAATCGTTCTATCGCAATGCAGATGTGCTTATCCTGGATGAGCCAACGGCAGCAATTGATGCCAAGGCAGAAGCAGAAATTTTTGATAAAGTTCAAAGACTTTCCAAGAATAAAACTGTACTGATTATTTCCCATCGGTTCTCAACGGTACGGCATGCGGACATTATCTATGTTTTAGATAAAGGCAAAATCATTGAATCTGGCAATCATGAGCAATTGATGAAAAAGGAAAGCAAGTACGCAGAACTTTTTACTCTTCAAGCTAAAGGCTACCAATAAAGTGTGTTAGAATATCCTCATGACGAACTCTCAATTTGAGACTGCATACAACAAACTTAATGCAAATCAAAAAATTGCGGTTGACACCATTGAAGGGCCTGTACTGGTCGCTGCGGGCCCAGGGACTGGAAAAACCCAGGTGCTTACCCTACGCATCGCGAATATCCTTTTAAAAACACAAATAAACCCTGAGAATATTCTCGCACTTACCTTCACTGAAAATGCAGCCTTTGAGATGAGAGAGAGACTTGCTTCTCTTATTGGAACGCCGGCATACCGAGTGTCTATTTACACGTTCCATGGGCTTGCAAACATGCTTATCCAAAGCTATCCAGAAGAATTTCCATCATTTGTTTCTAGTAGCGCGGCAACCGAACTTGACCAGATCCAAATGATAGAATCAATCCTAACGAGTCATGATTTTGACATTCTTAAACCAATTGGTGACCCAGCATATTATGTTCGCCCACTCCTTTCTGCTATTAATGAGCTCAAGAAAGAAGGAGTTACACCTGAGATGTTACAGAAAGGGATACAACAACAAGATCAAGCCTTTTTAGACACCCCGGATAAAATATATGACTCAGGAAGATTTAAAGGCAAGATGAAGGGAATGTATAAAGACGAAGAAAAAGCGATAGCAAAAAATAAAGAACTCTTACTCGTCTATAAAGACTATCAAGAGATACTTCGAGAGAAACATCTGTATGACTTTAATGACATGCTATTAATCACCCTCGACACGTTTGCCAATCATCCAGACTTTCTCTTGTCTCTGCAAGAAAAGTATCAATACATTTTGGTAGATGAACATCAAGATACAAATACTGCACAGAACAAAATTGTTGAATTTTTATGCAATTATTTTGATGCGCCAAATCTTTTTGTTGTAGGAGATGATAAGCAGGCAATTTATCGTTTTCAGGGTGCATCTCTTGAGAATTTTCTTTATTTTAAGACAAAATATCCGTCGGCAGTGTTTATTTCGCTTGATCAAAATTATCGATCAACGCCAGACATTTTGTCTGCATCGCACAAAATTATCACACAAAGCTCCGCACTTCTTTCTCAAGAGCCACTCAAACATAATTCGGACTATCCATCTCGTCCCATACAGCTCGCACATTTTACGACTCTGAATGCAGAACACGCATTTATTATAAAAGACATCCAAGATAAGATTTCACATGGGACTGCACCTGAAGAAATAGCAATTTTGATAAGAAACAATAAAGATGCATATCCCTTGATCGAGAGCCTCCAGAGCGCTCATATTACTTTCTTCTCACATACAGATGAAAACATTTTTGATGATGTCGCAGTCCATTTTCTAATAACCCTTCTGCAACTTGTCGCAAATCCTCATGAAGATACTTTTCTTTTTGCCTGTCTTCACTTTCCATTCTTTCATATTCCCCCACTTACACTCTATGAGTATGTCCAACAAGCACGTGAAAAACGCATACCACTTATCCAACTATTGAAAGACAAACAGTCTGAGCATACTCTTAACAACGCAGTAGCAGAATTTCTCATGAAACTTGAGATGTGGTTGAGTCACAGCCAGGAATCTGTAGACAATCTTTTCGTAACTATGCTTCACTCTTCGGGACTACTTGCTTATGCCCTGACTCTCCCCGACTCAATTCTTCATCTTGAGAGAATGCAACGACTCTATGCCAAACTACAAGAACTGCAAGCCAAACAGGAGTCGTATACACTGGAGGATTTCCTTGGATATATTACCTCCATGAAAGACCATCATGTCCCTCTGTCTATAAACATTCCAGAACAACTACGCCAAGGTGTTCAATTGATGACGGCGCACAAAGCGAAGGGAAAAGAGTTTGATATTGTCTATATTGTTCATGGAACTGAGAAGGGATTCGGCAATGATCGTACTCATGCGACTCAATTTAAAATTCCATGGGGGCACACACTAACGAGGCTAAGCACACAACCAAGTGATGTAGATGACGAGAGAAGGCTCTTTTATGTTGCACTTACTCGTGCGAGAAAAGAAGTCGTAGTAACGTATGCAGATACTGATACCACAGGGCAGCATGTTCTCCCTTCATCATTCATCACTGAACTGCAATCTGATGTTCAGGAAATCGACACAGCAGCATTTGAGCAACAGGTACTCAACCAACCACTCATAACACATGAAAAAATTGTTCAAGAGAACGACCAAAATGAGTTATATCAAAAATATATTTGGGCACTTTTACAACAGAAAGGAATTTCTGCAACTGCCTTAAATAATTTTCTCACCTGTCCTTGGCGTTTTGTTTTTGAAAATCTTATTGAGATACCACAAGAGAAAAATGAATCAATGATATATGGGAGTGCCATTCACTCACTTATTAAGATGTATCTTATGAAGAGAAAATCACTAACAACAGAAGAGCTCCTTCAATCTTTGAATGAGATGTTAACAAAAGAAGATATCTCCTCTGACATGAAGACCCGATGTATGACACAGGCAGGGCATGATCTCCCAGGTTTTCTTTCACAAATCGTGTCCTCCTGGAGTGACACTCTTATGACAGAAGTATCCATTGATAAAGTGCGTGTAAGTCATGATGTCTATCTTAAAGGAAGACTTGATCTTCTAGAAAAGACCGACCTTGGATGGGTTATCCATGATTACAAAACAGGTAGACCCAAAAGTCGCACTTCACTTGAGAAAGACGGCGAAGAAGGGATGTATAAAAGACAGTTAACCTTCTATGCCCTGCTTGTTGAGAATTGGAATAGTAAGCGTTTTGCGACACGTGAGACATCTCTTGATTTTGTCCGCCCACTTGAGAATGGATCATATAAATCAGAGACATTTACCATTACTGATGAAGATATTCAGGCGCTTCAAGCACTCATCACCGACTGTATCCAACAGACCAAAGATCTTAGCTTCTGGGAGAGCCGTTGCAGTGAAAAAGACTGCCTCGCCTGCAGATACCGTGATCTCATGGGCTAGTTTTGCTTCTCCTTTCAATCCAAGCTATAATACGAGTGTCCTAGGAAGCAGGATCGCTACTCCAAGCAATTGGAGAGGAAAGTCCAGACAGGAGGAAAATCGGGAATGGGGCGTAAGCTCTGACGTATAATCCCGTAAGGGAGAAGCGCTGGTGTTATTTCTCTTTACTCGCATGTGGAGAAATAAACAGAATGTGAATCAACACAGTCTGAGAGCAACAGAGACGAGCGAGAGTGAAACGGGCAATCCCACCTGCTGCAACTTCCGATTGGCGCGATGATATATTTTCCAGGAGCGTCAAGGTTAGAAGGCGTGAGATAGATTGCGATGTAATAACAGAATCTGGCTTACTCACTTCCTAGGACATTACAAATAATGTTTCTTCACAAAGGGGAGAGCGACTCGAAGCATAGCGACAAATGGTACTGCAAGAACCATACCCAGTACTCCTGCGATATGTCCCCCGACAACGACGGCAAGAAAGACAACAAATGCTGGTAATTTCGTAATTCTTCCCATGACAAAAGGCATAACAAAATAATCTTCAAATTGACGAATAACAAAATAAATTGCAATCACAATAAGTGATACATCAAGTACTGGGAGTGACACGTGGGCAGCCCCATTGGTGATATATACTACCAAGACCGCTATTGTTCCTGCGAGAATAGGGCCAATGACTGGGACAATTTCAGCAAAACCTGAGAAAATGGCCAGAGTGAGTGCAAATTTTATTCCAACAATACTCAATGCCACATACAACATGAGTGCAACAAAAAAGATAAGAAATAACTGTCCTCTCAGGTAACCTCCGAGCACTGCATTCATTTGTTTAAAGACATCCTCCAGATCACTCCTTTTTGATTCGTTGAACAAGGAGACAAATCGCGCAACCAGTAGCTCACCATCTTTAAGAAAATAAAAACTTCCAAAGACAAATACAAAAAACATGGTGAGTTGTGAGATTGCCTGATCAATCGATGGTGATGACATAGTCGCACCTGTAAAGAAAGTAAATATACGTGATCTGCGTATCGTGTTGATACCGTTAATAACTGCCGGCTGAATCCACTCAGGGAGAAGACTTGCTTCTACTCGTGCTTGATGCAATGCATTATTGGCAACAGTATTAATTTCCAAAGATTCGATATTTACCCTGTGAGAGAGAAGTGTCCCGACCAAAAGTACAAGACTAATCAAGAGCGTGTATACGCTGATCACGCCAACAAGTCTTGGAATATGGAGCTTTTGATTGAGAAGCCTGACAAAGGGGCTAAAGATATAGGCAAAGACCACTGCCAGGATCAGTGGGACCAGGAATGACCGTTGAAAGTACAGGAATGTACCGCCACCGATTAAAGTCGTCAAAATCAGGATATTTCTGCTAGTCATGCCATTATTATACCACGGTAAGGCTAACTACTGGCGCTGGTATAATATCTGAGGGCATTTCTCCAGAAAACCACACTCAGGACCAAAAAAAGAGCACTCAGACCACAGGCGAGCACAAATGATTGCCAATTTAATAATCCATAGAGGAATTTCACTGGGAACGTCATCATAATACCAACAGGAATCACAAAGGTAATAATGCTTCTCAAAGGCTCCTTGTAGATATCAACTGGCATACGTCCAAGTGAGGTGATATCTCGATACATCATAATGGCGCTATCTACTTCTGTTGTCCTGATGGCCAAACCAACTACAAAAATATGAAACGCCATGGCCATAAGAAAACTATTAACCAGAAGTAAGCCATAAAGGACTACGCCTTCAAGAGAAGGATGAATTTTGAAAATGCATAGTGCCGCTATGAGCAAGAACATGATCAAAACCATTGGCATGTCTAAAATATCTCCGCCCCCAAAAAGTGCACGAAATAGTGGCGAAATTGGCTTGGTTAAAAATCCATCAAATGTCCCATTCACAATATATCCTCTAAAGCGATACACTTCTCTCAGTAACATCTGCACCAGCGTATCTACAAAATTAAACGTTAAGAAAAAAAGAATGATTTGATCTTGTGAGAATCCTACTAGCGTTTTTGCTTTCCCCATAATGACATAGAGAAAAACTAAAAACATACCAAGGCGTACAATTTTACCAACAGTAAACATGATTGCACTAAAACGTGCAGCTAGGGCAATAGCTGATGTGGCACTGACAAGTTTCCACCAAACAATAATATATTTCTTCATATCTTATCTTCCTTCCGCACTATAAACGTATAGTCCTTTTCTCCAAATCATTTGACATGAGATCCACATAATCCCAATCCAGACAATCATCGTCACAAACCCGATGAGAATTTGCATAAGGGGAATTTGCCCTAAATACACTTTCAAAGGGAAATAGACAAGGTACTGAAATGGAAGTACTTGAAAAATCTGCACCATGATTTTTGGGAAAATATCCAATGGGAATAAACTTCCTCCAAGGAATTGAATAATAATCATCGTAAGAAAACGCGGCGCCCAAATCTCTGGTGACCAAAATGCAATAAATCCTAAAATCATATTAATGAGAAAGTTCATAACGATCGCGAGAAGTATACAAATTACACTGGCAAGAAGATACCATGGATTTGTTTGCCAATAAAACGGTGGACGGAGAAGTAGAATAATAAGGGCAATTTCAATAACAGAGAAAAAAAGATTTGCAGCTTTATCTCCTGCATCTTTTGCCATCCAATACATAAAGTAGTTCAACGGCCTGATCAGTGAGTTGGAGAGATCACCATTTTGTATCTCTGGTCCCACGTCACCAAGTGCTGTCGTAAGGGTAAAGGCACTCACGAGAAGCGTGCCTAAGACATAGGTAAGCATCATATGTTGTGAATATCCTGCGATAGACCCATTAACAGGGACTACAGAGAACCACAAATAGTATGTAGCAAGGAATTGAATCACATTGCGAACACGCCAGAGAATAAAATTTAGACGGTAGGCAAATTTCTGATCCCAGACACTTTTGGCAATAAGGATATATGTCTGCATGTATTAGGACTCCTGTGGATTTTTAGCACTAAATATATCGCGGATGACATCTTCAATATCTGGATCTTGAACTGATAAATCCTCAACATTGCCAATCTCGATAAGTTTTTTCACTGCATCACCGATATGCGCTCTTGGGATGCGCAGAGTAATTTGTGGGGCAAGGTACCTTTTTACTTCACCAATTTTTACTATATCTTTTTCACTGATCTTATTACCAAGGACTGCAGAGACTTCTTTGGTTGGTGCATATTGTTCAATAAGTTTGGACAGTTCCCCATCAAAAAGGATCTTGCCATGATTAATCATAATGACTCGCTTACAAAGCGCCTCTACATCTTTCATGTAGTGACTGGTGAGAAGAATAGTTGCCTCATATTTTTTGTTGTATTCAGCAATAAACTCACGAAGATTTTTTTGAACAACCACGTCAAGGCCAATCGTTGGTTCATCAAGGAATAGCACTTTAGGATTATGAATTAATGCACCAATTAATTCCATTTTCATCCTCTGTCCTAATGAAAGTTTTCTAATGGGTATCTCAAGAAACGCTTTTACATCCAGAAGTTCAGTAAGTTCATTCAACTGTGATTTAAATGTTTTATCTGCAATACCATACATTTCTTTATTCAGGATAAACGAGTCAATTGCAGGCAGATCCCACAGGAGCTGATTTTTCTGCCCCATGACAAGTGAGATTTCTTTTAAAAACGCATGCTTCCTCTCAAATGGCGTATAGCCGAGTACTGAAACCTCTCCTTTTGTAGGATAAAGAAGGCCAGTAAGCGATTTGAGAGTCGTTGTTTTCCCCGCCCCATTTGGACCAATAAAGCCGATCAATTCACCCGACTCTACAGAGAAAGAAATATCATCGACTGCTTTTACTTCTTCATATTTACGTACCAGAAGCGACTTTACCGAGCCCATAAACCCTGGCTCTTTTTTATAGACGGTGTAATATTTTGAAAAATGATTAACTGAGATGAGTGACATATACGTATTGTAACGAAAAGAGAAGGCCTGGACAATCTGCCACAAGCCTTCTCTTTCTCAAATAGAATTACTTTTATCGAACAACTTTTTTCAAAGTCTTCCCTGGGGTAAATCCAGGAGCCTTGCGTGCATCGATAGTAATTCGTTCACCGGTCTTTGGGTTTCTTCCGGCTCGCTTTTTACGACTTCGAACTGAGAAAGTACCGAAACCAGTAATAACGACTTTTTCGCCTCTCTTCAAACTATCACGAACAGAGTTCAACATAGTTTGCACAGCTTCGCGAGCTGCCTTGTTAGTTAGGTTTGCTTTCTTTGCAACAATATCAATGAGGTCTCTTTTTGTCATCAACTATCACCTCGATTCCGGGCAGTTATGAATGACTCTATTGTCCGATGAATTAAGTCTAAGTGTCAACAGATCAAAGCTACACACATCCCATCCAATTATATCTTTCTCGACCAAATTTCATTATTTGAAGAGTTATCGATTAGCACGATTTTGTAACCAATTCAGTATAAATTCATATACTTTTTTGTCGCAGAGAAATCAGACAAAACTAGACTTATGGATAAGAAAGGAGGAGGAGATTAGGCACTTGTATTGCCACCTGCAGAAGCTCTAAATTCTCGAATAACAGTCACTTTTACTTCTCCAGGAATTGCCATTTTTTTAGTCATTTCTTCACGAAGTTTGTTAGCTAGAATAATGCATTCATCATCCCGCATGTGTTCTGGTGCAACAATGACACGAAGTTCTCGTCCTGACTCAAATGCGTACGCATCCATGACACCATCAAATTGTTTGGCCAAACTCTCCATATCTTTCACGCGCTGTACATACCCTTCTACATCCTGATGACGTGCACCAGGTCGTGCAGCAGAGATAGCATCAGCAACATGCATAATAACGGATTCTACTGAGGTAAATGGCGTGTCTTCATGGTGCTGTGCCACACAATCAATAACTGGTTGTGGAAAGTTGAATTTTTGTAACAAATCAACACCTAATTTCACATGACTTCCATCACCTTCAACAACTTTTCCAATGTCATGGAATAACCCTGCGAGGCGAACCACATTCACGTCAGCACCAATTTCTTCTGCAATTGCGACTGCAATCTTTGCAACTTCAAAGGAATGAATGACCAGGTTTTGTCCATAAGAGGTGCGGAATTTGAAGCGTCCTAAAATCTTGAGAAGGTCAACTGGTACTTTGTATACGCCAACTTCTTTCGCAAGATTTTCTCCTTCTTCAAGCATGACTCTTTCCATCTCTTCTCGAGTCTGTGCAACAATCTCTTCAATACGCACTGGCGTGATACGAGCGTCTTTTAGAAGCTTCATGAGTGATCTCTTGGCAACTTCTCGACGAATCTGGTCAAATGACGAGAGACGAATAACCTTTTCTTCCTCAAGCAACACGTCAACACCGGTAGCATTTTCAAATGCTCTAATATTGCGTCCGCCCTGGCCAATAATACGGCCTTTCATCTCGTCATTTTCTAGTTCAATAACTGAGACAGTATATTCGGCAACATATTCTGTTTTGCCATGTCGCATAGCATCAGCCAAAATTTCTTTTGCTTTTTGGTTGGCCTCTGCCTTAATAGCTTCTTCTTTCTCAGAAATAATTCTTGAAAGTGCTTCAGCTTCACGCTTCTCAACTTCTGCTAGAAGTTCTGATTTTGCATTATCAGCAGTGAGCTTTGCAACTTTTTCTAATTTTTCGATATATTCGCTGCGAAGTTTTTCAATTTCCTGATATTGTCTTTCAAGCTTTTCTTCTTTTGCAAGGACCTTTTTCTCTAAATCTAGGATGTCATCTTGTGTACTCATATTTTATTCAGCAGAAGGATGCCTGTGTTTTAGGCGTTGTGGGATATCGTGTAAGAATCCGTGCACATATGCATTTATCCTTCTGTTCCTATGCTTATTATACACTTTTTGGCAAAACCTCGTCAAATACACGCCGTATCGTATCCATAGAGAAGCCTCGTCGCCCTAAGAACCCTCCTAGTCGCTGATAGACCTTCTCCCTAGGCAGAGTCCCTATGATTCTCATTTTCTTTTTCGCCAACTCCAGAGCCAGGGAGAACTCATTTCGGACACTGTCCTGAGCTAGTACCCCAGCATCAAGACTAGCCTTCGCTTCATCTATCCCACGTGCAATCTCTTCTTTGATATCATCAATGACGTTTTGGGTGATCCCTTTTTGCCGTAGCTCAAAAAGAATTGCATGCCACCCTTTTGGCTTGACGCGAGTACGCTGCTCTACCCACCATTTGGCAAAAGCAAAATCATCGATAAAATGAAGTTCCCTGAGACGACTGACCACCTGTTCTATTTCTTCACTAAGTACTTTCCTCATCTGGAGCAGTACTTCCTCATCTTTTCCTTTTGCGATTATGCATGCCCTCTTCTGGAGTTTCTTCTGAAGATATGCTCGTATTTCTTTTTCACTTCGTGGTCTTCGAGAAAGGTATTGCAACGCAGCATTTAAAAGGGATTCCATGTGAGTATTGTAACAGGAGTATTTGATATAATCACCGTATGCAAAAAATCATACTTATTGGTGGTTCACCATGTGCTGGTAAAAGTAGTCTAGCAAAGTCACTTGCTAAGCATTTCAGTATCCCCTATATCTCTACTGATATCATCAGGTCATTTATGCAGGAACTCGTCACTAAAAAAGAATATCCATTTCTTTTTGATAGCGTAGATATTACTCCAGAAGAGTATTTTGAGAAATTTACCCCAGAGCAAATTGTACAAAACCAAATTAATGAAAGTAGTGATGTATGGGAAGGTGTAAAGCGTTTTATCGAAACTAACTATGACTGGCAATCATACGTTATAGAAGGAGTTGCCCTTATGCCAAAGGAGCTACATGAGTACCAACCTGAGGGAAAACAAATTATTCCTCTTTTTTTAACAGATACCGACGTTGATAGGTTGAAAGATGTGATCTTCAATCGGGGCCTATGGAATGATGCAGACAAGTATTCTGACGAAATTAAAAAAATTGAACACATTTGGCTAATAAAGTTTAATGAGTGGTTACAGCGTGAGACAGATACCTATCAGATGCCATTGCTTCCGGTGACTACTCGAGAGGAAGTTTTTGAAAAAGCACTTGCATTGATTAACGAGAAGTTTGAGAAATAACTATCCTAGTTCTTCAGAAGTTTTGTCTTCACCATCTTCATCTTCTTCATGTCCAACCGTCATTGGAGCATGAGATTTTGCTTGGTCCATAATCTGACTCACCATCTTTTTCTGAAGGTCCTTATTCTCTTGGAGTGTCTGGATAGCTGCACTACGCCCTTGCCCGAGCATTTCTCCTTCGTAACGCAAAAATGCACCAGACTTCTGAATAATGCCCATTTCAATGGCTACATCCAGAATGCCTCCTTCACGAGAGATACCTTCTTCAGTAATTTCAAATTCTGCAATTCTAAATGGCACGGCAACTTTATTTTTCACAATCTTTGCACGATGTCGTGACCCAACTACTTTATCCCCAACTTTCAACGTCTCGATTTTTCGGATATCGATACGAACTGACGCATAGAACTTAAGAGCTAACCCACCAGTGGTTGTTTCCGGGTTTCCAAACATCACACCGATTTTTTGACGGAGTTGATTGGTAAAAATTAGAAGTGTTTTGGATTTGGCAACTACACCAGTCAACTTACGAAGAGCCTGAGACATGAGTCGTGCTTGCAGTCCTACCATTGCATCACCCATTTCTCCTTCAATTTCTGCTTTCGGGACAAGAGCTGCAACTGAGTCAATAACGAGTACATCTATGCCACCAGAGCGGACTAAACTCTCAGCAATTTCAAGTGCTTGTTCTCCTGTATCAGGCTGTGAGATCAAGAGTTCATCAAGCTTGACCCCAATCTGCTGCGCACGAAGTGGATCAAGTGCATGTTCAGCATCAATAAAGGCAGCCACTCCCCCATGCTTTTGGGCTTGAGCAATAACAGAAAGACATACCGTTGTTTTACCTGAGGCTTCAGGTCCGTAGATCTCTACAATTCTTCCTCGAGGAAGTCCACCGACTCCAAGAGCGATATCTACAGGAAGAATCCCTGTTGAGATAACAGAAATATCTAATTTCCCGGCTGCTTCTCCAAAGCGCATAATAGAGCCGCGACCAAATTGTTTTTCAATTGCTTCCATTGCAAGTTTGACCGCTTCTAATTTGTGTTCTGTATCTGCATCTGAGGATACACCGGTTGTTTTGGGGGTAGATGTACGTGCCATAGGTATATAGATAAATTATCCTAACACGAGACAAATTACAAGAGATAAAACTAGAACAATTTACATTTTCCTGTGATAAAATAGGCTTTAGCCATAAACGGGATGTAGTATAGTGGTAGTACGCCGCGCTGGGGGTGCGGTAGTCCCAGTCCGATTCTGGGCATCCCGACACTACAAACACATGAAAAACCTCTTTTAGGGCACCTACAGAGGACCAGTTAGATTCTTTAGAAGCTTACGAAGTCAATGATCTTGGCATTTTTCTGCAATCCTGCCAGATATGTTGGGAATACTGTCTGTACCTTCTGTTGCATAAGCTGCTCACGTGCACTGGAGGACGCATCTGCATCACTCATTCCCTGTGGAAGGAAATCTTTATTCTGTGCCAAGAAATCATTAATTTCGGTGTCTGAGACAGCGATCTGACTCCCAAGAAGTTTTTCAATTAATTTTTGCAGATACAGTTGATCTCTAAAGTCAGACATAGACATGCCTCGGGCAGTTAATGCTGCTGAAAGTGTCTGATTTTGGGACGCAAGACTTTGTTCAATTTGTTTTTGTGAATCTGCGAGTTCTTTATCACTGACAGTGATGTGTCTGCGATCTGCTTCTTGCTGAATAAGCATCTTTGTTTCTAGGTTAGAAAGAACTTGCTTACCACCTTGTTGTTCAAGTTGTCTATCAAATGAATATCTCCAGATTGGGCGTCCGTTAACAATAGCAACGATAAACCAACTTCTGATGAGGTACAAAATAACACCAACAACAAAAATACCGATAACAAGACGAATTGTTTTCTTTTTGTTAAATGCAAAAAGTGAATTTTTTGATTGTGCCGTTTCTGTCATTACGACTTCTTCAACAAACATTTCTTCTTGGGGTTTTACTTTGCGAGATGTTGTTCTGGTTCGTTTTACTGGAGCAGCAGCGGTTGTCTTCTTCACTGTTGTTGTCTTTTTTTTCGTTGGCATATTTTTATTATAAGCAAATTTTTCACAAATACAAGAGTGGAAAATGTATTAGCAAAAAATGATAGTGTGATCTATGCTAAATATGAAAGGGGATGATAAAAATGATGAGTTGGTATGGAGGAGGTTTTAGCATCTTCGGATCAATATTATATCTTGTGGTATTTATTGACCTCGTGCTTTTGGGCATGTGGTTATGGAAACAAGTAAATAAAAAATAAGAGATAAACTATATCGATTTCTTGTAAGGGCGATTTATCGCTTTGGAGACTGTTTGGCACGTCGTGCTTTTCCACCAGTACCGACATTACGTCGTTGGCGTACGCGTGCATCGCGGGTCAAGAATCCTGCTGATTTGAGAAGTTTGTGATATTTGGTACTATCAAGAGCCAAAAGAGCACGTGCAAGTCCATGAACGAAAGCATCCAGCTGACCCTTGTGTCCACCACTTACTACGCGGGCAGTAATAGTAAATTTACCAACCGTGTCAGTTGCTACTAAAGGCTTAAGATACATTGGTTCATGAGTTTTGCCATTGAAGTATTTCTCAATTGGCAATTGGTTCACATACATCTTCCCTTTTTCAATTTTTGTCTCTCCCCACATCTCAAGAGATGGAGTATTTGTATACACACGGATACGTGCTGTTGACTCCTTACGGCGTCCAACTGCGTATGCGTATTCTTTTTTACTTGTTTTTTTTACTTTCACTTCTGGTTCCATATATTATTTCTCCTTTGGAAAATTCTCTTGGAAAGGATTTTCATTTCCAACGACGACACGAAGTCTCTTGAGCATTTTCGCACGAAGTTTGTTTTTTGGCAACATGCCGCGAATTGCATGCTCTAGCGCTGCTTCTGGTCGACGATTAATAAGCTCTTTAAATGTCTCTGCTTTAAATCCACCTGGCATTTGTGAATGACGATAATACACTTTGTCAGTGAATTTTTTACCAGTTACCTTTACGGTCTCTGCATTCAGTACAACAACAAAGTCACCACAATCAAGATTGGTTACAAAGTTTGGCTTTTTCTTACCAATTAATAATTCAGCAACTTTTGTTGAAATACGACCAAGTGTCTGGTCTTTTGCATCAATCAAGTGCCATGCATGTGCCAGTTCTGTCTGTTTTGTTGTCTTTGTTGCGTGACTAAGTTTCATATTATTTCTTTGCTGTCTCCTTTTTTGTCTCTTTTTTTACGGTTGTCTTCACTACTTTTGTCTTCTTTTCGACCTTTTTTGGTGCTTCTGCAGCGGTTGGGACTGCTTTTTCTACTTTTTTCTCACCTTCAACCAGTTCCAAAAGAACCATTGGTGCATTATCCTGTACTCTATTACCTAAGCGTACAATACGAGTATATCCACCTGGACGACCGACAAATCGTGGTGCGATATTGTCAACCAATCGAGTGATAACTTTTTCTTCGTATACACCACTAAGCATTCTTTTAGTCTCTGATGCATTGTCTCGAGCCTTGGTGATCAATTTTTCAATAGATCCTTTGACTGATTTTGCTTTTGCTTCAGTTGTCTTGATCCCATCACACAAAATGAGCTCACGTGTCAGACTCTTAAAGAGTGCTTTACGCTCCTTTGTATCTCGTTGTAATCTTCTTCCAAAAACTTTTTTCTTCATAAAGACAAAAAAAATCGAAATTCTTATGACGAAATCCGAAACAATCTCAAATATTCATTTGAAAAACTCGAACGTTTCTGTTGTTTAGAATTTCGATATTCGAATTTCGACTTATACAGGGAATGAAATCCCTTTTTCTGCTAACTTTTCTTCGATCACGGTAATTGACTTTGCTCCCATATTTCTCATACTTGCTAATTCTTTCTTTGGTGTAGCAAGTAATTCTGCTACATTTTCAATACCACCATTTTTTAAACTGTTACTAATACGTGTTGGGAGGTCGAGTTCATCGATAGTGATTGATGCACCATCGTTTGCAGCTGCTGCTTTTACAGGAGCTTCTGCTGTTACCTCTGCTGATGGGTTGTACATTTGTACATAATACTGTGCGAGTGTTCGTGCTGCACTTTCCAAAGCTTCACGTGGAGTAACTGAACCATTGGTCCATACTTCCATAGTAACTTCATCAAGATTTGTTTGTCGTCCTACACGAGTACTACTTACTTTGTAATCAACACGCTTGACTGGGGAGAAAATAGCATCAACCATGATTTGGCCAACTTCCTCAGAAGATCGTTCTTCTGCCAAAGAGTATCCAAATCCTTTTTCAACAGTCATTTCCATCTCAAGTTTCTTGTCTGAGAGGTAACCGAGATAGTGATCTGGATTTGCAATTTCTACACCATCTGAAACTTCAACGTCTGCTCCAGTAATTTCTTTTGGACCTTTTACAGAGAGACGAACGGTTGCAGATGTTTTACTGCCAGAAAGACGAACAGAAAGCTCTTTCAAGTTAAGGAGGAAATCAACGACGTTTTCTTTCAAACCTGGAACTGTTGAGAATTTGTGAGCGACGCCGTTAATCTTTACTGAGGTAATTGCTGCTCCTTCAATAGAAGTAAGCATGGTGCGCTTGAGTGAATGTCCGAGTGTGTAACCGTAACCGGTGTCCAATGGACTGATTACGAAAAGTGCGTAATCTGGTGTTTCTTTGAGCGCTTTAACGGTAAATGTCGTGTTCAACATATGGGTAGTATAGCATTAACGTGAATAATATTCAACAATTAATTGTGTCTGAAATGGAACTTCAACATCGGTGCGTTCTGGCTGGCGGATTAGCTTGCCAACAGTAGCTTTTTTCTCCAAAAATGCTGGCATTGCCTTATTCTCATCAGTAAGAAGCTTTGCCACTTGTGGGTTTTGCTGCATCTTAGCAGAAAGACTAATCACATCATCAACTTTAACTGCATAGGATGGGATGTTGAGTGTTTTGCCATTTACCATAATATGACCATGGGAAACGATTTGGCGTGCCATGAATCTACTAGAAGCAAATCCCAGACGATAGACGACGTTATCAAGACGTGTCTCAAGCGCAGCAATAATCAATTCTCCTGTATCACCTTTGCGGGTACGAAGTTTGTCCACCAATGTCTTAAATTGTCTTTCTTGGACTCCATACATAACTTTTGCCTTTTGTTTCTCGCGCAGCTGTTGCCCATATTCAGAGAGCTTCTTTCTTCGTTTTGCCCCGTGCATACCAGGAATCTGGTTAAGACGGCGAAGGAGGGTGTTGGATGTTTTATCCAAAAGGTTTACCCCTTCTCTTCGTGCTAGTTTATGTTTTGGTCCAATATAGTGTGCCATATGTTTTTATGTATTATACACGTCGCTTCTTCTTCGCCCGTGGCCCATTGTGTGGGATAGGGGTGATATCAGAAATTGACATAATCGAAAGTCCTGCACCACGAACTGAGCGAAGACCACTGTCTCGTCCTGGTCCTGGTCCTTTAATAAAGACATCAACCATCGTAATACCTGCTTCCATTGCTTTCTTGACTGCATCTTCTACGGCCAACCCTCCTGCATATGGAGTAGATTTACGTGTTCCCTTAAACCCCTTTGCTCCGGATGAACTCCATGCGACGACGTCACCAGTATTATTGGTTACTGTCACCATGGTGTTATTAAATGTTGCGTTAATGTAGACACGCCCTCTTTCAGAGACGACTACATTCACTTTCTTTTTCTTTGATACAGTTTTTTTTGCTCTCATATTACTTCTTTGATGCTTTTGCTGCTGTTACTTCTTTTTGCTTTTGTGATGCCTCGAGCTTTGCAAGAACCTCCTTCTTCATAGCTCCGATCGTCATTCTCTTGCCTCTACGGGTACGAGCATTTGATCTTGTGCGCTGTCCTTTGGTTGGAAGGCCATGAATGTGGCGGCTCCCACGATAACTACCAATATCTTTCAGACGCTTAATGTTTAGCATTTCTTCTGCTCTGAGATCACCTTCAAGCCTCAGGGTTGAAAGGGCATCCAAAAGTCTTTTTTGTTCATCTTCAGTGAGGTTTTTTACACGTGTTGTAGCGGCAACCTGTGCTCTTGCCAATACATCAGCGACATTGGAGCGGCCAATGCCATAGATATAGGTCAAAGCAATATCTGTTCTTTTTTCGTCAGGAATATTTACACCACTAATACGCATAATTTTTTACCCTTGTCGCTGCTTATGACGTGGGTTTTCACACACGACACGAACAACACCTTTTCTTTTGATCACTTTGCATTTACTGCATCGTGGTTTGACACTTGCTTGTACTTTCATAGTCTTCTTGTTATCCTTCCTCGAGTCATATCATATGGTGATACCTCGATCTGTACTTTGTCTCCTGGCAATATTTTCACAAAATGAATCCGCATCTTACCAGCTAACGTGCAAATCACTACCGATTCATCAGGCAGTTGAATTCGAAACGTAGTGCCGGGAAGAGCTTCAATAACTGTACCAGTGAGCTCTATTGATCCTTGATGCACCATAAAGACTTGTTTGATTATAGCAAACTCTTTTGAGTTACGCAAAGGGTATCGTGCCTAGACAGTAATAAGCTCGAAGCCTGCCTCTGTGACCACCACACTACGCTCAAACATGGCTGATAATGACCCATCTTCCGAGACAATCGTCCAGTCGTCATCTCCCCGATACGCAACTTCCTTGCCACCCATAATATAGATAATCTCTATTGCTATCGTCATACCTGGCTTAAGAAGTGGTGTTTTTTCGATAGGTCTGGTAGCGTACCCTGGGATCTCAGGATCCTCATGCAGCTCTCTACCCACTCCGTGCCCAACAAGGCTTCTCACCACACTATAGCCACCAATCTTCTCAGCTTTCTCTTGCATCGCTGCAGAGATATGACCAACACGATTACCAGCCTTGACCTGGTTAATGCCATCCCACATAGCTTCCTTCCCGATACGCAGGAATCTATCTACCTCATCCTCCTCAGTACTGTCATAGCTGTGCGTCTTATAGTCCGAGCCCATGCTAGAAAGCCATTCTGAGGCCTTTGAAGGGGCCTTCAGGACACGAACAGTCTCAGCCATATCAGTATGAAAGCCTTGCAAAAATACCCCACAATCAAGCCCTACAATATCCCCTTCCTTGAGAACGTATTTACGGGGGATCCCGTGGACCACGACGTCATTGGTCTCTATACAGAGCGTGTTGTGGTAGCCTTCGACCTTCTTAAAGCCAGGCTCACCGCCCTGTGCACGAATGGACTTCTCAGCCAGTTTATCCAGTTCTATCTCTGAAATACCAGGTTTGACAGCCTGGCACGTCTCCTGCAAGGCAGTTGCGAGCATGTGACCAGCCTTTTTCATGATTGCGATTTCTTGTGGTGTTTTGGTGATAATCATACTTTTTTATCCAGAGCGGCCGTGATTTGGGCAAAAACCTGCTCTACATCGACTTCTCCATCCACTTCAATGAGCTTCCCCTGCTTGCGATACCAATCAAGCACAGGCTCGGTGACGAAATGAAATAGCTCGATACGCTTTTTGACTGCCATAATCGTCTCATCTGAGCGCACTTCATTATCCCGCATAGCCAGTCTCCACAGAGCTTCTTTATCCGAGACCCGTATATACACAGCTGACTCTATCTCAGAAGCGAATGATTTTGCCTGCTGGACTGTTCGAGGGAACCCATCAAGGATATAGCCGTTCTTATACGCATCTCTGCCTACGTACTCTTTCACAATATCAATTGTCTTTTCGTCAGGTACCAGAAATCCGGCTGTGATAATCTCTTTAATATAGCGTCCAGTAGCTGTTTTCTCCTGGGAAAGTTCCCGAAAGATGTGTCCCGTTGAGAGATAGGGGATATTATATTTCTTGGTTAACAAGTTCCCTTGTGTGGATTTGCCTGAGCCTTGAATACCAATAAGTGTTATCTTCATAGGTTAGTTGGCGAACTTATCATAGTTACGCATAACAATTTGTGCTTCCATGGCTTTTACAGTCTCAAGCACAACGCTCACCACGATAAGAATACCTGTACCACCGATCAAGAGTGTCTGAACATTAGTTAAACTACGGGCAATGGTTGGGAAAATGGCAATAAGGCCCAAAAAGGCACCACCAGCAAGAGTAATACGAGTAAGTACATAGTTAAGATATTTGGTCGTACGTTCACCTGGGCGGATACCTGGGATGAAGCCACCATTCTTCTGCATGTCCTCAGCGATTTTTTGTGGGTTCACAATGACTGAGGTATAGAAGAAGGTAAAGATCAGAACCAGCAAGAAGTAGAAGACGTTATACATAACACCATTTGGGCTGAAAAAGGTAGCTGCCCATACAGCGGCATTATGGATACCAGGATTGGTGCTGTTAATGAAATAATTCGCAACCATGGATGGGAATAGGACCAGAGAAACGGCAAAGATGATAGGAATAACACCAGCCTGATTGAGCTTAAGTGGAAGATGGGATGACTGGCCACCATAGACTTTATTGCCACGCATACGTTTGGCGTAATATACCGGTATCTGACGAGCAGCCTCATTGATAAGCACAACACCTGCAATCACAGCAATTGCGAGGGCCAGGAATATGAAAAGATTCATAGCATTTTCCCCACTTATCGTACTTGCCGTCTGACTGATAGCGACTGGCATGCGCCCGACGATGCCTCCAAAGATAAGAAGTGATACGCCATTGCCAATACCACGTTCCGAGATGAGCTCACCAAACCAGACCAAGATCATGGTCCCAGCGGTCATGGTTACGAGAAATGCCACGAGGCTCAGAGGTGACATAGTGCCAACAATATGCTGACTTCTGAGTAAAAGAAACATAGCAACTGCCTGACCAAAGGCAAGAGGTACTGTCAGCAGACGGGTATATTGATTGATCTTCATTCGTCCTGACTCGCCTTCTTTCATCAAGGCGTCAAGAGAAGGGACAACGATGGTAAGAAGTTGGATGACGATAGAGGCGTTGATATATGGATTTAGTCCAAGCGCCATCACTGAGAAATTTGCTAGCGTGCCTCCTGAAAAGATATCTAAAAGATTTAACAGCTGGTTCTGGGAGAAGAGATTATGCAAGCTTGCGAGATTGACTCCTGCAACAGGAATATGGGCAAATAAACGAAAGAGAATAAAGATACCAGCGGTAAAGAGAATTTTTTTACGAATTTCTTGAGTATTCCAACTATTCTTGAGTGTGGAAAGAATATGCTCCATGAGGCTATTATGCCACGTTTCCCCCTGCTTTTTCAATCAGTTCTCGAGCACCTGTTGTTACGGGGAGTTTTACGGTTAATGCAACAGTCAACTCCTTGCCACCAACGAGCTTAATGCGACTACCTTTTTCACTTGCTTTGATAATATTTTTCTCAATCAATGCTGCAACATCTACCGTACTTTTTGCAGCAAAGACATTCAGTGCATCAACAGGAACGGCTACTTTATCTGCTTGCATAGACTGATTGCGACCTTTCCCACGAAGGAATGGCAAACGCTTTACGAACGCGAGTGATCCACCACTGTAGAAATACTTTGTTGGACCAAGATTGTGACGGGCATGCTGACCTTTGGTACCACGACCAGCTGTTTTGACACGACCTGACCCATGACCTTGTCCAAGTCTTTTCCCTGGTCTAGAAACAATTTTTTTCAAATTACTAATATTCATATTATTTTTTACGTGCACTAAACTTTTTCTCCATTGCGGAGATTTGCTCAAGTGCTTCAAGCGTTGCATAGACATTACTCAATTTATTCCCTGTCCCCAAAATCTTACTGGAGATATTCTCAATACCTGCAGCGGCAACAACACTTCTGACTGCGCCACCGGCAATAATACCACTACCCTTTGGAGCAGGTTTCAAAATAAGTTTTGCTGCACCACGCTTAAGCGTAATACCAAATGGAATAGTACCGTTAGATACTGGAACTTCGATTAAGTGTTTTTTTGCTCCTGAGACTGCTTTACGGATTGCAGAGGCAACGTCCCCTGCTTTTCCATGACCAACACCAACTTTACCTTGTTTGTTCCCAACGACAGCCAACACAGCAAATCCGATTTTGTTACCACCGGTTGTCTTCTTAGATGTTCTATTCACCTGGATCACTGATTCAGTGAATTCTGATACTGGTTGAATAAATTGTTGTGCTGGATTCATATTAGAATACTAAGCCTCCTTTTCTTGCACCCTCTGCCAGTGCTCTGACGCGTCCATGATAACGGAAACTTCCCTTATCAAAAACGACCGTACTGATTTTCTTTTCAACTGCTTTCTTGGCAAGTGCTTCACCCAAAAGTGCTGCACGCTCTGTTTTGGTGCCTTTAATACCTTCGACATGCTTCTCAGTCATACCAACCAGAGTAACTCCTTTGGTATCATCAATAATTTGTACAGCAATATGTTTATTTGATCGATGTACTGAAAGTCGTGGACGACTCTCTGTACTAACAATATTGCCACGTGTTCTTTTTTGTCTTCGTAATTTACTGTTTTGCATATTATTTACCTCCGACTGCTTTCGCGGTCTTTCCTGCTTTACGACGAATTCTTTCGCCAACGTATTTTATACCTTTTCCTTTGTATGGTTCTGGGGGGCGAACAGCGCGAATCTCTGCTGCTATCTCACCAACCATCATTTTATCTGATCCAGAAATGATAATTGTGTTATTCTCCCCCATGGCGAAAGTAACACCTTGTGGAGCCTTCATCTTTACTGGATGAGAGAATCCAAGAGAGAGTGTCAATTCACTACCACTTGCTTGACCTCTAAATCCAACGCCGACCATTTCCAAACGTACTTCAAAACCTTCAGAAACGCCTTTGATTGCATTTGCGATATTGGCACGTACCAATCCCCAGAATGCCTGCGTTGTTCGATCGTTTGTAACCTTCTGAGAGACTTTTACTGTTGCCTCTTCAATTGCTACGACAATCCCTGCTGGTACATCAACAAAAAGTTGTCCTTTTGGTCCTTGGACGGTCACTTTATTCTCTGCTTGAGAGACTGTGACACCGTTTGGGATTGTAATAATTAATTTTCCGATCTTTGACATATTACCATACCTCCACTAAGACTTCACCACCGACACCGGTTTCAAGTGCTTTTTTACCTGTCATAATACCCTTACTTGTTGAGAGGATAACCTGCCCAATACTCTTTCGCTGCATCTTCTCAATATCACTCTTATCTGCGTACACGCGAAGGGATGGTTTAGAAATAATCTTTACATCAGTAAAGACACTGCCTTTCCCATGGCGAGTAATATTTGCAACCAGGAATTTCTTACTGCCTTCTTCACGAGTAGTAAGGCCAGAAATATATCCTTCTGCTTGCATAATGTTCAAAAGTGCTTCTGCACGCTTGGACTTGATAAACTCAACACTCTTGCGTCGTGCGAGAGCTGCGTTCTTCAATCTAATAAAAATGTCTGCTACTGTGTAATGTTGCATATACTTACCAACTTGCCTTTAATACCCCTGGCAATTCTCCTTTCTGTGCTTTCTCTCTAAAACAAATTCTGCACAATCCGAATTTTCTCATATACGCGCGAGATCGTCCACAGAGAGCACAACGATTCTTCTCTCGTGTAGAAAACTTCTGCTTATTCAAAAATTTAACAATGCTTGATGTCTTTGCCATATTATTTCTGGAACGGCATACCAAGCTTCTTAAGAAGCAAGTATGCTGCGTCTTTATTTGTATTTGTTACCATAGTGATTTCCATACCGTACATGCGGTCAATCTTTGCCAAATCGACTTCTGGGAACACACTATATTCGGCTAATCCTAGCGTATAGTTCCCTTGTTTGTCAAAACTACCAGCCTTAACTCCTCTAAAATCTTTAATACGAGGAAGAACGATTGCGATTAGTTTTTCAAGGAAATCATACATGCGCTTACCTCTGAGAGTAACCATAAGACCTACCTTGTCATTTTCTCGAAGCTTAAAGCCTGCGATAGACATACGGGCACGAGTCACTTTTGGCTTCTGTCCAGTAATTTGCTCAAGCACGCCGTTAACTACTTCAAGATTTTTCTTATCTGCAATAGCTCCCTTTACTCCAATGTTTACCACGATCTTGCGCACGCGTGGGACAGCCATAATGTTGGTAATCCCAAGCTCACTTTCAAGCTCTTTGGCAACTGTTTCTGTATATAGTTTTTGTATATCGTTCATAGTTATATTGTTTTTTCACATTTCTTGCAGAAACGCACTTTCTGATCTTTCTCCATGCGGAAACCGATACGAGTCTGTTTCTTGCAGTTTGGGCAAACCAAAGCAACATTTGCTACATTGAGTGGACGTGAGAAGGTCACAATTTCTGATTTTTGACCTTGCCCTCGACCCTTGGTGTGTCTCTTGTATTCGTTGAGTCCTGGAATCAGCACTTTTGAATCAGCTGGCATAACAGTCTCAACTTTGCCTGTTTTCCCTTTCTCTTTGCCTCTGGTTACAATAATTTCATCATTCTTTCTTAATTTCATACTTATACTACCTCCGGTGCCATACTAACGATTTTCATATATCCTCTATCACGAACCTCACGTGCAATTGGGCCAAAAATACGAGTACCAACTGGTTCTTTATTCTTCATGTCTTTAATGACAACTACGGCATTTTCTGAGAACCGTACATATGATCCATCTTTACGTCGTGTTTCTTTACGTGCTCTCACCAAGACTGCTTTTACCATTTCACTGGTCTTCACAGTACCTGTTGGCAGTGCTTTTTTTACCACACAATTCACAACATCTCCGACGAATCCAAACTTTCGCTTAGATCCACCATAGACGTGAATCACTTGTAATACTTTTGCTCCACTGTTATCGGCAGAGCGAACCATACTTCTTAGCTGAATCATATTAGGCGATTACCTCCTCAATCTTAAAATACTTGTTTTTGGACATTTTCGCTGTTTCAACAATACGTACTTCCATCCCTTCTTTTACTTCTTTTCCATTGGTATCAACTTGATATCTTTTGGTTTTACGCATCAATCTCTTGTACAATGGATGAGCGACACGACGAAGGACTTCAACCACTGCGGTTTTATCCTGTTTTGCTGCTACGACTTTTCCTCTTAATACTTTACTCATATTTTTTTGCTGACGCTGCTGTTAACAAACGTGCAATCTCCTTTCGCTTCTTTGAAAGCTCACTGGTGTTTTTGAGTTTACCAGCCACGAGCTCCAAACGCAACTTTTGGATCTCTTTTTTGAGCGTCATGATGCGCTCTGTTGCTCCGTCAGCTGACGGACTTTCAGTTACTTTTGTTACTTTTTCTGCTTTTTTTGCCATTATTTAGTCTCCTTCTCAATAAATGTCGATTTCACTGGTAATTTGTGCATAGCAAGCCTGAGAGCTTCCTTTGCCATTTCACGATTCACGCCTGCCATTTCAAACATCACACGACCTGGTTTGACACATGCAACGTAGGCAAAAATATCACCTTTTCCAGACCCCATGCGGACTTCTGGTGGTTTCTTCGTGATTGGTTTATCAGGAAAAATTCTGATCCATACACGACCACCTCGAGCAATGTAATGGGTGATAGCACGTCGTGCTGCCTCAATCTGTCGACTCGTAACCCATGACGTCTCATCAGACACTAATCCATAGTCCCCAAATGCAAGGGTCGTCCCAGAGTGAGCCACACCTTTCATGGTGCCTCTCATCTGTTTTCGGTATTTTGTTCTTCTTGGTGCTAACAACATATTATTTCTCTCCTAAGTTAATCCACACTTTTACCCCAATGTATCCTTTTTGAGTAAGTGCAGGACAGGTTGCATATAAAATCTCTTCGCGAATCGTTGAGAGTGGTACAGTACCTAGTGAAATCTTCTCTCGGCGTGCGATATCTGACCCTGCGACACGACCGGTGATTAAAATTTTAACACCCTTTGCTCCACTACCCATAACACGTTCTGCATTCTGGTTTAAGACTCTCTTAAATGGTAAGCGCTTTACCAACTGATCAGAGATATTCTTGGCTACCAGATAGGCATCAAGATTTGGCTCTTTCACAGCCTCAACACGAGTATCTACACGAGGAAGACTCTTTGTTGCGATTTTCCCTTTTTCAGAAAGAATATCAGTAATAAATTTTTTCAGATCTTCCAATCCACTTCCGCCTCGTCCGATCACCATACCTGGCTTAGCAACATGCAAAATGATGCGAATACTGTTAATAGAACGCTCAATTTCGACTCGTGCAATCCCAGCATGAGCAAGCTTCTTCATGAGTGAATCACGAAGGGCAAAATCCTGCTTGAGGATAGTCTTGTAATCTTTCCCAGCAAACCATCGACTTTGCCAATTAAAGATTGTACCTAAACGCAATACTGTTGGATTTACTTTCTTACCCATTGGTTACCTCCTTTAATATCACACTGACGTGACTACGACGCTTTTGAAATGGCTCAATTCGACCTCGTGTTGCTTGATGAAAACGTTTCAAAGAAATGCCTTCATTCACAACCAATGTCTCGATCATGAGACTTCGGGCGTCTTTGCCTGAGTTAGCCACAGCACTCTTAATAACTTTTGTGAGCGGCTCACTAGCATGCTTCTCAATGAGAGTCAGCTGGCGCAGTGCCTTTTCTGCATTCATACCACGGATACTGTCAGCAACCAATCTGACTTTGCGTGGGCTTACTTGTAAGTTTCGTACTATTGCTTTCATATATGTTATGTCTTTGAGATCTCACGTGAGACGACACGTCCATGTGATCTAAAGGTACGTGTTGGTGAAAATTCACCCAAACGATGTCCTACCATAGATTCAGTCACGAATACGTTCACAAAAACATGGCCGTTATATACACCAAAGGTGTGTCCAACGAATTCAGGAGCAATTTGGCATGCACGAGACCAAGTTTTTATCTGGCCGTGATCGCCACTTGCTTTCTGAGTCATGACTTTTTTCATCACGCGCTCGTCAATGTATGGTCCTTTTTTCAGTGATCTACTCATATTTATTTCTTTCTCCTTTGCACAATAAACTTATTTGAATACTTCTTTGGTCGTCGTGTCTTTCCAACAGCATTGCGTCCTGCAAAGGTTTTTGGTGTAGGCATACCGATACCACTTCGACCTTCTCCACCTCCGTGTGGATGTGATCGTGGATTTTGTGCAACTCCACGAACTGTTGGTCGAATCCCCATATGACGCTTACGACCTGCTTTACCAATAACTTCATCTTTCCAGCCGACATTGCCGACTTGGCCGATGGTTGCCATACAATTCTTAACAACTTTACGAACTTCTCCAGATGGCAACTTGATCTGAATAAAATTCCCTTCAATTGACCCAACAGTTGCTCCAACTCCTGCACCTCGGGCGATTTGTCCACCACGACCTGCTGTAAGTTCAATATTATGAACTGTTGTACCCATAGGAATGCGCTCCAGTGGGAGTGCGTTCCCGACCTTGATATCAGCGGTTGGACCTGAGACAACTTTCATGCCTATCTCCAGACCAACTGGGCATAATATGTATCGACGTTCACCATCCGGATAGAGCACCAATGCAATTTTGCAGTGACGATTTGGATCGTACTCGATACTTTCTATTGTTCCTGTTAAAGATTTATTTCGGCGAAAATCAACCAAGCGGATAAAACGCTTGTGCTCTCCACCTCGGTGACGAACTGCTACTCTTCCTTGTGTATCTCGCCCGCCGTGTTTTTTTCGAATTACTAAGAGTTTTTTCATATGCAATTATACCATTACTCACCCTTCTGCTCAAAGTAGCTGATGGTTTCGCCTGCTTTGAGGGTCACAATAGCTTTTTTTACTTCCTTTTGGAATGACTCTCGGCGGTTTTTGCCGGTACGAATAGTCTTCCCGTGAGTAATAATAGTTGCAACACCCAAAACGTGTACGCCAAACTGGTCCTCAACAACCCTTTTAATCTCAGGCTTGGTTGCACTCAATGCTACCTCAAAGGTAAAGCGGTTTTTTGCTGCTTCCATCAATGATTTTTCTGTGATGACTGGTTTGATAAGTACGTTCATATTATTTTGCCTTTACCCTTTCTTGAAGCACTGGTAATGCCTCACTCATAAAGAGTACATATTTTTTGGCCAATACTTCATAAGTTGTAAGACGACTTGCACTGGTCACTTGCACACCTGTCAGATTTCGAAGTGAGCGTACAACGTCTTTGTTATCTGAGCCGGTAACAACCAATAGACTGCGCTTTTCTGTCATGCCAAGCTTGGTCAAAAATGCATCTGCTACTTTTGTCTTGGTCTCCATACTAAAGAGGTCTTTAACCAAAGCATAACTACCGTCTGCAACGCGCCCTGTAAGTGCGGCAACAAGTGCTGCCTTCTTCATCTTTTCAGGAAGCTTCAAAGAGTAATCTCGTGGTTTTGGACCATGAGCGATACCTCCATGAACAAAGATTGGAGCACGCTTACCACCGTGACGAGCACGTCCAGTATGCTTTTGCTGATAAATCTTCTTTGTTGACCCTGTTACCTCTCCTCGAGTCTTGGTCGATGCGTTCCCTTGGCGCTGGTTGGCAAGATATACGCGAACTGCTTGTGCGACCAATGTTGGGTTTTCCTTGCCAGCAAATAATTCCTTTGGAAGCTCCGTTGTTTCAACTTCACTACCCTTGATATCAAAAACTGGTGCTTTCAACCCTTTATTTAACGTTATTGTTTTCTTTTCTTTCATAGGTTTTACTGACTCTGTTACCACAGCCTCCTTTACAACTTCTTCTGCTACTGCTTTTTTAACAGCAGTACTTTTAGTAGCTTTTACTGTTTTTGGTGCTTTTTCAGCTGTTTTTGCGACTTTAGGCATGGTTTATTTTTCCTCCTCCTTCGCCTCGCCAGAGTTTTCAACGTCGGCAGGCTTTACTTCTTCTGCAACAGGTGCTTCTTCCTCTGCTGCTGGTTCTTCTTTTTTCAAGTCCTCTACATTTTCAATTGGCTCTTCACTCATTTCTGCTGCGACAAACCCTTCTGTCTCTGCATTTTCTTTTTCAGTTTCGGCTTGTACTTCCTCAGATGGTGTTTCTGCGACTACTGGAGCCTCTTCAACCATCTCTTCTACTGGTGTCTCTACAACTTCTTCTTTTGGAAGCTCAATCAGTGGGTCAATGACGTCTGCCAACTTCTTCATTTTCTTCCCAGTTGAGAGTACGGTGACCATACCAGTCAATTTCCCAGGGATAAGGCCTGAAACAACCATTTCATTCTCACTTACAGCCAAGACAATCAAATTTTTGATAGTAACAAAATCATTTCCCTTTTTGCCTGCCATGCGCTTATTTTTATACACACGACCTGGAGTAGTACCTGCTCCAATAGATCCAGGCGCTCTTTCACGATCAGACTGACCATGAGTTCGTGGACCACCGCGGAAGTGAAAACGCTTCACGACGCCGGCAAATCCTTTTCCTTTTGAAAAACCCTGAACATCGACGATATCTCCAACCTCAAAAACCTCAGCAGCTTTAACTGTGCCACCAATTTCCATCCCATCAGCTGTCTCCAAACGAATTTCTCGCAAAAAAGAAGGAGCCTTTTCTTTATTGGCTCCTTTTGCGTGTCCGATTTCAGCTTTGGTTGCATTTTTCTTCATACCAAAACCGAGTTGAATGGCGACATATCCATCGCGATCTGCGGTTTTGACAGCATAGACGGTATTTGGGGTAGCATCAAGGATCGTAGCAGGCATCCGTGTCCCATCAGTCAAGAACACTTGAGATTGTTTTATTTTTTTAGCTAATATTGCGTTCATAGTTATATATTAAAAAAGCGGCCCGGAGCCGCTACACACAAGCGAGAATCCGAAGCTAGCCTTTAGTTATCACACCAAATGTTTGTACCATCATGGTTTGTGTACTGAGATTGTACCAAAAGGGAGGGAATATCGCAAGGGGAGAACGTGGCTAATTATTACATGCGGATTTCAATATCCACACCTGCTGGAAGCTCCAAATGAGAAAGACTATCCATAGTCTTATCTGTTGGACTCATGATATCAATAAGGCGCTTATGTACGCGCATTTCAAAGTGGTCTCGTGCGTCTTTATCAATAAATGGACCTTTGTTGACAACATAGAGGGAACGATCAGTTGGGAGTGGAATAGGACCTACTACCTTAGCGCCCGTGCGGATGGCGGTATCAAGAATTTGTTGGCAACACGAATCAATGACGCGTGCGTCATATGCTTTTAATCTAACTCTAATTCTTCCTTTAGGCATAGGTCTTTTAAAGAACGGTACGTGTAGTATACACCATCCCCCTACATTTGTCTATGCGTTATTAGCCTCTATTTGACTTTATTCCCAAAAAGCGTATAGTGTGAGCCATGTCGCAAGTTGAGCAAGAAGTCTCACTTCAAGATGCATCGCTTCTGAGTATGATGCAGGCTCCCCGTGCCAATCTCTTTGCGGCATTAATTGAACCACCTCACGAGTTTAGTACACATTGGCAGAGAACATTTTATACACTCTTTCAACAGAGACAAGAACAGCTATTGAGAGAACATCCAGAGATTCAATCTGCAATAATGGCCGCAACACTTCCTTTCGCACATTTTAGAGACCCTCTTCACCATTTATACGCACAGTCAGAAAGACATCGTGCACAACTTTCAACATGTATCGTCCTCATTGGTGCTGAAATCTCAACAAGAGGTATACCACTTGCACAAGCTACAGAGACAGTCCACCATACTCTTGCGCAATTTGCGGGGTTTAAAGTACCTCAGCCATGGGAGAGAGATGATCCTCCAGCAGATGACGTCGAAAGACTATTACGGATTGGCCTTGAGCTATCAACTCCTGGCCGGGATACTCGAAGAGATCAGTAAGTTAGGTATTATCCAGACTTTTCCACAGATACCAACAGGCAGTTGACCGATATGGCGCCCACTTCTCAGATAAGGCAAGTATTTCTTTGAGGTCAGTCACGCCATACAGTTTCTCAATAGCATTTTTTAGCCCTTGATCCCCGAGTGAAAAGATATCAGGTCTTGCAAGAGTAAAAATCAAAATCATTTCAGCCGTCCATCTGCCTACCCCATGAATTTGTGTCAAAAGACTGATTACTTCCTCATCAGACATATACTTTAATTTATCGATTTGTATCATACCGTTTATAAATGCATCAGCTACTGACTTAAGATATTTTATCTTTTGATAAGACACGCCACAGGCGCGAATCTTTTCATCATTCATCCCAAGAAGTGTTTGAGGGGTAAGCGTGTCAAAAAGAGCCTCAAATCGGGCAAAAATCGTATTTGATGCTTTCACCGATAACTGTTGCGAAATAATAGACTCCACGAGCTCAAGAAATAAACGTTCTGATTTATCTTGAAAGGTGGGTGCAGGATACTTCTGTGTAAGTTGAATTAAAATGGGATCAGTAAACATTAGTCAGCAATCACGTAGCGGAATGTTTCAAATCGTTTTCCGTCAGGTTGAAGGGTGAAGAAGTCTGCAGAATCTTTGGCATGTTCTACGGTGTATTGTGATGCATGGGAGGCATGAGCCTGGATTCTTTTTTCAACAAAATCAGTCACTTCAATACCTACCACATCCGGATGATCGTAATAGTCTACGAAAAGGAATTCACTGCAAATATGTGGCGATACTTCTTTGAGCTGTTCTGGATAAAAAAGATTATCTCGACTATACGGATATGCCGCATAGGTCGTGACGATCCCGGTATTGCGATGGTCCCTGTGATTAATCCAATTCACATCTTTTGCAAAACGAATTATGACATCTTCAGGGTTATGGGTAATGATAAGATCAGGTTTAAACTCCCGAATTTGGAAAGCAATTTTACCAATGATATCGAGATTGTCTTCGATTTTGCCGTCTCCACAGTCTAAATAGACAGTGTCTTCATCTTTCAGGCCCAAGAGTTTCATCGAAGCTTTGTCTTCCTGGACACGAGTTTTTTTCAACTCTTCCTGTGTAATCTGTTCTTGTCGTGATCCACACTCCCCAGAACTCACCTTCACAGAGCGTACTTGAATACCTGAGGCGATAAGTCTGGCCATCGTTCCCCCGGCGAAAATTTCTGCATCATCAGGGTGAGCTGTCACAATAAGGACTCTTTTTTTGTTGTTAAATACTTTTTCAAACGCGTCTTGCATAGTGACAGTATATCCTCTTATATCATTTTTTGCATCATGAGATATGTCTCGTCTTCACCTTCCACAAAAGTATTGTGTATCCCAAATTGCTTTCTCAGATACCATGCGACGAGCGACGTATCCTCAGCTCTACAATCTAAGCATACTGTCTTGTATTTATTGTCTTTTGCATACTTCTCTATAAAGTCCAGAAGTATATTTGCAAATCCATGCCTATGATATGCAGGATCCACAGCAAGCATTGAAAGGAATAAGACCGGAGGAATAAGCTTTGTAAGCGCTTCTTTACTAGGTTCAGTATAGTAGTCAGGCATATGATCTGAAATTGCGATAAGTCCAACTACTCCATGCTCATTTTTCAGAACAAATACTGTTTTTGTCTTGCAAACCTCTACTATCAGGTCTTTTGTATAATAGGAACTCCAATGGGAGAGGCCTTTGTAATTTAGTAACCACTGAGCATTCGCAGAGATGATCTCCCATATCCTGTCAATATCTTGTAAATTCGCGATAGTAACTTCCATAAGTACAAAAAAACCGCCCTTTTGGCGGTCATACAAATAAAATCTTGATTACTCAAGATTTTATTTATTTAATAACTTTGGTGATTGCTCCTGCTCCGACGGTCTTGCCACCTTCGCGGATAGCAAATCTCATTCCTTCTTCCAAAGCAATTGGTACAATCAATTCTGCAGTGATGTGTGTGTTATCACCTGGCATAACCATTTCAGTACCTTCTGGAAGAGTTACGACACCAGTCACGTCAGTTGTTCTGATGTAGAACTGTGGACGATATCCATTAAAGAATGGTGTATGTCGTCCGCCTTCTTCTTTTGAAAGAACAACGATTTCAGCTTCAAATTTGGTGTGAGGTGTAATTGAACCTGGTTTTGCAACAACTTGACCACGTTCAACTTGATTCTTTTCAATACCTCGAATCAAGATACCTACGTTGTCGCCTGCTTCACCTTGATCAAGTGATTTCTTAAACATTTCAACACCAGTAACAACAGTCTTCTGTGTTGGTTTAACACCGACGATTTCTACTTCGTCACCAACTTTTACAATTCCGCGCTCAATTCTTCCAGTTACAACAGTACCACGGCCCTTGATAGAGAATACGTCTTCAATAGGCATAAGAAGAGGCTTATCAGTTGCGCGTACTGGATCTGGGATGTATTCATCACATGCATCCATGAGTTTCATGATTTGTTCTTCATAGTGTGCATCGCCTTCTAAAGCTTTGAGAGAGGAACCACGTATCACTGGGCAATTGTCACCATCAAACCCGTATTTGGTCAAAAGTTCACGAACTTCCATTTCAACGAGGTCAAGAAGTTCTTCATCTTGAACCATGTCGCACTTGTTGAGGTAAACAACAATTGCTGGAACGCCAACTTGCTTAGCAAGAAGAATGTGTTCACGAGTCTGAGGCATTGGACCATCTGGAGCTGAAACAACGAGGATTGCTCCGTCCATCTGAGCAGCACCAGTAATCATGTTCTTGATGTAATCTGCGTGTCCTGGAGCATCAATATGTGCATAGTGGCGCTTTGCAGTTTCGTATTCGATATGAGCAATGTTAATGGTAATACCACGAGCCTTTTCTTCTGGGGCTCCGTCAATCTTATCAATACCAACTTTTTCTGCCATGCCTTTTTTGGCAAGAACTGCAGAAATAGCAGCGGTTGTTGTTGTCTTACCATGGTCGACGTGACCAATGGTTCCGATATTTACGTGTGGTTTTGTTCTTACGTATGTTGCCATATGCTTTAAAAAAGTCCCGAGAAAATTGAGACTGAATGTATGATACAAAATATTTTTTCTTTCGTCAACACTTTTTAGCAAGCAAAGTGCAAATTTGTGCATTTTGATATACTTTGATACACATCCTATGCCTACCTGCTATAATACTCTTATGGACGTTTTACAGACAAATGGCTGGGATCAGTACGAACTTATTGATAGTGGCGATGGATATCGGTTAGAAAAGTTTGGCAAATATACCCTTCAAAGACCTGATCCACAAGTTATCTGGAAGAAAAAAGCACCCGAGAGTCTTTGGCAGAAGGCTGATGCCATCTTTCAAAGAACAACTGCAGACAAAGGTCAATGGGTAAAGGAAAATCCGCTCATGAGTCAGCAATGGCCAATTACGTATAAGAATATCACCCTTCAGATGAAATTGAGCCCATTTAAACACACCGGCGTGTTCCCAGAACAACATATCCAGTGGGACAGTATTGAATCTGCTGTCACGGACTCAGCCAAACAAGGCAAAAGTCCACGGATTCTTAATCTTTTTGCCTACACAGGAGCAGCAAGTCTTATCGCGGCTCAGTCAGGGGCCAGCGTCACTCATGTGGATGCAAGTAAACCTGCGATCGCCTGGGCACGAGAGAATCAACATCTTTCTCATTTGGACGATAAACCAATTCGATGGATATTGGACGACTGTGTAAAGTTTTTACAACGAGAGGTTAAACGTGGAGTAAAGTATGACGGTATTATCATGGATCCCCCAGTTTTTGGACATGGGCCACAGGGAAATATCTGGAAATTTAATGATTTTTTCCCAGAGTTAATGGAGCTTTCTAGCAAAGTACTTTCTGATACACCACTCTTTATTATCGTAAATGCGTATGCCATCTCCTCATCAAGTATTATGCTTGAGAATGTTTTTATGGATTACTTCCCGAACCTTGGTGGGAACCTCAAGATTGGGGAGCTTGCACTGAAAGAATCAGTAGGAGGAAGACTTCTCTCAACTGGACAATATTTATCGTGGCAACATTAATATGGACCATTTTTTTACCTATACCAAAGATATTCGAGAGACCCTTAAGACCTTCTTGGAGGCACAAAAAGAGCTGCACAAAGATTTTGTCTGGGGAGAGGACGCATTCACTAAACTTATTTCGTTCTGCCAAAGTGGGAAAGCGGTGAGAGGCAACAGTATTCTGCTCATCGCCTCTGAAGATCCATCTTTCAATCCCGCCAATATACTCCCTATTGCTGCAGCGATGGAACTCTTTCATGCGAGTCTTCTTATTCAGGATGACGTTACTGATCAGGATATGCTTAGACGTGGCAAACCAAGTATGCAGGCACAATTTATGACACAAACCCCCAATCCTCATACCGCCGAATCTATGGCCTTTTATGTCGCAGACATTGGGATCTTTCTCTCATATAGACTCGTTTCAGAAGCGAATGTAAGCGATACGATCAAGCAAAAAGTCATTAGTCTTTTTTCTCAAGAGCTTGCCAATGTCGCTCTTGGTCAAATGCAGGATGTGTATGTACCAGGAGGCAAGCCAACCAAAGAGACTGTTTTGCAAACTTATCGCACCAAAACAGCTCGTTACACCTTCTCACTCCCTTTCATGATTGGGGCGCTCTGTGCTCAACTCCCTGACCAGATACAAAACCAACTCGCTGCCTTCGGTGAGCACCTTGGTACCATATTTCAACTACAAGACGACACGATTGGGCTTTTTGGCAATGAAGAAGAAATTGGGAAACCAGTCGGTTCAGATATCCGGGAAGGGAAATATACATTTCACGTACTTTCTCTTCTTGAGAAAATATCTCCTGAGGAGAAAAACATGTTTGATACAGTATTTGCAAATGAAGGTGCTACAAGGGAACAACTGGACGCACTTATGCAGCTTTTTCAGAGATATGATATACAAGAACAGATCCTAAAACAGATGAAAGATGAGGCAATGCATGCAGAAGAGATACAAAAGAACCTCACGCTACTCACCCATGCAAACATACTTGAAGAGTTACTCGCCTACAACCTCAAAAGAACATACTGACCAATTTGACCACAAAAAAATACCTCTCCATGTATTATGGATGAAACGACACCATGTGTTATCTACTACCAACTTTTCCCATGTACCCAAACGGTACCATCTGGCCAAATGAGTGCACCATTACTCAAGGTTTGCTTTGATCCATTTTTAGGAGTAAATACTCCGTCCGTGGTCAATGTACTTTGATTGTCCAAGACAACATCTTTTTTCACTTCAGTTGTTGCTTGCGTTACGAATAAAACCTTTCCATTTTGGACAATATAGTGATCTTTCCCCAGCATTGATGAGATAGAAAGCTGGTCATTTGAACCTTGTAGCTCATGGAGTTGTTTGGTGTACATCATGTCTCTCGCACCAACAATCGTATCAAGTTTTCTTTTCTCGAACCGATAGCCTGTATATAATCCAAGGCCAAGAGCGAGTGCCACAATCGCGACCATTACTAATTTGTTTGAAATATAAATCACCTCCTTTCACTACTTACGATAGTAGAAATATGAGATGTTGTCAAAATGAAAGATGATCAGCGACGGCTGATATTTACTTCAACATCACGAGTATCGTCAAAGGGATCTACTTGTAGAGATGTCATTCCTTCGTGGCTCGTACTCCTTTGAGAGACATAGCGTCGTGTACTATCAACTATCACTGTATGCACACTTCTTTCATGAACGATATACAATTGCTGACCAACAGAGAAGGCAACCGGCAGCACTGATATGGGAACATCAACACGCATATGTCTTCTTCCCTCTGTACCATCTGTCGTTGTTGTGAGTGAAGGAGCATCTGGTCTTTCATTTTTCCCCCAGAATGAACCTGCATTAGCCTCCTGATCAGGATCAGGCCTTAGATCAAGAACCTGCCTAACAGCTCTCACCTGTGGGAAATCACTTTCTCGTGGTCCTGAAAATTGGATAGAAACAGATTCAGAAGCGGAAGTAGAAGAAGTTGCATCCTCTACTGTCATATATTACTCAACACGTCCTGTGAAGGTTGACTTAGATTGCATTTGCGCGATGATGTTAGATGGCACTTCGTCGTAGTGACTTGCTTCCATATAGTAACTGGCACGACCTTTTGACATTGAGCGCAATGCTGTGGCATACCCTGAAAGTTCAGCAAGAGGCACTTGAGCCAGAATAATAGTTGCGTTTGATCTATCTTGTGTACCCATGATTTGTGCACGCTTACTAGAAAGATCACCAATAATATCACCCATATATTCTTTTGGCGTGGTGACTTCCACCTTCATGATAGGCTCAAGAAGCGTGATATCTGCTTTTTTCGTTGCTGCCTGGAAAGCCATGGATGCAGCAATCTTAAATGCCATATCAGATGAATCAACTTCGTGGAATGATCCATCATAGACAGTAACTTTTACGTCTACTACTGGATAACCTAAGAATACACCATTTTCTACTGACTCCTTGACACCTTTTTCAATGGATGAGACGAATTCAGCAGGGATTGCGCCACCTTTAATAGCGTTGACGAATTTGAATCCTTCACCACGTGGCTGGGGTTCAATCCTCAACCAGCAGTGACCGTACTGACCTTTACCACCTGACTGGCGGATATATTTTCCTTCACCTTCAGCAAGACGCTTGATGGTTTCTTTGTACGCTACCTGTGGGGCACCGACGTTGGCCAACACGTTAAATTCACGCTTCATACGATCTACCATAACTTCAAGTTGTAATTCTCCAATACCGGAAATAATGGTTTGGTTGGTTTCATGGTTGGTCTTGACCTGGAATGTTGGATCTTCTTCTGTCAAACGCTTAAGTGCCATACCAAGTCTTTCCTGGTCTGTCTTGGTCTTTGGCTCAATAGCAAGAGAGATGACTGGTTCTGGGAAGGTAATTTTCTCGAGTACAATTGGTGATTTATCATCACAAAGAGTATCTCCTGTTACCGTGTCTTTGAGACCAACCAATGCGACGATTTCCCCTGCAAATGCTTCTTTAATTTCTTCACGATCGTTGGCATGCATGAGAAGAATACGACCAATACGCTCAGTTACTCCCTTGGTACTGTTGTAAATGTATGAGCCTGCGGTTACTTTACCAGAGTACACACGGAAGTATGTCAATTTACCAACGTGTGGATCAACTTGGATTTTGAATGCTAATCCGCAGAGTGGTTCTTCAGTAGTAAGATGTCTCTCTTCTGCCTCACCTGTCTTTGGATTTTCACCTTTTACGTGGTCCAAATCAACTGGAGATGGAAGATAATCAATAACAGCATCAAGCACTGGTTGTACTCCCTTGTGGCGAAGACTTGCACCAGCAAACATTGGAACCAACTTATATCCGATAACTGCTTTACGAAGTGCTGCCTTCAGTTCTGGCAAAGATGGTTCTTCGCCTGCAAAGAATTTTTCTAGAAGCACATCATCAGTTTCACAAATTTGTTCAATCAACTTTGCACGATACTTTTCAACTTCTTCTTTCATCTCTTCTGGTACTTCATCACGAACTTCATATTTGGCACCGGTTTCATCAGCATGCAGCCAGAGATATGATTTACGGGTTAACAGATCAACATTTCCTGTGTAGGTATTCTCTGCACCAATTGGCAACACCATGATTGCAGGATTGGCACCAAGCTTCTCAACAACACTGTCAACAGTAGCCAAGAAATTTGCACCCAACTTGTCCATTTTATTCACAAAACACAGACGTGGAACCTTATATTTATCGGCCTGGCGCCATACGGTTTCACTTTGCGCCTGTACGCCTTCTTCTGCATCAAGAACAGTAATGCCTCCATCAAGCACACGAAGTGATCGTTCTACTTCTGCAGTAAAGTCTACGTGCCCTGGAGTATCAATAATATTGAAGCGATATGTTTCATCTTTACCAGCAGCCTTGTCATCACTATGAGTCCAGAATGTGGTGGTAGCAGCAGAAACGATAGTAATACCGCGCTCTTTTTCCTGTTCCATCCAGTCCATTTGGGTATTTCCTTCGTCAATATCACCAATTTTGTAAGTGCGCCCTGTGTAGTAAAGAATTCTTTCAGTTGTGGTTGTTTTCCCTGCGTCAATATGCGCAATAATACCAATATTGCGAATTTTTGCGAGGTCTTGTTTACGTGGTGCTGTATCGGCCATAAAAATGTGTAAGGATATTCTACCATATTTTTTTAAAATGTACTAGAATACAATCACGTATGAAATATGTCTTTCTAATCGTGATTGCTGCTGGTATTTTCTTCGCAGCAGAAAATTTCTTTATTACGCCCAAATCTTCCCCCCTACCATCACAAGAAACACCTACCCCGGCCTTTGCACAGGCGCAATCTCAGGCTCAAACTCAGGCGCAAACACAGACTCAACCCCAGATTCAGGCGCAAGCACAAGACCAGCAGTCATCTGCTATACTCACCCCATCACCTATGCCAGATTCACAAAATGTTGCAAGTCCATCAGGGGCTCCTTGGGCTGATAAAAACAATTGGATATCTCTTGCAACAACCGCCACTATTACAACTACCAAAGGTACCATCAGGTTGCAATTTTTCAACTCAGACGCACCAAAAACAGTTACAAACTTTGAAACGCTTGCCAGATATCATTACTATGATGGACTCACGTTTCACCGAGTAGAACCAGGTTTTGTCGTCCAAGGTGGAGACCCGAATGGCAATGGCACTGGGGGGGTTTCAATTTACGGTCCAACCTTTGAAGATGAACTCAATCCTAACACTGACAGTTATAAAGCTGGCTATCGAGAAGGGATAGTAGCAATGGCCAATCGTGGACCAAACACCAATGGTTCACAATTTTTTATCATGCTGGCTGATAATCCATCTCTTCCTCATAACTACACTATTTTTGCCCGCGTGATCTCTGGGATGGATGTCGTGCATAAACTTCAAGTCGGAGATAAGATGCTTTCTATAACGGTAGAATAATTACTTTTCTTGCAAAATTTGAACCTGAGAAAGATGCACCAATGATTGGAATTTTGCTTCTGCATCTTGAGACGTCTCCTGTAAAAGCCTTTTATAATGCATTGGTGATGTCGTTTTGGCCTGAATTGTGTTGGCTGCCTGAGCTGCTTCTTCAACTTCCATGGTGTAGATCCCGCCCATTGGCAATAATGCGAGATCAACATGCTTATCGGTGAGAGAAGACATCTCTGGGATCAAATCGGTATCCCCGGCGTGATAAATTCGTTTACCACCAATATCTAATACAAATCCTACCCATCCTTTTTCTTTTGGATGAAATTGCAGCTTTTCTGGATGCATATTGTATGCAGGAAGTGTCATAAAATCTATGTCGCGAGCTTTCCCTGTAAGTAGAGGCGTTACAATCTGTTTTTGTGCATCAGGATACGGCAGTGTCTCCAGACACTCCTGCGGCGCGACAATAAGTGTCTGAGGTGTTATAACACGCTCAATATCAGCGGGGGAAAAATGGTCATGATGGGGATGAGTGATAAAAATAATGTCAGCCTTTGGAAGATCACCTTCAGGGAGTTCAAATGGGTCGATATAATATTTTTCATCTATGAGAAATGAAGCATGGCCAAGCCAACGAAGTGTCTGCATATACACAGTATAGCAAATCGTTAGGTATTGTAGGATTTGATAACATCAATGAGTTCTTTAGGCGAGTCAGCGATAAACTCTGGGTGCAACTTCTCCAAAGAAGTCTTGAGATTAAGGCCCCATGTTACGGCAATCATTGGGACACCAACTTGTTTGGCAGCTTCTATGTCTCGCATCTCATCACCAACATAGACGACATGATCCTTTTGCACATGATATTTTTGTAAAAATCCCCTGATAACTCGTGCTTTACCAAAAATACTTGTTTCACTATAAATGGCATCAAAGACATCAATATGCTGTGCTTTGAGAAACCGCTGGATATTTTGCTGATTGTTGGAACTGACAATTCCCAAACGGTACCCCATTCCCTTGAGCCTTTCTAAGGCCTCTGGCATGCCCTTAAACGCAGGTATTTGCTCCATGTGGGCATAGAGCCGTCCCTGAAGCTCTGCCGCGATAAATGGCAACCTCCACAATGGCACATGCAGCTGGTCACACACCTCTTTCATGGACAAGGAGCGCATCTTGGTAATCTCTTCCTTATCAACCTTTGGATAATGATATTTATCCGCCATGTCATACAAAATATCTATAGCTGGCTCAAAGGTATCGGCGATGGTACCATCAAAATCGAAAAGAATTGTAGAAAGCATGTATCTAGTATAGCAAGACTAGAATCTGAAGTGTGCAAATGCTTTGTTAGCCTCTGCCTGCTTGAGGGTATTATTGCGCTTGGTAATTGCGGCACCTTGCTCATTAAGCGCGTCAGTAATCTCAGCCAGAAGTTTTTGCCAGAAAAAATGATATTCTTTATTTGATCGTGATCTGGCTGCATCTACTAACCAACGAAGCCCAAGACTGACACGACGATCTGGACGAACATCAATTGGCACTTGATAGTTGGCACCACCAACACGTCGTGCTTTCAGCTCAACTTTTGGTGAAATGGTCAGGATTGCCTTATCCAGGGTAGCAATCGGATCCATACCTTTTTCTTTCAAGGCATCCATAAGAGCATAGACATGCTTTTCAGCGGTTGTCTTTTTCCCATCCTTCATGATGCGATTGGTCAATTGAGAGACCAATACACTTGCATAAATTGGATCTGGATTAATAATTCTTTTTGGTGCTTTTTTATGTCTCATAGGTTTATTTATGCCTTAGCCGGAGCCGGGCGCTTGGTTCCATATACACTTCGGGAAGTTTTTCTATTTTGAACTCCTTGTAAATCAAACTTACCACGGACGATATGATACTTAACACCTGGCAAGTCTTTTACACGACCTCCACGGACCAAAACGATACCGTGTTCTGCCAAACTGTGTCCAACACCTTGAATATAGGCAGTGATTTCCATACGGTTGGAAAGACGCACTTTAGCAACCTTTCGAAGCGCAGAGTTTGGTTTTTTAGGTGTCATTGTCTTTACCAGAGTGACTACTCCTCTTTTTTGTGGAGCAGCGGTAGCACTGTATCGACGATCTTTTGCGTTATATGAGCGCAACAAACCAGTAGCGCGAACACGCTTAATTTTCTTTCCACGACCCTTACGAACTAATTGAGATAACGTTGGCATAGAATTAACTAATGACTACCTCCTCAGGAGTCTCATTACCACCCACTGGGATAAGTCGTCCAATGATAACATTTTCTTTCAGTCCGTTCAAATTATCTTCACGACCCTGGAGTGCTGCTTCTGTTAACACATGGGTTGTCTCCTGGAATGATGCTGCTGAAAGCCAACTGTCAGAGAACAGTGCTGACTTGGTAATACCAAGGAGTACCTGACGACCTGTTGCTGGCATAGCACCTTGTGCGAGTACTTCAGCATTTACATTGTCAAATCGTGCTCGAGTGACAAAGTCTCCTGGAACAAATGATGTATCACCAACTGACTCGATAATGATCTTATCGCCCATCTTGCGAAGGATTACTTCAAAGTGCTTATCGTTAATAGCAATACCCTGAGCTTCGTATACCTTCTGGATTTCATCCATGACATACTTTTGTGTTGTAGAGATACCACTGACACGCAGTACTTCTTTTGGATCAAGATACCCAGTAGCAAATGGTTGCCCAGCATTGATTTCATCCCCATCTTTCACAGCCAGTTCTGAGGCCAATGGAACAAAGTATTCCTGAACATCGATTGGCTCAACCTTGTGGTTAGTCACGGTAATCTTGTATCCTTCATCAACCTGTTCAATCTTTACCTTACCGGTAATTTGTGACACTGCTGAGTAATTCTTTGGTGTACGCATTTCAAACAATTCTTCAATACGTGGGAGACCCTGCGTCACGTCAGCCTTCAAAATACCTCCGAAATGCTTAGTACGCATAGTCAGCTGAGTACCAGGTTCACCGATGGACTGTGCAGCAACAACTCCGACTGGAGTACCACTCTTTACACGAGTTCGTGTTGAGAAGTCCCATCCATAGCAGGTTGCACAAACACCTTTTGCAAGTTTACAGGTGAGTGGTGAACGGACAGCCACTTCAGTAACACCTGTCTTTGCGATCTTCTTTGCCATCTCAGGACTAATCTCTTCACCCGGGTGTACCAAAACCTTCTTGTCTGCATCAACAATCTTTTCAAGAGAGGTACGACCAGTAATACGATCTTCCAAAGATGCGGTGCGTTCTGCCTCGATCTTAACAACTACTCCTTCAGTGGTACCACAATCATCTTCGGTGATAAGTACATCATGAGAGACATCAACCAAACGTCGGGTCAAGTATCCAGCTTGTGCTGTCTTCAAAGCGGTATCAGCAAGACCTTTACGAGATCCACGAGCGGATGCAATGTATTCAAAAATTGACAGACCTTCACGGAAATTTGACTTAATTGGCAATTCAACGATCTTACCTGTTGGATCCTGAATAAGTCCGCGCATACCAAGAACCTGTTTCAGCTGTTCACGGCCTCCACGAGAACCTCCGGATTTAATGGTAAAGAGAACCATGTTGTCCTGCTTGAGGTTAGACATAGATGCGTCTGCAATCTTTTCAGTCATTGCAATCCAGACATCGTTGACCAAACGCTTTCTCTCATCAATAGTAATAAGACCTTGCTCGTACTGGGAGATGATTTCTTCAACTTGCTTTTCAGCGCCATTGATCATTTCGCCTTTATTGGCAATCATGGTGTTGTCAAACACTGAGAGTGATACACCAGAGATAGTCGCGCCATAGAATCCGATCTCTTTGATGTTATCAATAAGAACTGCTACTTCATTGTTTGTGTATTTTTGCAGAGCTTCAGTAACAAGCTTCTTAATACGTCCTGCGTCAACTGCTTCGTTCAGGTATGACATACCTTCCAGAAGGACTTCATTGAATCTAATACGACCAACTGTTGTCTCAACCAGCTCGCCATTCTTTTCCAGACGAACCATTACAGGCTCACGAAGACCGATTTTCTTGGTATCTTGAGCCAAAATTGCTTCATGTGCATTCGCAAAGGCAGGGAGTTCTTCTTTGCGAAGATTCTCGTCAATGGTGGTAATGTAATAGACACCAATTGCCATTTCCTTTGCAGGGATGTTAGCTGGGGAACTATCTGCCGGCTTCAAAAGGTTGTTTTGAGGCATCATGAGATCCAAAGCTTCCTGTTGTGCTTTCTTAGAAAGTGGGATATGTACAGCCATCTGATCTCCGTCAAAGTCAGCGTTAAATCCACTGGTCACACAAGGATGCAAACTGATTGCTGATCCTTCAATAAGCTTTGGATAGAATGCCTGCATACTCAACTTGTGCAGTGTTGGAGCACGGTTAAGAATCACTGGATGATTCTTAGTAATTTCTTCCAAAATATCAAAAACTTCTGGTGGACGTCGCTCAATAAATCGCTTGGCTGATTTGATGTTTGGAGCATACCCACGAACGATAACTTCACGAAGAACAAATGGCTTGAACATTTCAAGTGCCATATCCTTTGGCAAACCACACTGATTAAGTTTCAAGTCTGGTCCGACAACGATAACTGAACGTCCAGAGTAGTCAACGCGCTTACCCAAGAGATTACCTCGGAATCGTCCCTGCTTCCCTCTGAGAAGTTCTGAGAGAGATCGCAGTGGGTTGGTCAAGGTTTGAGATGAGCGCTGTGGTTCATCAATCAAGGCATCAACTGCTTCCTGAAGCATGCGCTTTTCGTTACGCAGAATGATTTCAGGCGCGCCAAGACCAATAAGGTGCTTAAGACGGTTGTTTCGGTTAATCACACGACGATACAAATCGTTCAAATCACTGGTTGCAAAACGTCCACCAGCGAGCTGAACCATAGGACGAAGATCTGATGGAAGAACTGGTAATACTTCCAAAAGAAGAGATACTGGCTTGATACCTGCTTTTTTCATGGATTCCATCAAGCGAAGACGCTTAATGAGCTTGAGATAACGCTGGGAAGTTGCTTTCTCGAGTTCACCACGAAGTCTAACAATTTCTTCATCAAAATCCATTTTTTCAAGAAGTTCTTTCAAGGCTTCAGCACCAGTTTTGATGGTGAAGAATTCTGGAATTTCGTATTCTAATACTTTGTAATATTCTTCTTCAGAAATCACACTACCAACATGCAAATTCTTAAGAAGTGTTGAGAGTACTGCTGCAATTTCATCAACTTTTTTGAGTTCACCTTCTACGCGCTCTGTCAGGCGTGCTAATTTCTGGCGAAGAGAAAGAGTTAGTTCTTGTTCAACCAGTTTTTGTTGCTCTTTATTACCACGATCTTTTGCTTCCTTGATCTTGGTTTCTACATCTTCTGTGAGTGCTGCTTCTTCTTGTTTGCGACTTTGTTCAAGATTTGCTTTACGCTTTTCAATACTGTCATTTAATTCTGCAAGTGCATCTTTTTTCTTCTGTTCATCAAGAGTCACCACTACGTGAGATGCGTAGTAAATAACTGCTTCCAGACTCTTCTGTGAGACATCAATCAAGGTAGACAGTGGACTTGATGCACCCTTGAAGAACCATACGTGTGCTGATGGAGCTGCAAGCGTAATATGACCCATGCGCTCACGACGTACACGAGAGAGAGTTACTTCAACACCACACTTGTCGCAAATAACACCCTTGTAACGAATTCTCTTATACTTTCCACAATAACATTCCCAGTCTTTTGTTGGACCAAAGATTCTTTCATCAAAAAGCCCGTCTTTCTCAGGACGAAGCGTACGATAGTTAATCGTTTCTGGCTTGGTTACTTCACCATATGACCAATCAAGAATGTCTTGCTTGGATGCGAGAAGCACCTGCAGACCTTGAAAGTCTACAAATTTAATATTTTTCTTTTGTTTCATGTTTTCTGCCATAAAATTATCCTTCAATCAGTTCTTCTGTCTGTGGACCTTCTTCTGCAATATCCATTGGGTTGGCCTCCATTGTATCATCTCCGGGCTCACCTTCGCTAGAGGCACCGAGTTCTTCTTCAAGCTCTTTTGCCTGCTTTTCTACTTTTTCTTCTTCAGCAAGTGCAGCAACGTCATCTGCTGGCGTCACTGGTGTTGTCGCATCATCCGTTACTACTGACGCACTAACAGGTTTTACGTTAATCGCAAGTGCTTCAAGTTCGCGCATCAACACATTAAATGATTCTGGAACCATTGGTGTTGGAATATCAGTACCCTTGACCATTGCTTCAAATGCCTTACTTCGTCCGACCACATCATCTGATTTGATCGTAAGCATTTCTTGCAAGATATATCGTGCACGATGTGCCTCAAGTGCCCAAACTTCCATTTCTCCAAGTCTCTGACCTCCCATTTGTGCTTTACCACCAAGTGGCTGCTGGGTAACCAGAGAATATGGACCAGTTGAACGAGCATGTGTCTTATCCTCAACCATATGGATAAGCTTCATGATATAGCCGATACCAACGACAACTGGGTGTTCATATGCTTCACCAGTTCGTCCATCAAACAGCTTCAATTTGCCATCTGTTGGGTAGCCAGCTTCCTGCAGATGCTCTACGATCTTATCTTCATTGACCTTGTCAAAGACTGGAAGAGCAACTTTCTTGTTCAGCTTCTCAGCCGCCAAACCAAGATGTGCTTCCAAAACCTGGCCCAAGTTCATACGTGCCAGAACTGATGCTGGACGAATAATGATATCAACGTGACGACCACCCTCAATATATGGCATGTCAGCCTCAGGCAAGATGCGTGAAATAACACCCTTATTCCCATGGCGTCCAGCGAGTTTGTCTCCAACGACTACGTGGCGAAGTTGTGCAACCTCTACAATAATTCTCTGGAGTGCCCCTGGTTCGAGTTCAACCCCATCTTTACGATCAAGAATCTGAATATTGGTTACAATTCCTCGCTCACCGTGTGGCATGCGTAGTGATGTATCACGGACTTCTCGTGCCTGTTCACCAAAGATAGCGCGCAAGAGTCTTTCTTCAGCAGTCAATTCTGTCTCACCTTTCGGTGCAATTTTACCAACCAAGATAGATCCAGGATCAACTTCAGCACCGAGATAGACGATACCACGCTCATCGAGATTCTTTAATTCATCTTCTGCAACGTTTGCCAAATCGCGAGTCAATTCTTCTGGGCCAAGTTTGGTATCAACAACCGTTGTTTCATATTTCTCGATATGAATACTTGAAAGAATATCTTCTTTAACCAGACGATCAGAGATAACCATAGCGTCTTCAAATTCCAGACCATCCAAAGACATGTATGCGACTAAAAGATTTTGTCCAAGTGCCAATTCTCCATTTTCACTTGATGGACCATCAATAAGGAGATCACCTTTCTTTACCTTATCGCCTGTCTTTACAACGGCTCGCTGAGTGTAGGCAGTTGTAGCTGCAGTACGAGAGAATGACTCAATTGGGAATCCTGCTTTTTCATTCTTACCTTCCAAGAGGACACCGTTTGCATCTGCTTTTGCGATGACACCATCAAATGGAGCGTGAACAACTTTACCCATGACTTGTGCAATTGGGCCTTCCATACCAGTTCCAACGATTGGACTCGCTGGCTTTACCAAAGGAACTGCCTGCCACTGCATGTGGGTACCCATGAGCGCGCGCTGTGCTTCGTCATGAGCCACAAATGGGATCAGAGAAGTAGAGGCACCAATAACTTGACGTGGTGAAACGTCAACATAGGATACTTTTTCTTTTTCGATTTCAGTAAATTCACCACGATAACGAGCTGGGACACGATCAGCTGCAATCTCATCTTTTTCACCGAGTACTCCAGCGTGGGTGATATAGAATTTTGCTTCGTCAGCTGCGTCCATGTACACTACTTCATCTGTCGCCTTGCCATTCTCTACTTTTCGATATGGGGTTTCCAGGAATCCATACTCATTTACGCGAGCGTACAAAGTCAGATAGGTAACCAAACCGATGTTTGGACCTTCAGGACTCTTAACTGGACAGACACGACCATACTGTGATGCGTTAATGTCGCGAATGGAGAATGCTGCACGATCTCTTTGAATACCACCTTGACCCATAACGGTCAGACGACTGAGAATTTCTACTTCTGAGAGTGGGTTGGTTTGGTCAAGGATAGAAGAGAGCTGGGAAGTTCTAAAGAACTCGTTCAAAGATGCGACAATTGGACGAGCATTAATAAGAGAACTAATTGCAACTGGTTCGTCAAAAGACAAAAGACTCATTCTTTCTTTCACTGCGCGCTCAAGACGAAGAACACCCACGCGGAATGCAGTTGTAGCAACCAATTCTCCAACACTTCGTACGCGACGGTGAGCAAGACTATCAATATCATCAACGATTGTTCGCTGATCGCCATTTGACAGTGCGATTAAGTAGGCAACGGTTCCGATAATATCATTGAGAGTGAGGGTTCTTTCTGTACTTGAAGTAAATTCTGGAAGATCACCGAGCTTTTTATTAACCTTATAACGACCGACTTCGCCAAGATCATAGCGTCGTGCATGAAAGAAAAGTCCGTGAATACTTTCACGGACCTTCTCGATAACGACAGGCTCACCTGGTCGCATTTTCTTAAAAATTTCAATAAGAGCTTCTGTAGTACTTGTTGTTTCATCTTTTTGAAGAGTTTGTTCAATAAATCCATTTTTGTCCTGTACCCCTGCAAATTTTTCCATTAATTCCTCATTGGAAGAGATACCAAGAGCGCGAAGAAGAGTTGTTACTGGGAATTTGCGGCGACGATCAACCTTTACGGTGATTGTTCCCTGACGAGTTGTTGCAAATTCAAGCCAGACACCATGTTGTGGACGAATTTCTGCATTGTAGAGTGCTTTTCCTGTCACTGCATCTGCTGCGGCGGTAAAGAAAACACCGGATGAACGAACAATCTGGTTAATGACTGCTCTTTCAATACCACTGACGATAAAAGTACCACGATCAGTCATTTGTGGAATATCACCAAGGAAGATTTCTTGTTTTTGTGAAGTATTGTCTCTTTTGTTGGTGAGTGTTGTCTCAACATATAAAGGAGCGTCGTATGTCGCTCCTTTCTGTAGACTTTCACTTACTGTCATGGATGGCTTTCCAATACGGTAACTATCAAAGGAAAGACTCCAGTTCTTGTCAGTAAAGTCATTAATTGGGGAGATCTCGTTGAGGACGTCACCAATTGCCTTTTCAACAAACCATTTGTATGAGTTTTTTTGGATAGCAAGCAAGTCCAATTTCGGGAGGTGTTTTTCTTCCTTGCCCCAGTATTCTCGTGTAATTGGTTGTTGTTGTTGTTTCGGCATCGGCGCGTTGGTGGTTTATACGACAAAAAACAAAGAGGATATATATTACCTCTTGTTTCTATTACCTTTACGTATAAAACTAAGGTACCCGTTTTATACCATAGGTCTTCACTTTCTGTCAACACCTAGGCTATAATAGATTCATGACTGGAAAACAAATTATTGATAACTATGTCTCTTTTTACAAGGAAAATGGCCATGTCCAGATCCCCAATGCCCCTCTCGTGCCTGAGAATGACCCAACTACGCTTTTTACTTCCAGTGGTATGCAGCCGCTTATTCCTTATCTTGCAGGTGAACCACACCCTCAGGGCAAACGATTTGTGAACGTCCAGAACGTATTTCGGGGTCAAGGAGCAATGGATGACATTGATGAAGTGGGAGATAATCGTCACCTTACGCTCTTTCGCATGATTGGGAACTGGTCTCTGGGTGACTATTTTAAGGAAGAACAAATCCCCTGGATGTTCACTTTTTTAACTAAAAAACTAGGTATTGATCCCCACAGACTCTACACGAGCGTGTTTGACGGCTATCAGAGTATTCCAAAAGACACTGATTCTATCCGTATCTGGACAGAACAATTTGAAAAAGCAGGCGTTTTGGCAGAAGGTCGTATTTTCCCTTATGGGCCAAAGAAGAATTGGTGGTCACGCGCAGGTGTTCCCGAGAACATGCCTTCAGGAGAGTTGGGTGGACCAGATACAGAGATGTTTTATGATTTCGGAGCAGACTTGAAAATCCATGAAAATAGTCCATGGAGGGATGAACCTTGCCATATTAACTGTGATTGTGGTCGGTATATTGAAATTGGGAATAACGTATTTATGGAATATAAGAAAGCTGAAGATGGCAGTTTTGAACAACTTGCCCAAAGGAATGTGGATTTTGGAGGAGGACTGGAAAGACTCATTATGGCCACAGAGAACGAGCCTGACGTCTTTCTAACCTCTCTGTTCAAGCCTGTTATTGAGAGTCTTGAGAAGGCAACCGATAAGACCTACGACACCCATGCCAAACACATGCGTATGATTACCGCACATCTTTCGTCTTCTTGTTTCATTATTCATGCTGGGATTAAGCCATCCAACAAAGAACAAGGATATATCTTGAGAAAACTTTTACGTCGCAGCTTTGACAGTTTTGAGACGCTTGGTGGCAAAGATATCACTCCTGTTTTGACCGCAATCGTGAACCAATACACGGAGACTGATCCCACCTTGGCAGAGCATTTTGAAGAAATTAAGCTTACCATCCTTGAAGAAGAGCAAAAATATGCGCACACTCGTCATGAAGCACAAAAATATATTGAAAAGAAATACAAACAAGTCGGTGGTGATGAAATCATGGGTGAGATCAAAGAAATTTCTGCTGAAGATGCGTTTGTTTTATATGCCACACATGGCCTCTCCCCAACACAAATCAAATCACTAGGGTTTACTTTTGATGATCAGGCATTTGCTGAGAAAATGAAATCACACAAAGATCTTTCCCGAACTGCAAGTGCAGGGAAGTTTAAAGGTGGCCTTGCCGACCACTCTGACTTGACGATCAAGGGTCATACGGCGACTCATCTGCTCCAACAAGCACTTCGAGACGTGCTGGGAGATCATGTGAGACAGACTGGATCTAACATCACCCCAGAAAGACTGAGATTTGATTTCTATCACCCTGACAAACTCACACAAGAGCAAATAGACAAAGTTGAAGCTATCGTGAAAGAAAAAATTGCAGCAGCGCTGCCAGTCCACTTTGAGATGCTTCCTCTTGAAAAAGCACGTGAGACAGGCGCTATCGGGCTTTTTGGAGATAAATATCAAGACATCGTAAAAGTATATTTTATTGGTGACTATTCTAAAGAACTTTGTGGGGGACCACATGTTGAGAATACTGCTGACATCAAGTCCTTCAAGATCACCAAACAGGAAAAAATTGGTCAGCAACAAATGAGATTGTACGCTGTGGTATCATAAATAGTGATATATGCGACTTTCACTGCCTTTTCTTAAAACGACATCGTCCAAACAACAGTCATATTATTTGACGCTTCTTTTGCAGGATGAAAAAATTGTCGCATCTATTCTTGAAGAAAAAAACGGAAGCCTTGCTCTTTTCTCTGTTGCAGAGAGTATCCTCCCCACCCCTCTTGAAGATGCTTCCTTTGAGGACATTTTAAATGCCTGTGATCGTGCCATCAGTCAAGCAGAGCAAGAGCTGACAGAGAAAATTCCAAATTATAAAACCATCTTTGGTGTTCATACAGCCTGGACGACAGAAGGAAGAATAACTCAAGAAAAACTAACCTTGTTGAAGAAAATCTGTGATGAGCTTTCCCTAACCCCAATCGGATTCCTGGTCTTTACGGAAGCAATTGTTCATCTGCTTCATAAAAAAGAAGGTGCTCCTGTATCTGCAATCATTGTAGAAATGGGCAAAGAGTCAATTCGCGTTTCTATCGTTCGGGCAGGAAGGATTCTTGAAAGTGCTGCGCAACCACTCAGTGAAGATGTCCCAACATTAGTTGATGCAATGCTTAAGACCTTTACACAGAGTGAAATTTTACCTTCTCGTATCGTCCTTTTTGATGGGGAAGATAATGAGAAAATTTCACAAAGTTTTCTTTCCCATAAGTGGAGCAAAAGCTTGCCATTTTTGCATGTCCCCCAAGTCACGATTCTGGCACCAAATTTCGATCTACAAGGAGTTCTCTTTGGTACGGCAACTCAACTTGGGCTTTCTATCAATAACGCAACACTCGATACAGTAACACTTCGAACAGCCATCCCACAGATTACCCCTGAGGATGAGAATGAACTTCCAGTACAGCACACGACACACAGACATACCCATGAGGAAGAAGAAGAGCAATCACAAGAAGAAGTCAAAGAAGAAAAACCTGCAGATGAGGAGGGCGATGAAGAGAAAAAAATACAACCAGAGATGCAGGAAGAGATAAAAAAGCCATCTCATTTGGTATCAGATAATATTGCTGCAGAATATTTTGGTTTTTCTGAAGGGAAAGCACTCGCCCCTACTCACGTCCCAACTACTCATTTGCCAGCCACACAAGAAGAAGCAGATGAGTACACTGAAAATTTACCAGAAATTTCCCACCAACAAGAGAGAGTTGAAGAATCCGATGAAGAGGAAAGTGAGCTTATGGTTAGAGAAAGTGCTGCTGGTCTCATAACAGGAGGCAAAGACCTTGTGCAAGGGCTCCTCTCTGGGATACAAAAAGGTATGAATGGAATTTTCATCCATTCCCCACTCAAACACATGAAAGGCATTGGTATTGTTATTATTCTTGCAATTATTGTTATCGGTGTTGGACTTTTTCTGGCATATCGAAATGGCCTGAAAGGAACAATTACTCTTACGTTTGCCGCACAACACCTCACTCAAAATGTCCCAGTCAACTTTACAACCACAGGAGGAAATGGAAGCATCCCAGTTACTTCTGTAAGTAGTTCCAACACCATCTCTGATAGTATTCAGACAACTGGAACAAAAAATATTGGGAATAAGGCAAAAGGGACTGTCTCTATTTTTAGTCGCGCATCAGAAGAGGTACATCTTACGGCAGGGACCAAACTTACCGCGAGCAATGGACTTATTTTCACACTAGACAGCGCCACTGTGATAGCCTCATTCTCAGGCGGACCTGATGATCCATCCACGATTGTAAATGATGTTGCAGTAACCGCCGGAGACATTGGCACCGATTACAATATCCCCGCAGGAACAAAATTCACCGTCAGTGGAGAGAGTAAGAGTGATATGAGTGCAAAAAACGATACTGCCTTCACAGGTGGAACCAAAACAGCCATCACCGTCATCTCACAGGCTGATATCACAAATCTTACTAACCAGGTTTTACAGAAAGCAAAAGACCAGGCAACACCAACGCTTTTGAACAATAACACGAGTGATAAACAAGTTATAGATCAAAGCGTACAGCAGACAGTTACGAATAAAACATTCTCAGGCAAACTTGGTGACCAGGCATCCACTCTGAGCCTGAGTGCTACGGTACAGACCTCTGCATCAGTATATGCACTCAAGGACTTACAACAAACAGTACAAGGGCAGTTGGTTCACGACAATACCATGACCTTTGTAGACAATGGTATCAGTGTAAAGCTTGATAATGTCACCAGTAAAAACAACGTGATTAGTGCAACTGCTATCGTCCAGGCATCACTACGCCCTGTGATTGATGAGAAGACTCTCTCTGGGCAACTGGCTGGCAAAAGCTTTAGCGATGCAGTCACCGCACTCAAGTCACTCACTGGCCTACAAGATGCGACTGTACAATTAGTCCCTGCCATTCCATTCTTGCCAAGGACGCTGCCTGCCAATCCATCAAACATCTCCTTTAAAATAATTACTCAATGAGTATTGTCACATACAAAAAGCAGACAAGGATCAACAAACGCCTACTTGTTCGACTAACAGGAAGCTTTTTAGTGTTATCAGGACTTGTGGTCTCTTTATATATCTTCTCTCCACTGCTTCTCTGGGAAATCTATATCGCTCCACGCACCGTTTCTGATGCACTGATAAAACCGGTGCCCGACCATGCAATCGTAAGCCAGGCAAGACTTGCAAATTTTCTCTCATCCAAAGTGTATGCGCAGGATCTAGATAATGCCAGCAACTGGTACCCTGGAAGCCATCAACAAGCAAATCCAACAACTAGCGCATTTACCATTGATATCCCAAAACTTGATATTAAAAATGCAGAAGTCTCGACAACAGATGATGACCTGACCAAACACTTGGTCAACTTTGCAGGGACCTGTACCCCACCGGCAATAGGCAACTGTGTCATATTTGGACATTCAACACTTCCACAGTTATATAACCCTAACGATTACCGTACTATTTTTGCACATATTCTTTCCCTTTCTGTAGGAGATCTTATTCAGGTACATATACAAAACGTTACCTATACGTATAAGGTCTTTTCACTTATTGTCGTAGAACCTGACGATACGACTGTCTTGAATCAAGCAACCGATGAGAGTATGCTAACTATTATCACCTGTGTGCCACCAGGCACGACCTGGAAAAGACTCGTTATTAAATCACGCTTGCAGACATTATGAACGAAGAAGAAGTAGCCTTAGAGGCAATCCAAAAGAAACTTGTTGGGAAAGCACTCTCCTATCAGGAGATCTATGCCATCATGGACGAGATTGCCCATGATAGACTCAACAAAGTACTCACAACATATTTTGCTGCAAGTGGCTATTCTAAAGGGTTTACCAACGAAGAATTATTTTTTCTAACCAAAGCAATGGTTGATACTGGTGAAAAATTGGAGTTTTCAGGCATCGTTGCTGACAAACATTCCATTGGTGGTGTCCCTGGTACGCGTACTACCCTCATTCTCGTCCCTATCGTTGCGGCAGCAGGCTACACAATCCCAAAAAGCTCCTCTCGTGCCATCACGACTCCTGATGGAACAGCCGATGACATGGAAGTGCTGAGTAAAGTTACATTCACCAAAGAAGAACTGTATGACATTGTGAAAAAAGCAGGCGGCTGTATAGTCTGGGGTGGTGGATTTAAAATAGCACCCGCTGATGACGTCCTTATTCAAGTAGAGAAGCCGCTTATGTTTGAGAGCTTTGACAAAATTATTGTCTCTGTACTTGCCAAAAAGGTCGCATTTGGGAGTAATCACGTAGTAATTGATGTCCCGTATGGCCCAACTGTCAAAGTACACTCACGAGAAGATGCTGAAGTCATTAAAACAAAATTTGAATATGTTGCAAATAAATTTGGGATCAAGATAAAAGTACTCCCCCACGAGACAGAAGAACCAGCAGGCAGGGGTGTGGGCCCAATTTTGGAAGTACAGGAGGCACTTCGGGTACTCGAGCAAACCAGTGACCGCCCAATTGATCTTGAGAATAGAGCGTTAAACCTCGCAGGTGAACTCTTAGGTATTTGTCTTGAAAGCGAAGATGGACAGAGACGACAAGAGATACTCCAACAATTTCAGACGACCAGGGACTGGGCAAAATCTCTTCTCACCTCAGGTGCAGCACTGAAAAAAATGCAAGCAATCATTAGTGAACAAGGCGGAGATACTAGTGTAACTAGTCAATCATTACAAACCAAACTTGGCACATTTACCAAAGACATTACCTCTGAAGTCGCTGGAAAAGTAACCGCAATTGATAGCAAACATACGACCGTTCTTGGACGTATGCTTGGGGCACCAGACCAGAAGGGTGCTGGAATGTTTATGCATAAAAAGGTTGGTGATAGTGTGGCCGTTGGGGATGTGTTGATGACCTACTACAGTGAGCAAGAAGCGACTCTCCAGACAACCATTGATTCAACCCATCTCTATCCCATGTTCACTATCCAATAAACTTGGTATACTAACTACTGTATGAAATTGCTCACGACCGTTGGCATTGGTATTGTTGCTTTTGGCATTATTCTCTCACTCGTCTGGCAATCCTATACCGGTCCCGTGAATCGTAGTGACACGAGCAAAGTTGCTTTTAGTGTTAGTAAAGACCAGACCGTACGTGATATTGCCAGTAACTTACAACAAGCACATCTGATCCGCAATATCGATGGCTTTTTACTGGAAGTAAAACTGAATAATCTAGGTAATAGCATCCAAGTCGGAGACTTTGAACTTTCTCCCAGTATGTCCTCCAAAGATATTGCTACCACACTGACTAAAGCACCTGCAGATATCTGGATCACCATACCAGAAGGGAAAAGAGCAGAAGAAGTTGACGCAATACTGCAAGCACATTTCCCACAGACATACCGAGCAGGATGGAAGACTGAATTAGAAGCCAATGAAGGATATCTTTTCCCTGACACCTATGCCTTTCATAAAGATGCCACCATCGAGACTATCATTACCACCATGCGAGATAACTTCGAACAAAAATATGCATCAGTTGCCAAACCAAGCTCGTTCACCAAGCCCCAACTGGTCACCTTTGCCTCCATCGTAGAGAGAGAGGGTAGGACTCCTCAAGAGATGATGCTTATTGCCTCTGTTATTAAAAACAGGCTGGACATTGGAATGAAGCTCGATGTTGATGCGACGGTCCAATACGCAGTCGGATATGATCCTGCTACAAAGAGATGGTGGAAAGAAAATCTAACGGCAGATGACCTTGCCATCGATTCACCATTTAATGGCTATACGCACAACACATTGCCCCCACACCCGATTTGCAACCCAGGGCTCAACAGTCTCAAGGCAGTGTTTAATATCCCCCAGACTGACTATCTCTATTACTATACCGACCCCAAAGGAGTTACCCATTTTGAGGCGAACTTCGAGCAGCACAATGCAGATATACAACGCTATGGAGGATAATATGACACCACAGAAGATTACACGATCTCAAACAGTCCACCACGGCAGAGAAGGAGTTGATGGGTACTATTATCAACTACCAGATGTTGCCAATGGAACCACAATTGCTTATGCAGAGTTTACCGGTGAGCATGGAGAGAGAACAATTGGCGAGAGGGAAAGGATTTACTATATCTTAGATGGGCAAGGAACATTTGTCGTGAATGGTGAAACCTTTGAAGTACACAAAGATGATCTTATTCCAGTTCCACCACATGCGACGTACAATCTCTTTCCTAAAGAAGGCACGACATTGAAAGTTCTTCTGTATATGGAGTATCTGGATTTCGATAACCTTCCTAAATAATTATCTTTTTATTCCTTTGAAGAAACGCTTGGGACCAGTTTTTTTCGGAGCTTCCTCACTGTGTTCTGGATGAGACGTTGTGGCCATTTTACGAGGCGTCTTTTCTACCTCTTCCTCACACATGCACTCACCATCACATTCACAGCTCATACTTTCAGTCACTGCCCCAACTAACCCTTCAAGATTGTCAAAACCTTGTTCTGAGACTGCTTTCAGAATTTTTTTACCTGTTTTGGTGCCGATGAGGAAGTACGCGCCTGCACCAAGTGCAACACCAATTACCAAACCATTGAGGAAACCGCCAGAAGCGTGTCCATTATTCATCCATTCCTTCCTCCTGATGCTTTTTCTTCTTACTAAAGATACTCAGAAGCGACATGCCTGTTTTTACTCCATCCAAGATGCCTGAGAAGTCAGAAATTGGGCGAGCAATACTTTCGGTGATTGAATTTGCATTATCAAGAATTTTGTTGGCTCTTTCAAGGGTACGACGGAGTTCTCGCAGAATGAAAAACACTTGAATACCTAGAAAGACCAGAAGACCGGTAAGTATAAGGACCACCGCGAGCAGTAAGGATTGGGCAATATCCATATATCTATACTAGTGATTTCTCAGACATTCTGTCAAGGTGTTTTCAGTCAACTTTTACTCTTCTAAAGAGAGTGGTTGTGCGGCCATAGCTATTTTTTGCCATGACCACGATCGTTTGCTCACCAGTAAAAAGTCCTGTCTCTTTGGAGAACGCCCCATTTTTGTCTGTAAGTGCTGCATCCCCGTCAATAGATACTAATGCGCCAGGACTCGCCTTTCCTACCACGGTTATTACTCCTGTATGTACAACGGCACCATCTACCGGAGAGGAGACACTCAGTGATGGATCAAAGAGTGCATCTCTATACTGGAACAGGAAGAAGCTCACTATTGCCACTATCGCAAATATGACAAAAATCCCAACTGGTCCGATACGAAATCCTGGGATCATACTTTTTCTTTCCACAAATCTGCTGGGGAGGACTCCATTAAACTCTTTCTCATCAAATTCTCGACGAAATACAGCCATTGTATCCCTCCTTGGAAGTCCAAGATACGAGATATAATTACTCACAAATCCTTGTGCGTAAGTCCGTGATGGCAGTGCGCCGTAATTACCTGCCTCTATAGCACGCAGGTACTCGGGACGAATTTTAGTCGCATCTGAGGCGTCTTCAATAGAGAGTCCAAGCTCGGCACGCTTGGATTTGAGTCGTTCTCCTAGTCTGATCATAGTGTATTTTATCCTTCATGCAGATTCGCAATAACTTCTTCAGCATTCCTCAAAATCACATCTCGAGGCTTGGCTCCTTCAGCAGGACCTACCACGCCCAAATCCTGTAACTGATCAAGAATACGTGCCGCACGTGCATACCCAAGAGATAATTTGCGCTGCAGCAGTGAAGCAGAGGCGCGGTCGTATTGGCATACGACACGAATAGCATCTTCAATCAATTGCTCATCCCCCGCCTTGGCACCACTTGCCATATTGGCACCTGTTCCCTTCTTGATCAGAACAGGTTGTTTGGTCACTTCTTCGGTATATTGAACAACAGGATTCTTCTGCTTCAGGAAGTCTACCAGCTTATTCACTTCTTTGTCCTGAACAAACGTACTCTGGACACGAATTGGCTTCCCCTGGTTTGGTGGAATATATAACATATCTCCACGACCTAGTAATTTTTCTGCTCCTGGTCCATCCAAAATAACGCGACTATCTACCATCGAGGCAACCGTCAAGGCGATACGAGTTGGGATATTGGCTTTAATAAGACCGGTAATGACATCTACTGATGGGCGCTGTGTTGAGACGATCAAATGAATGCCAGTCGCACGAGCCATCTGTGCAAGTCTCGCGATCGCGTCTTCGACCTCTACTGGTGCATATGCCATCAAGTCAGCCAATTCATCAATAATAATGATTATGGCTGGGAAGGCTTGAAAACCAGAAAGCTCATTGTATGCCTCTAAATTTCTCACTCCTCTTTCAGCGAACACTTTATAGCGCCTTTCCATCTCTGCCAGTGCCCACTTGAGGGCAGAAAGAATCTGGTCTGGCTCAACAATAACTGGTGTTAACAAATGAGGAATACCGTTATAAAGTGTCAATTCAACACGCTTTGGATCGATCATAATAAAGCGTACTTCCTGAGGAGATGCTCTAAAGAGAATGGAACAAATAAATGAGTTAATAGTTGCTGATTTTCCAGAGCCAGTAGTACCCGCGATAAGAAGATGAGGCATTTTTGCGATATCTCCAACTGATGGATTACCGGAGACATCAAGACCAACAGCTACCGAAAGCTTGGATTTACTCTTTTGCATCATACTGGACATAAGCATTGTCTTGAGCGTCACCACTTCCAGAGACTTGTTCGGGATTTCAATACCAATAAGATTTCTTCCTGGGATTGGTGCTTCAACACGAATCTGTCCTGTTGGCGCTTCAGTGGCCAGAGCCAAATCGTTGGCAAGGGAGGTAATCTTCGATACTTTTGTGCCCAGAGCAATCTCAAGTGCGTACTGCGTGACCGCAGGGCCAAGATTGACCTCAGCCACACGTGCTTCAATACCAAAACTGGCCAGTGTTTTCTCAATAATTCCTGCAATCTTTTTAATATCTCCTCGATCCGCTTTCTGGCCAGGCATGTCGGAGAGAAGCTCAAGTGGTGGGTATTCCCAGACGCCCACCCCTGCATTATTGACCAGCTGATCAGCAATTTTAAGTCCAGGTTGCATTTCTGCCTTAATTTCTTTGCCTTTGTTAATAACTGGTTCTTTAGCCGGCAGTGAGTTGAGAGAAGGGATAGAATCTTTCTGATTACCGATAGTCATGACTGTTTGTTTGCCATGTTCTTTAACCAGAACTTTCTTAGATTTGAACATGCCAGTCAAAAACCCAGGGACCAACTTTCCAAATGCTTTGAGTATGGCCAAAAGGATGCCAAACATTTCATCGATCGATTTATCAAAAAGAACCACAAGTCCAATACAGAGCCCCACAAAGTAAATAAGATTCGCTCCTGCTAGTCCTAGCACCTCTGAGACCACATCTGATAGGCTCATGCCAATTGACCCACCACGGAAAAGGCCAAGCAGGGAGAGGAATACCAGTCCATACCCGACTATTACATGGGTTTGAGAGAGGAAGAATTTTTTAATATGAAACAAATAAAAGCCAAGGACAACAAGGCCAAGTGGTGCGAGAATAACTAGCCCTCCAAAAAACGACGTAAGACCATCCTGTACCCCACCTAAGGAGCCGCTGCGATCAAAAAATGAAAGGACCAAAAAGACTGCACAGAGAAGACAAAAAAATCCACTCACGCTATAGACGGTTTCCTTCTTTAACGTAAGCGCCATTTTTTTGTGTCTACCCATATCATCCATTATAGCCAAGATCACAAGAAATGTACAAACAACAGAAGAGGCAATTTAGACAGCAATCACAACAGGGATAATCAGAGGATTTTTGTTCAGCTTTGCTCTCACTTCTCGTTCCAAATCTTTTCGCACGGTTCGACGAATGAGTGAGAGATCCCCTTGATTGTTTCGCGCAATCTTATTGACCACATCAGCAACTATTCCTGAGATCATCTGTTTCTCCTGATCCAGAAGTCCACGCACAATCAGCTGTGGTTGTCCGGCCAACACTCCATCCTGTTCTGAGATTTCCATAATGGCTACGAGAACTCCTTCTTCAGAGAGCTGTTGTCTATCTCGAAGGACGTATCCTTCGACTTCTTCTTTAGCAATCTCATCAACATATACATTTCTGAGTGGATAGATTTTGCCAAATTTCGTTTGATCACCAAAGATTACTTCCTGACCATTTCGAGGAAGTATCACTGATGTTTCAGGGAGTCCATATTGTGTTGCGATACTCACGTAGGCTCTCCTATGCCTAATATTTCCTCCAACTGGGATAACAAATTTTGGCCTGACAAGCTGCAGGAGCATCAAGAGTTCTGATCGTGATCCGTGGCCTGAGACGTGATAGGTATGGCTTTGAGAGAAATATGTCTTGATATTTAATGCTGCTATTGAGTCAACCAGTCCAAATACTGCTGTTTCATTGCCTGGGATGGGCTCTGCAGAGAATACGATCGCATCATCTGGCTGCAGACGCACCATAGGATGCTGTCCTGCCACGACTCGAGTAAGTGCTGATTCTTCCTGTCCCTGGCTTCCTGCAATAAAGACTAACAGTTCTTCAGGACGAGTTTTTTGTATCTTATCAATTGGAACTTCCATAGATTGTGGAATTTTCATACGTCCTTGTGCCTGTGCAATTTTCTTTGCCTTAATAAGAGAGCGCCCGACAAAGGCAACTTTTCGTTTGTTTGCCAGTGCCAGATCAACAAATTGCTCAACGCGATTCATGTGTGAAGAGTATGTGGTTACCAATATCTTCCCTTTTACTTCATGGAATATCCGTGCAAAATGCTCAGTCAATGTCGCTTCCGACGGTGTAAATCCATCTTTGTCAGCTCCCAGTGACTCTCCAACCATGGCGATAATCCCCTGGCTTCCTGCTCTGGCAATCGCCATAAGATCAGATGGCTGATCATCATACGGTGTCAAATCAAATTTGAAGTCTCCTCCATGATAAAAATTTCCGGCAGGAGTTTTGATCAAGAAATGTGCGGTATCAGGCACTGAATGAGTCACTCGAATAGGAGTAAGAGCAAAAGAACCGATCTTTACTTCTTGATTAAACGTCAAGACTTGTACGGTTGGCTGCAACTGGAAGTCTCTCAGCTTCTCTGAGATAAATCCGGCAGTGATTGGAGTAGCAAAAATAGAAACAGGAGGTAGTTGTGGCAATAAAAATGGTAGTGCACCCAAATGATCTTCATGACCGTGGGTAATTGCAATACCTACCAATTTGTTGCCTTCTTGTAGTTTGGTAAGCAGTGGGGAAAGATCAGGAAGGACAAAATCAACGCCTGGAACATCATTCACAAAACCCAGACCGCAATCCACGATCAGAATTTCGTTTCCGACTTGATACAAATACATGTTGCGGGTCACACTTTCGACACCGCCAAGAGATATAAATTGCAATTCTTGTTGCATAAAAATTTTGTGCTTCTGGTATTAGTATACCATCTTTTCTTTCAATCAATCCAACCCGAAGTAATTACTAGTAGCTTCTTGTGCGGTTAAAATTACGATTGCGATTTGGTCTTTGCCCACCTTGCTCACGCTTAAATTGATCTACCAATGGGTGACTTTTGTGTGGGGCATATCCACCTTCTGGGCGTTCATTAAATCGCGGACCTTCTTCATTAAAATTTCTCTCACGTGGTTCCTGTGGCTTTCTTGCCATTGGTGACCCGTCTTCATTAAAAAGCATTGAGAGATTCACACGTCCCTGTGAGTCAATTTCGATAACATGTACTTTTACTTTGTCCCCAATGTGCACAATTTCTTGTGGGTCTCTGACAAATTGATTAGACATTTGAGATACGTGTACCATGCCTTCTTTGCCTGGTACAAGCTCTACAAATGCACCAAAAGGCAAAATGCGCTTTACTTCTGCACTGTCATATACTTCCCCCACTTCTACTTCATGAGTAAGTCCTTCGACCCATTCACGAGCTTGATTGATCTGATCTTCAGTGGTTCCAGTGATACTCAGAGTACCATCATCAGACATATCAAGATCTGCACCCGTTGTTGCAATGATATTCTTAATAACACGTCCACCCGGTCCGATGATCTCGCCAATTTTCTCCTGTGGCACTTTGATCGTAATAATCTTTGGTGCATATTGAGACACACTAGCACGTGGTGTATTGATAGCCTTCATCATGACTTCCATGACCTGCATACGACCAATCTTTGCTCGATCCAAAATCTTACCAATTTGTTCATCAGTAAGTCCTGGAACTTTCACATCCAACTGGATAGCAGTAATTCCTGTATCGGTACCAGCTACTTTGAAATCCATATCTCCTGAGAAATCTTCAAGATCTTTAATATCAGTCAAGAGTTCATAGGAATTTTCATCAGACATCATGCCGATAGAAATACCAGCAACCGGCTTGAGGATTGGGACACCTGCATCCATAAGTGCCAGTGTTGATCCACAGGTTGATGCCATAGAACTTGATCCATTCTGAGAAAGAACTTCTGATACCACCATAATGGTGTACGGGAAGACGTCCTGAGATGGAATCACTGCTTTAAGTGCCTTTTCTGCGAGCGCACCGTGTCCGATTTCACGACGACCTGGAGTACCAATTCTGCCTGCCTGGCCAATAGAGAATGGCAATCCAACGTAGTGATGAATGTAGCGTTTTGCTTCTTCACCTTCTGCTGACTCAATCAACTGCTCCATACGAGGAGATCCAAGAGTTGCGATACTTAATGCTTGTGTCATACCACGCTGGAACAGCGCTGACCCGTGGGTTCGAGGAAGTACTCCGACTTCAGAACTTAGTGGACGAATTTCATCCAATTTTCTTCCATCTGGGCGCATTTTCTTAACCAGAATATTACTTCTGATCTTTTTGAACATAGTGTAGTCAAGTGCAGCTGCAAGAATTTTTTTATCAACTTCTCGTGATGGGTCTTCAGTCTTCAGGTCAGTAAAGATCTTTGCGGCGAGTTCATCAGCGGCACTATCGTCACCTTCTGCTCTTCGCTCGATAAGATGATCCACGTCAGAACCATAATTTTTTTCAATAATTTGCTTGAATTCAGTCAAAGAAGTTTCTGTAGGGAGTGGGAGCTTCTCATCACCAACTGCTTTTACAAATTCATTAATGCCATCAATAATTTTTTGTGTCGCTTCATGTGCCTTCACGATTGCGGTAGCCATAATTTCTTCTGAAACCTGACGACCTTCTGCCTCAATCATGTTGGTCAGATTACCAACCTGAGAGACAATTACTTCAAAAAGAGATGTTTCACGCTGTTCAGTGGTTGGATTAACAAGGTAGGTACCAGTGGCTTCGTCATATCCCATACGCATACCACCAATTGGGCCATTCCATGGGATACGTGAGATTGCAACAGCCGCAGATACCGCGTTTAATGCAACGATCACTGGATCATTTGTGCCGTCTACAGACAATACGTTAATAACAATCTGGACAACATTTTTGAATGCTTTTGGAAAGAGTGGGCGGATAGACCTATCAATCACACGACCTGCAAGAATTGCATCATCAGATGGTCTTCCATCACGCTTTACCCAACGACTTCCTTTGATTTTTCCACCTGAAAAAAGATTTTCAATATATTCAATGGAGAGTGGGAAATAGTCCAGATCTGATTTGCCGCCTTCTACGACAGTTACCAGAACAACAGTGTCACCAAGACGGCCAAGGACAGAAGCAGAAGCGCGTTCTGCGAGCTTTCCTGTTTCTAGTGTTAGTGTTTGTCCACCAAACTCGATTGATTGTGAGGCAATTTTCTTCATTTTTCTCTTTCGTTCTTTCTTACTATAACAAACTGAGGGAATTAAGGGAATAGCTTAGTTCTTCAATCCTACTCGTTTCGTTATGTCTTGTGATCGTTTTTTATCAACTTTCTCTAAAAAGAAAATAAGTCTTCGACGCTTTGCAAGCATTGAGAGAAGTCCTCGGCGACTGTGCAAATCATGTGCATGTTGCTTAAGATGTTCTACGAGTGCTGCAATTCTGTGTGACAAAAGCCCAATTTGTACTTCTGGACTTCCTGTGTCGCCTTCTTCTACTTGAAACTCTTTAATAATTTCCTGCTTTGTTTTTTGCTGAAGTGGCATAAATTTCTTTTCTTTCTTTGAAAACTGCTTGTAGTATAGCAGATTTTTCTTGATCTTACAAGAATTTAATTTACTAGATAAGTGTAGAACCTTTATATACTTTTGGTGTTAACCAATCTGGTGGTGCCACTGGTGGCATTTGTGTTGCCTGAGCAGCTGGTGCGACAGGTTGAGAAGGCATGGGTTGTGGCTGTACTGGCTGAGATATAGGCGCAACAGGTGCTGGCTGTGGTGTTGGCTGCACAGGAGCAGGTTGTGGTTGTACCGGTGCTACTGGTGCTTGCTGTGGAAGTGGAGGGAAATATTCACTCGTTGTAGACACTCCTTGGGTATTACCACTTACTGAGACTACCTGTTTGGCAACATCCCTACTGGCACCCTTTTTCATCAAAATTCCTGCAACCTCAAATGCCAAATAACTGGTACGAGCATTCGTGAAGTCTTGTGTGGCATAGGAAATGCCATCCAAGAGGTTTTGCGCGGCATCTCTCTGTACAACAACCTGTGGCTCCAAAAGTGTCACAAAATCAGCAACTTGTTCACTAACCGATGACCATCGAGTATCAACAATAGGCAGTGTCCCGTATTTAGGATTTTCAGCCTTGTTATCAATATTGACAGTATTTACATTCTGATCGGTAACAAAAAGGTTCCCTAACGCCTCAGGATGAGTCACACCTACGTAGAAAATAAGGGTTGGCGTATTACCCCCACGCATTTGTTGGTCAAATTGTACGTCTGACTGAGAGAAGTGAAGGCCTTGTTCACCAGCATGAACCACAATTTTGAGTCTGCTATTGACTTCATCATGCTCATATTCCACTTTTTCAATTTGACCTGTTTCACCCTGCCTGTACGGGAATGATACGATCAGGTCCCCACCCACACCACCTTGATTCAAGGGGAGCTGGGAGGTAAGCTTATCAATGCCTACGAGAGAAGAGAGCGCGACAGTAGGCTGAGTTGGGCACACAATACTTACATGCTTACCCATCTGTTCGATGACCAAGAATAAGCTCAACCCTGCAGCCATGGTATCAAGGGAAGGATTCCCAGGCACAATAATCGCTATTTCCTGGTTTTTGACAAGAAGATCCTTTAGTCTTTGTACGAGTTCATTAGGCATAAACGCTAACTATGAGATAGTATCACGTCGCCCACAAGGGTGTCAAGTTGAGGGGTAAGGATAATACCAGCCTCATTGCCTTTTTCTACCTTTGTTACCGTATCCTTGCCTTGTCGCAGTGAGGTAACAGTGCTCTCTCCAGCCACAGTTCCATCTTCTCTTACGACTCGAATTTTATCCCCTTTTGCCACTCTACCATCATTTACTATAACCCCTAAAACCTCTTGCTTATCAAATGGGAACTTCGCTTGAACTGTTGATACTCCAAAAATCTGCTCCAGGAGAGCACTGGCCTTTCCGTCGATAACCTGCTGAATCTCATCAAGCATTTCATAGATAATCTGATAGTTTTTCACTAATACGTGTTCAGTCTGAGCAAATTTAGCCACATCTGACTTCAGACGCACATTAAAGGTGATAATAATACTGCCTGTTGAGCGTGCAAAAAGCACATCTGATTCTGAGATTTCACCCGTTTTTGCCTCCATGACGTGAACTTCCTTTGGAAACTCTCCCAAAATAGCCTCAAGGGATCCTTCAGAATCCGCACAGACGATGACTGAAAGAAGCGCATTCTCTGGCTTCTCTCCTCGACCTGCAAGCGTGCGTTTGGCTTCGGTAGCTACCTCCCCTTTACGACTCACAATACTTCCAACAGATGGGACTTCTTCAAATCCAAGCAGTTCTACCCCAGCCCCAACCGTCACTGACTGAACCATCGCACCTTTGCCATCAGTCATTGAACGAACTCTCCCCATGACTTTACCAGCCTGTATCTCATCACGAATGGTGAGGGTACCGTTTTTGACAATAACGGTTGCACGAGGACCGACTTTCACATCACGCTTGGATTCGATCACGACCGCACGAAGTGTTCCTGCAGGATCGACATCGTGAGGCTGCATGGTATATACCAATAAAATCAGGTCCAGAAGCTCTTTTACGTTGGTACCAGTTCTGGCAGATACTTCAAGGACAGGAATATCACCACCATAGCCTTCTACCATGACATTTTCTCTCAAAAGCTGCTGTTTGACCTTATCCACATTTTTATCTGGCAAATCAGTCTTGGTGAGAACAACGATAAACGGGGTTTTTGAGCTCAGAAAGAGCTGGAGCGCTTCTTTGGTCTGTGGCATGACTCCATCTACCGCTGAGACGATCAAAAGACCAACGTCAGCCACGTGTGCTCCTTGTGAGCGCATCTCTTTAAATGCGGCATGTCCTGGGGTATCAATGAAAGTAATAGGTCGCTTTTCCCCTTCATAGACTGTCTCAATCTGGGAAACACCGATCTTCTGGGTAATTCCACCTACTTCACCACCAGCGATGTCACTTTTGCGGATAGCATCCAGCAAAGTGGTTTTGCCGTGGTCTACGTGTCCGAGAACAGATACAACTGGTGGGAAAAATTGGCTTGCCATATGCGTATGTATTATACCGGAATTTTAACCGTGAGGCGAGTGAGAAGAGAAACGGTTATGCTGCTTGGTCTTCTGTCACAGTTGGTTCGGTTGTTGGAGCTTCTTCTTCATGGGCATCCTCAGTGACGGCTGGCTCGGTCACCATTGCTTCATCAGATGGCTTTACTTCTTCGGTCGTTGCCGGTTCTGTTGCTACGGTCTCTTTGACTTCTGCTTCAATTGATGCTTCTTCTTTTACCGCAGCTTCTGCTTTAGGAGATGTACCTTCTTTTGGCATGATTTTGATCTCGTAACCAGTCAATTCTGAAGCGAGACGTGCATTTTGACCATCTTTACCAATTGCTGAGGCGAGTTCATCAGGGTCAGCCATAACAATAGCAGACTTGGTATTTTCATCAACGCTTACTTCTAAGTTCTTTGCAGGAGCGAGTGCATGTGCAATGAAGACTGTTGGGTCTTCTTGCCACTGGATAACATCAATTTTTTCGAGTCCACCAAATTCCTGGATAACAGCTTGTACACGAACACCTTTTTGTCCGACACAACTTCCGACTGGGTCAATACCACTTGCGGTTGCTGCAACAGCAATCTTTGATCTGACACCTGCTTCACGAGCAATTGCTTTAAAGATCACACCACCGGTCATGATTTCTGGTACTTCTTTGCGGAATAGTCCTTCAAGAAGACCTTTATTAGATCGTGAGACGATCAGTTCTTGACCTTTTGGTCCTTCTCGAATATCGAGGATATAAAACGCAAGTTGCTGGTTTGGATGATATTTCTCATTTTGGATTTGTTCTGAGACTGGGAAGAGTGCTTCTGTCTTTCCCAAAATAACGATAATGTTTGGTCCAATAAAACGAAGGATCATGCCGTTCATAACAGTCCCGATTCTAGCCTTGAAATCAGCCAAAACTGCTGCTTTCTCTTCTTCACGAACTTTTTGGAGAATAACCTGCTTAGCGGTTTGTGCGGCAATACGACCAAATCCTGGAGGGGTAACATCTTCTTCACCTTTAAGGACACGTGCTTCACCCGTGTTTTGATTCAAGGTTACTGTATATTCTTCTGACTCTGCTTCTGGGTGATCTTTACGATATGCGGCAAGGATAGCATTCTTTACGGCATCAATAATAATTGATACGTCCAACCCTCGCTCGGTGGCGAGCTGGTTGAGTGCTAAGAAAAATTCACTTCTTTGTACTGCTGGCATGAGGAGAGTATATCAAAAATTACGCCTTCTATCAATGTGAAGAAATTAAATCGAGTTTGGACCACCCAATATTGCCATCTGGACCGACAAAAAGCTTAATCCCATCGCCTCTATTAATAACTCCCTGAAGAATCAGCTTTGCCAACAAGTTCTCAATAGTATCCTGGATAAATCGTCTCAGAGGTCTGGCGCCGAATTGGATATCGAAGCCTTTTTGGGCAATAAGGGCAAAGACAGTTGGATCACAGACGAGCTTGACCTCGTGGATTTTTGCCAGATCATCGGCAATACCATGCATATAGATCTGTGCAATACTTTGTAACTGTGCCTGATCAAGAGAATGGAACACGACGATACCATCAAAACGATTAAGAAGTTCTGGTTTAAAGATACGATCTTCTTCAAGCTTCTCAATAAGTTTCCGGTGGAAGCTGTCATCAAGCGGCTTATTTGCACGAAGTTGTTCTTCGATAGTCAGCGCACCGGCATTGGATGTCGCAATAATAATCGCATTAGCAAAAGATACTTTCTTACCTCTGTTATCGGTAAGTCTTCCATCATCCAGAACCTGTAGGAACATATCCATCACTTGAGGGTTCGCCTTCTCAAATTCATCTAAGAGCACTAGGGAGAATGGATTTTCAGCAATTTTCTCAGTCAGCTCACCACGTGCTTCACCTTGGCCTGGCATTGCCCCCAAAAGTCTCATCATTGAATCACTGCCAGTATACTCACTCATATCAAGCCTGATGATGCGATCCTCCCCACCAAAATAAATTCTGGCAAGCGTCTTGGCAGTTTCAGTTTTGCCTACCCCCGTTGGTCCCAAGAAAAGGAATGAGATAGGACGCTCTCGCTCTTCTACACCAGCACGCAGCCTCTGGAGGGCTCTGGAGACACTTGAGACCGCCTCATCCTGTCCAATAACTCTTTTATGCAACTCTTCCTCTAGATGCAAAAGCGTCTGTCTTTCTGCAGAACCTGGTTCAGAGATAGATACACGAGTCAGCGCTTCTACTTCTTTTACAACATCTGCTTCTTGCACTTCACTTCTTCCTGCCTGCTTACACGCGCCAACGACACGGTTAAGAAGCGTTACTGCACTCCCAGGGAGCACATGATCCTGAATAAATTTATGAGACAGCTCAACAGCGCGAATAATGGCCCGATACGTAATACTGACATTATTCTTCTGTTCAATCTCCTGGGCTTTCTCCAAAAGCATAATCTTGGCATCTTCTACAGTCGGCTCACGAAGTTCTATGACATCAAATAATTCTAAAAATTCTCGAGCGCTTGAAAGATATGTCTTATATGTCTCAGGTGAAATGGTTGCAACAATGGGCAAGGAATGGTTTTTAAGATAGGGCACCAGTGCTGCTGAGAGATTGGCGTGGAACGTGTCAGACCCAAGGATATTTTCAAGGCTTTCTATGTACATAATAATATTACCTGCGTGTAAAATCTCCTGAATGACCATTTCCAGGCGCTCCTCCAGCTCACCTGTGGTATTTGCACCTGCTACTAATAGGCCTACAAGCAGCTGATAGACTCTTTTGTGATAGAGATTTTTGGGCAGGAGACCGATGTAACTATTCAGGGCAAATGCTTCGACGAAGGAACGCTTCCCAACACCTGTTGGGCCTACAATAAGAACATTGTTGTGCTCTTTCCTGGCAAGCGTCGCGACCAACTGTTGGAACTCTTTCTTATACCCCAGAACACTCGGACGCTCTGCCAAAGCATGACTGGTGACATCAAAGATATATTTATTGGTCTCATTGGTCCACCCCGTTGAGATAGAGTCAAAAATACCCTCTCCCAAAAAGACTGCGCGACGAGGATTGGGGTTTTCTTCCTCCGGGAAATTCATGCGCGCCCAGTATAGGATTTGCATGAACTCTTCTGCCTGCAAATGTCGCTGCATGAGTGCTTTGGTCTGCTGTTCACAAAGTAGGATGTATGCGGCAAACAAGTCCATTCGCGTCACATAGGACCCACCGACAGCTTTGACCGTCATAAAGGCCTGATGGGCGAGTGTCTGTTTTGGGATATTTACTGCGATAATATCTTTGATATGAAGCCCGCTTCGACGCATGATGTAATTAATACTTTTATCATTGAGCATATTTTTGATCACCATGACACTATTGGCAGCAAAGAAGAAACAATCCAGTGCCTGGAAAGTGAAAGACAGGTATAAATTCTTCGTGTTATCCGTCACCTTCATAATAGGTTTTGCCCGGATGACTTTAAATCGATAAAACACTTCAATAATTAAAAATCCTGAGAGGAAAAAGAGTGGAATCTTTGGAAACATCCCTTGATGCAGCTGCAAAAAGAAAAATGCACCAATCGAAAGGAAAAAGAGCACGCGAATAACCACAGCAAAGACTGATTTATACCAGTGATAAAGCATGACATACGTAAATAGTTCCATATTATATAAACGCGAGCATTAAGGTCGCAAATGGCCACAACACAAATGCGCAAACAAAAAATACTTCTAATACGAGAAGAACCAGATAGGCAATCGTTTCAAAAAAGAGAATGAATATCTTAAACACCATGCCCATGGCGATAGAAAATCCAACCAATCCTTCCCGATATTCATTTTTTAATGGCTGAAAAAAAGTAGAAAGCAAAATGTTGTAAGAAAGTAATTTGAGAAAAGCACCATTAAGTGAACCAAAATATTTTATGAGACCGAGGGGACCAGAAAAAAACCAAAATCTGAAGAAATCAGCAATAAGAAAGAATGTGTTAAATGATCCACCAATCAGCTCAAATGACATTTCCATACGTCTACACTAGTAGTGTAGCGAAAATCGATACGTTTGGAAAGAATTAGAAGAACTTTCTCTTTTGGGGCTCGTCAAATTCCTTAAGAAGATCCTTTTGTTTGCTGGACAGATTTTTGGGTACGACTACTTGAATTTTTACATATTGATCTCCTCTGCCACTTCCTCTGACGTGTTTGATCCCACGACCACCAAGTCTGAGAATCGTCCCTGGCTGGGTACCAGATGGCACTTTTATCTTCACATCCCCATCAATGGTCTCGACTGACACTTCTGCGCCAAGCGCTGCCTGGGTGAAAGAAATGTTTACCTGGGTAATGATGTCATAGCCTTGCCGTTCAAAAACTTTGCTTGGTTCTACCTCGGTGACGATATCGTATTTTTCAAATCTGATACGTGAGCCACCATCAACGCCAGCTGGGATTTTAATCGTCTCATTCTTCCCATCTATACTTACTTTCTTCGTCACCCCGTGTGCTGCTTCCATGAAAGTGATCCGTACTGAGTAGACTGGGCGTCTTGGCCCACGGGAAAAGCCACCACCAAAGAACTGCTCAAAAATTTCAAATGGGTCAGAAAATCCTCCGAAGTCTCCTCCACCAGAGGTATAGGTATAACTAAATGGTCCTTGCTGACCACCAAATCCTCCACCAAATGGTCCTTGGCCTGCTCCTGCACCATTCCCGTCAAAAGCGGCAGCTCCAAACTGGTCATAGGTTTTACGCTTTTGTGGATCAGAGATGACCTCGTAGGCTTGTGTGATCTCTTTAAATTTCTCAGTGGCACCTTTTTCTTTATTACGGTCAGGATGATACTGCAAGGCCAGCTTGCGATACGCTTTTTTGATCTCATCTTCACTTGCAGTTTTGGAGACGCCGAGTAATTCGTAGTAGTCTTTTGCCATATATATTAAAAAAGCGCTCTCATGCGCTCAAGAGAGGGGGAAGAGAGACTCAAGTTAGTTAACCACTTCTCCTTCTTGGGCTCCTTGTGTATCAGTTTTACCATCTTCTTCTTTGGATTCAATTTCTTCCTCTTGAGGACCTGGCTGTTGCCCTTCTGGCGTACCATAGGCAGCGCTGCCGATCTTCTGCATTGACTCAGAAAGTTCTTTGGATTTGGCTTCTAGATCCTCTTTGCTCCCTGTCTCAAGCATGCCCTTAAGCTCACTTACTTTTCCTTCGACCTCAGTCTTTATCTCAGCAGGGACTTTATCTCCTGCATCCTTGAGGGCTTTCTCTGCAGTAAAGATAAGACTGTCTGCCATATTACGAGCTTCGATACGATCCTTCTTGGCTGCATCTTCTGTGGCATGCGCTTCGGCTTCTTTGGTCATCTTTTCAATCTCATCTTTGGATAACCCTGTACTGCCGGTGATCTTGATGGACTGCTCTTTGCCACTGGCTTTATCTTTAGCCTTAACAGTCACGATACCACTGGCGTCGATATCAAAAGTTACTTCTACTTGTGGTACGCCACGTGGCGCTGGTGGGATACCATCCAGGATAAAACGACCCAAAGATTTGTTATCTGTTGCCATTGGACGCTCACCTTGTAGTACGTTAATTTCAACTGAAGTCTGGTTATCTGCGGCAGTTGAGAATACTTGAGATTTACTCGTTGGGATAGTGGTGTTACGTGCAATAAGTGGGGTAGAGACACCACCCAAGGTTTCAAGGCCAAGCGTCAATGGTGTTACGTCAAGAAGAAGGACATCCTTCACCTCTCCTGAAAGCACGCCACCTTGTACTGCTGCACCAACGGCTACCACTTCATCAGGGTTCACTGATTTGTTAGGCTCTTTGCCAAAGAATTTAGTCACCGTCTCGATCACTTTTGGCATACGAGTCATGCCACCAACCAAGACGATTTCATCGATATTACTGACTGTGGCTTTGGCGTCATCCAATGCTTTTTGAACAGGGGAAAGTGTCTTCTGGATGAGTGGATCAACGATCTGCTCAAGCTTTGCTCGAGTAAATGTCATTGTCAGATGCAATGGTCCATTTGCCCCTTGCGTAATAAATGGCTGATTAATTTGTGCTTCTTGAGAAGATGAGAGTTCGATCTTTGCTTTTTCTGCTGATTCCTTTAGTCGCTGCAGTGCCTGCGCATCTTTTCTTAGGTCAATGCCATTTTCTTTTTGGAATTCTTCAGCGATGTAGTCAATAATGACCTGGTCGAAATCATCGCCACCCAGGTGGGTGTCACCATTGGTTGATTTTACTTCATACACGCCATCTCCAAGTTCAAGGATAGAGATATCAAATGTTCCACCACCCAAGTCATAGACCGCGATCGTGTGTGCGTTTTTCTTATCAAGACCATAAGCAAGTGCCGCTGCGGTAGGCTCATTAATAATACGAAGTACTTCAAGTCCAGCCACTTCTCCAGCTTGTTTGGTGGCCTGGCGCTCGGAGTCGTCAAAATATGCTGGCACCGTGATAACTGCTTGGGTTACTTTATCTCCCAGATACGCCTCAGCATCTGCTTTGATTTTTTGTAAGATCATTGCTGAGACTTCTTGTGGGGTATAGTCTTTGCCATCCACCTCAACTACGGCCATATCATCTCTTCCTGCTTTAATTTTGTACGGCAGCAACTTCATGTCTCGCTGCACTGATGGATCAGAGAATTTGCGACCCATGAGACGCTTAATTGAGTAAATGGTCTCAAGTGGCTTCAAAACCATTTGGCGCTTTGCCACGTCACCAACCACGTGTGTCTTTGGATCTACGACTGACGGGATGACATTGCGCCCTTCAGCCGAGTGAATCACTTTTGGTGAGCCACCTTCCATGACTGCTACACATGAATTTGTTGTTCCTAAATCAATTCCAATAATTTTTGCCATATATTTTTATTCCTTTCCTACAATGACTTGTGCTGGACGGAGAACTTGTCCATCAAGCATAAAGCCTGAGCGTACTTCCTCCAGAACCATGTCATTTTTCCCTTCTTGTGTTGTTATACAATCCATCGAATGTGGATCAAAAGACTTTCCAACGGTTTCGATCCTACTCACACCCTCTTCATCCAAGATTTTTAAAAAGTCTTTGATGACGAGGTTTACTCCTTCATCATTCGTATGCTTGTATACCAACAAAAGTGTATCCAAAACAGGCAACAATTTCAAGACTATTTGCTTTGCTGATTGTCTGGCCCATGCACTTTTCTGACTTGCCATGTGCCGTTCCAGATTTTGATAATCAGCCAGTGCCCTTTTGTATTTATCTTCTGCCTCTACTAATTTTTCTTGTAAATGTACCAGTTCGTCAGTTGGCTTTTCTTCTTCCAACGTTTCTTCCACTTGTTCCTCGATTTCTTCCTGAGTGTCTGCTTTTACTCCCATATGTTACCAACCCTTTGCTACTTGCTCGACAAGGTTTCCAAAATACCGGACTGTTGGAATAACATACATATAGTTTAGTCTTGTTGGGCCAATAACACCAATCTCACCACGTGTCTGCATAGGGGTAGTGAAATGGGTAAAGACACAGCTGTATGGACCGCTAAGTCGTGGACCCATCTCCTCGCCCAAAAGAATACAAATATCTCCATCTTGCTTGGTCGCAAAAAGGGTTGAAAGCATATCGTATTCATCAAGTGCGACAAGTAGTTCACGAGCAACATCTATTTCAAAAAATTCTGGCATTTCCAAAAGGTTGGCATATCCTGAGGTAAAGACATCCCCATCTTCAGTCACGGCAATAGCGAGTGTCTTTGTTTTTTCAGCAAGTGCCTTCACTGCCATACGGAAAAACCTATTTTCTTCTTCACGATAGTCCCAGACCCTCTCTTTCATCGCGACTTCTTCTGCGACCGTTAATTCTTTTTCCTTAAGTTGTTGATTCACATAAAATCTCATCGCCATTGGTGTTGGGATACGGCCAGCACTGGTGTGAGGTTTTTTCAAATACCCCAGTTCTTCAAGTTTCATCATTTCGTTACGAATGGTTGCAGGGGACGCCGTGAGACTATGTTTTTTCTCCAAGGTTTCTGATCCCACAGGCATCGCGGTCTGGATGTATTCCTCAATCAGACTTTTCAAGATTTGGATCTGTCTTTGCGTCAGGTTATACATAGTATTAGCAATAAAGTACCATGACTGCTAATACTTGTCAAGGGGTCTTCTTGGCTGTCATAGTAGATTCATGCAGCGGCGCATCATCAGACTTTCTGTATTTCTCCTGGGACTTCTCTCGGGCGCAGGATTCCTCTATATCTTTTTCTCCATAGCACCAACCACGATCTATCATGTCAGTACCGTTACCATCCCTGTCACCTATATTGCCATCTTTCTTCTCGCTCTTGCGCTTTTTTCACTGGTAAGTAGTATTTCGCGCCGCATCCTCCAAGGACTTCTGGTAAGTGGTGTTGTTTGTATGTTTCTCCTCCTACATTTTTTAGGCATTACCTCATGGTTTTTCACTCTCTTTTTAGCCCTTCTTTTCGTGCTGCTTGAAGTTTTACTCTATCAAAGCTAAAATGAGGCTATGAACAAATTTTACTTGACGACAACACTTCCCTACGTCAATGCTGAGCCTCACATTGGATTTGCTCTCGAAATTATCCAGGCAGATGCGACGGCCCGACTCCACAGACTTTTGGGTGATGAGGTCTTCTTTAATTTCGGGACAGATGAGCACGGACAAAAAATCTATGAAGCTGCTCTTAAGAACAATCAAACTCCCAAAGAATATTGCGATGAGTACGCCGCAAAATTTGATGCACTAAAAAATGCACTCAATCTAAGCTATAACAGCTTCATTCGCACGACTGATCCTCATCATGAGATGGCTGCACAAGAATTTTGGAAGAGATGCAAGGCAAATGATGATATCTATAAGAAACAATACCAGATTAAATACTGTGTCGGATGCGAGCTTGAGAAGACTGATTCTGAACTGGTAGATGGGAAGTGCCCACTGCATCCAAATAAGGAACTCGAGATTCGTGAGGAAGAAAATTATTTCTTCCGATTTTCCAAATATCAGGCGCCACTTCTTGCCTTTTATAAAGACCATCCTGAATTTGTGATTCCTGCTACCAAATATAAAGAAATTACGACATTTGTTGAGGGAGGCTTACAAGATTTTAGTATTTCCCGTCTCAAGTCTAAAATGCCATGGGGCATTCCAGTACCAGATGACGAAGAACATGTTATGTACGTGTGGTTTGATGCACTGGTTAACTATATCTCTGCTATCGGTTGGCCAGATGATATGGAGAAATTTAATACCTGGTGGCCAGTTACCCAATTTGCTGGCAAAGATAATCTCAGACAACAGTCAGCCATGTGGCAAGCTATGCTGATGTCAGCAGGAGTTCCTGCCTCAAAGCAAATTTTTATTCACGGCTTTTTGACTCTGAATGGACAGAAAATTAGTAAGAGTCTTGGCAATACCATTAATCCTATTGAAGTCGCAGAGCAGTATGGAACTGATGTACTACGCTACTATCTTCTCGCCAAGGTAAACCCTTGGGATGACAGTGATATCAGTATGAAAAAACTTGAAGAAGTGTACACGTCCGACCTAGCGAATGGACTAGGGAATTTGGTCGCACGCGTTGCAAAACTCTGTGAGAAAGTATCACTTGATGGGCAAAAACTTCCTGAGGAAGTTATCCCTGGTATAACCGAGCATTTGCAAAAGTATCTGTATAATGAGGCTCTTACCTTGCTTTGGGAGAAAATAAGTGAAGTCGATAAACAAATTAACGCAGATACCCCTTGGAAATTGGAGGGAGACCAACTTGCAGAGAAGCTGCGTGAATATATTCATGAAATTCTTGTCATTTCGTATAGCCTCCAGCCTTTCCTCCCAGAGACCGCTGAAAAGATCATAAATCAATTTACTGCCGAGAAAATTACTAGTAGTCAAGCACTCTTCCCACGTCTATCATAAGAGTATGGGGACAGAGTCTCATATACCTTTCTTACAAAAACTCTTCTGGGTACTGACTATTTCGCTCTTTCTTCTTGGACTATTATCCAGTAGCGCCCCTATCATCCTTCATGACATGTCATTTAATACTGACATCGCGCGTGATTTTCTCCTTTTGGAACAGACAGTCCAAACACATAAGCTTCCCCTTATCGGACCCCGATCAGGTGGTATCTCGGGCATTTTCCATGGCCCGTTGTGGTTGTATCTCAATCTTCCTGCTTATGTTATCGGCAGAGGTGATCCTCTGGTAGTTGGTTATTTCTGGATCTTTCTTGAAGTCCTAACCTCAGGCATTATCTTCTGGGTTGGGAAAAAGCTATTTGATCAGTATACGGGTGCCATGGCAGCAGTGATATTCATGCTGGTGCAGATTGACTCTCTGTCTGCACTTTTTAATCCATTTGGAGCAACCATGGTATTCCCGCTCTTTTTTTATTTACTAGTACGATATCTGCAAAACAAACAATTTAGATACCTGATAAGTGCACTATTTTTGTGTGGACTCATGATCCAGTTCCAAATTGCGTTTGGTGGACCAATACTTTTCCTCTCATCACTTATCATCCTCGCAGTCATTTTACGAACAAGAAAATTCTCTCATCTGCTTGCGTACCTTATTCTTTTGATTCCGTTTTCTACGTATATTCTTTTTGACCTAAGGCACCAATTCCTTGAACTCCACAGTCTTATTTCTTATGCCCATGGAGCCACAGGGAGTGTGAAAGGATTTGATACCAAAAGCTTTATGAGCAATCGCTATGACAGCCTCACCAATGCCATTGCCTTTATTGCTTATACACCATGGTACAGCCACCTCATTGCGACCATTTTCTTCTTCTTCGTTCTTCTCTTTGCATGGCGGACACCAGAGAAAGGGAGAGAGGTTGAGTACCGACTCTTTGTCTACCTCTTCCTTGGGTACTTTGCACTCACCTATCTCTATCGTGGGGTCGTCTGGTCCTACTACTATGCCCCATTTGTCCCGGTCACGGCACTCGTACTCCTCTCAATTCGCAAGTATGTCGCGCGCATCTTTTTCTGGATAGCGATCATCATCGCCGTCTATCCACTTGCCATCTATGACCTAAATGTGCATGCAGTGCCAACAAGTGTCGGATATGATACAGGGTCTTGGTTATTTAATGAGCACGTTGCAGAAAAAGTGTTTGGTGATAACGAAAAAGAGTTTGGGTATTATATATTCTCTCCTGATGAATATGGGTACAGTCCTCGCTATGCCATGCATTTTATTGCCACCAAACATCCTCTTCAGAAAGCAGACGCGTACATGAAGAAACCTATCACCTATCTTTTGATTTCCCCTCCCGGAGGCAAAAGTAACGGCATTCAAGGTGATTGGTGGGTTATCAACAAAGTACATATCACCAAGCAACCAATACAGACCTGGACCTTCCCCAACGGATTTCGTGTAGAAAAATATGCCCTTGATGCTAGCGACATTTCGGTCCCTTCTGATCCCAACATGATTACCGATCTCAGCTTCCGATAATTTATCTTGTTGCAGAAGCCTTTTCTTTGTCACATACTAAAAATGGTATGAAGTATCTGGTAAAAAGTTTCTATGGCGTACTCCTGAGTGAATTCGTGGGACTTGCGAGCACGCCTTTTACCCTTGCGAGTATTCCCACCTGGTACCAGACACTTCATAAGCCACCCTTTACTCCTGCCAATTGGATTTTTGGCCCAGTATGGACACTTTTGTACGCACTCATGGGAATTGCTCTGGGGTTTGTGTGGGTGAAAGGGTTGCACAAAAAATCAGTCAAAATTGCATTTTCTTTCTTCCTTGCACAACTTGCCGTGAATTTTCTATGGTCTGCTGTCTTTTTTGGCATGAGAAGTCCACTCCTGGGCTTATTTATTATTGTTGTTTTACTTACACTTATTGTCATCACCATGCGAACGTTTTATCCAGTGAGTAAGACCGCATTCATTTTACTTATTCCCTACTTTCTATGGGTAAGTTTTGCTACTATTCTTAATATCGCAATTGTCGTTTTGAACTGACATCCGCTTGCTCAGAGTGGCTCTCCCATGTATGATGATGATATGCGAAAAGTGCTCTTTGTCCTCTCTGCGCTCATCACAGCAGTTGGCGTCTATGTACTTCTTGTCACCTTCGTATTTAAGGATAATACCAAGGGTGCTTTGCAAGTAACCAGTAGCCCCGGCGCTACCGTATTTCTTAATGGGCAACAAATTGGAAGCACGCCACTATGCAAGTGTGACCAGAATCAGATGATTCCTGTTGGGGACTATACTATTAAACTTGTCCCGACCGATGGCAGTGATCCGTATGAGGAGAAAATAACTATTAATCCATCAACCATTACAGTCGTTGACCGGACCTTTGGAAGTATTGATAAAGTAAAGGGGAGTGTCATTACCCTTACAAAGATTGGCGGATCAAATGCCGAGGTAGATGCTATTTCGTTCCCCGTCGGGACAGATGTCGCGCTGGATAATACCAATCAGGGCCAGACCCCACTCACCTTGTCAAATGTCAGTGAATCCGATCATGAGTTAACGTTTACTAAAGATGGGTATGCACCTACTACCATCCGCATCCACGCAGTGAAGGGATATCGCTTGGTTGCCAATGTGACACTTCCCGTCGACTTGAGTGCACAGACAATAGGAAGTCCCGTGGCTTCTCCATCTCCAGGTCTATCACCGACACCCACTCCGAGTGCCAACACTGTAACGATATTGCAGACACCAACGGGATTCTTACGAGTCAGACAATCTCCAAGCATTGCAAGCCAAGAAGTTGGGCAAGTAAAACCAGGAGAGACATATCCATATCTCGATGAAAAATCAGGATGGACAGAGATTACTCTTACTGCGAGTACCAGTGGGTGGGTCAGCAGCCAGTACGTGAAGAAGACTACGCCTGGACAAAATAAATAATAGCAATCACAAGAATCGCCCAAACCGCAACGGCAATAATCAATGGTTTATCTGCTAAGAAAACTTTTTCTGGACTCTCGCCTTCATGTTTCTCATAAATATCCTGCAGATAACGCATCAAACCGTAGATAACAGGCAGGATGGTTAGCATCAACCATTTTCTTTGAAAGAACGAGGGTAAATAATCTGGCAGGAGGACATCAATAGTAATTTTTCCACCACCCGGAGAAACCAAAAAGGTAAAAAGGGTGTAAAAGACGAATGTCGCCGTTGCAAAGATAGACGCATAAACATCTAACAATTGCTCAGAGTAATGTGAGAGTGTTGGACGGATTTCCTTAATTGCTTTCTCAGGTAAACTTCCAATGAGCGTAAGCTCTCCTTTACGCTTCCCAACAGCTAGGAACAGAGACAGGGAAACAATGGTAAGTGCAAGCCACACTGGCATATGATAATTTGTGGCAACTTCTCCACCATATGCTCTCAATACATATCCTGAGGCAAGGACCAGAATATCTACTACTTCAATGTGTTTGAACACGAGTGAATAACACAACTGGATGCCTACATAGAGGGCAACTACCAGGAAGAACGATACGCTGAAAAGACTGGCATACAGACTTCCCCCAAGAAGAATTGCTGCAACCGAGATCGCGAACCATATGGGCAGCTTCCCACTCGCAAGTGGACGAAACCGCTTAAAGGGATGTTTCCTATCCTTTTGGATATCAAGTAAATCATTAATGATATAGATCCCTGATGAAGTGAAACAGAAGATAACAAATGTGAGTGTCGCCTGCCAAAGGCCAATAGGGTTAAAAAGTTGACCGGTAAAAATGATTGATGCGTAGACAAGGAAGTTCTTCATCCATTGTTTTGGACGCATTAGTTTAATTGTCTGGAATACAAAATCAAGCATCAGTTTTTCTCGTCAGGATCAATAAATAACAAATCCCCCCTCCTATAATAGCAATTACCATCCCTATTGCAAAGAGCTTACCTGTACTGCTTAAAAATAGTGACCCTATTCCAAGGATGATCGAGATAGTCCAATATATTAAAACTATTTGATATTTCTTCAGCCCTATGGCCATAAGTAAATGATGCGCATGCCTTTTATCCCCCCTGACAGGTGAATGTCCTGTTAATACTCTTCTCAGTACCGTGACCATACCATCAACAAAGGGAACCGCAAGGACAAGAATTGCTGTTGCTAACTTTACTGACGCCAAAAATGATACGCAGGCTAGGAGAAAATACATTGCGGTTGTACTATACCCTGGATAAATTTTTGCTGGCGGGAAATTAAATGGCAAAAATCCAAGAGATGCCCCTGCAATGGCAAAAGATAATACTGCAGCAAGTTGTGTGTGAGGTTCAGAATACGGAAAGCGCAAACTTAAAATGCCAATAATGATTGCTGCAATTGCCACTGTACCAGGCATTTGTCCATCGACGCCTTTACTCCAATTCAACATGTTCATCAACCATACAACCCATAAAATGGTAATAATATGGGCCAGCGTGAGAGAGAGTGTGATCCCCATAATGTGAAATGACATGAGTGCTCTATCAAGATGGAGGATGCCATCATAGGGATAGGCAAAAAGATGCCATATTGGAGACCCTTGTCCAACTATACCTTGCAAAGGATACGTGATAAAGGGTATTTGGATACCAAAGAGAATAACAATGATCACACACAGGATATTTATGCCAAATCTGAGAAGCGGAGAGAGATCATACCTGTCATCAATAACACCAACTACTGCCGCAACTAACGATGCCAAAAACAATCCAAAAACAATAGGTGAGTGAGGTACGAAAAAAATAGCTGCGGTCCATATAGCCAAAAACAGTGGTACTCCACCACTTCTAGGAGTTGGGGTCGTATGTAAAATAGCTGGATGTTTATGTGTTCGTGGGTCATCCAGAAGCTTTATTTTATAAAAAAACGGTATTGAATACTTCGTTAATATAAAGGACATGCCTAAGGAAAAAAGAAATACAGTGGCTAATGTTGCTATCATTTACACTCCTATCCTAACGATTTGAATGAAAAAAATCAAAAATAACAATGACGTAAGAAGCAGCGCCAACGCAATAAATCTTCCCAAGATAACCGTGCGCACATACACAGGCCTTATAAGCCAAAACGCAATAACAAGTTCAACAAACCAAAGCGCCAATGGATAGAGCATTTCTATCTTAAGTCCTACCCTGTCATATCCCCAGGCAAGTTTAAGAAAAATTGGCAAGTAAGGCGCAAGATGTGACCATGCAACAGCTATCGCAGCACCCACGATGAAAAAACTCACCGTACTGAGTAAATAGGCACTACTGACAACTTTATCAGACTTAAAAAGCTTGAGTGTTTCTTTCATAAATATGAACTCCTTCTATTGAGAAATCGTTTTTGTACTGTCCCATTCCTACTGGTGGAAAAGATTGATTGGGATACAACACAATAATACGTGGCAATTGTTTTTGCAACAGGGCAACCTCTTTTGCATATGATGTCTTACTAAATCCCACATGATAGGCAACTATCAATGGCCCTTGTGGCAGCGTGTTGGTCAAGGTATAAATTTGTGGATTATCCCCCCAAACCAGAACTTCGTTGGCTTTTGGATGTTTTGTATTCACAAATTGGGCTACTGCATAATCTCGTGGGACACGTGAATCAAATGATGCAAAATACTGTGTTAAGGTTATAGAGTTAGTAATGTACTGACCAAAATGCCAATAGTAAGGAATTATTGAAAATATGTTTGGTTGAATAACAACGGCAACACTGATGAGACCTAAAACAAATGGTATTCTCATCGCACGATACATACGCTCTTTTACTCTTACACAGATAAGAGTCCCTAGGATGATAAAACTCGGCAGGAGAAGCACTGCATAATGTGGGTAATTTCGCTGTGTTAACAAAACACTAAAAAGGCTCCACCCAGACCATATAAGAAGCAAACGATACTGTTGAGAGAGATGCGACCTCTTGATGTAGACAAATCCACAAAAACCCAAAAGAACAAGAAATTTAAGTATTAAGAAGAACTGACCTGATACGAAGAAATTATTTGCATATTCTGCATATCCCACATTACTTAAGAATGCACTCGAAATAAAGGCAGCAAGTCCCCCTTTTACAAAAAAGAAAAGGACAAACCAGAGAAATGGAGTCATGAATCCAAGCGCAGTACTACCAACCTTGGCGCCATAGGAAGCAATTTCTGATTTTCTTTTTATGTTAAATAATAGAACTAACCCACAGGCTGTAATGTCAAAAATTGGATTTACTTTTACCATAAATCCAACTCCAAAAAGAAGTCCTGCAAGATAGAAATGTTTTAGAGACGGTTTCTGAAGTGTAAGTGTCCTCTGCCAAATAAGTACCCCTGCAAGGACACAAGGAAGAACCAAGTGCTCTGCATTAAAGGTGTTACCCATAAACATGGGTGATGAAAGAAAAAAAGCAAAAAGTCCTGTTGCGATAAATTGTTTTTTCTCTCCTGATATCCATATTTTTGCCAAGAAAAAAAATAAGACAATACTCACCATACCAATAAAAATTGACGCTAGACGAACAGAAAATTGGTCACCACCAAATAACGCATACGTATAGTACAGAAGAGGTGGTTTATTATCCCAAATGCCGGTATAGAGCGTTCTGCCTGTTAGGAGTGCCTTCCCCATGACTTGATACAGCGCTTCGTCACCATACCAAATAGGTTCAAAGAGTGATGGTACTCTGAGAAGAAAATAGCCAACACAGGTAATCAACAGTGCCCAAAATGATCGTGATTTTTCTAAACGAGTAAGCGTTTTGGAGAAAAATGAAGAGTCCATGAACTTATTATACTTTCTCTGTGACTTTATATTCAATGCGCTTTCCAAACATGAGTTGGGTATGAGAGAGCATGGCAGGCAATGCTGAGAGGAAAAATCCTGTAATTGGCATCAAAAGGAACTCAAGTGGGAACAAGAATTGTCTGGTTTTTGAGACCATACGTGCATCTCCTCTATTTCGCGCATCAATTGAAATCATTAACAGTGTCGAGAATAAACAAAAAGTTAGTATCATTCCAGCAATACGTGGCAAATTATACCCAATAGCTGTTTTTGTAAATGCGGGATTTACAAATGGGATAACGTTAGCAGCAACCGTGAGAATAAACCAGTTGGCCGGCCACATAAAATGATCCAACACGACGTGATATAACAATTTTGTTTTTCTCACAAAAGGGACACCAGGAACCGTGAACCACCATTTAACAAATAACGGATAATCCGAGACTCCCCATGACCATCGTCTCTCCTGCTCATACTTATTTTTTAATGTTGCCCAGAATCCTTCTGACTGAGGAGCATCAATTGATGTTTTTAAGAAAATTGGATCAACCCAGGCTTGTCCTTTTTTGTGAAAAAATGCTTTAAAAAAGACTCTGTAATCTTCTGGGATGACATCAGTATCCCAGAAATCGATATCTACGATCAAACGTAGCGAGAGTGAGTATGTCGAATTAGGGATAAGACCATCTCCCTGCATCAGAAGTGCTGTACGCATGAGTGAATTAAAAAATGCCATCACTCTGACCGGTGCTGGCACTTTCCAAAAATTGTTGTGGCTAACATTTGCTGATTGCCAGAATGTATTATAACGGCGGGGGCTTTTTAAAAAAGCATACGTTAGATAGGCAAAATATTGTTTATCAAAAAGACTATCGGTATCGACCGTAGTGACTGTCGCAAAATCAAGATCAATTTTTTTACTCTTTACCACCCATTTTTCATAGGCCATTCTCCCCGCGTATGCCTCATTTGAGGATTTACCAGCAACTTCCCCCGGGACAATAGCATGAAGGGATGTGACCATATCTCCAAACATATGTTTAAACTCTTTGGTGAGCACATCTGCTTTCTCCTGAGCCCCTTCTTCACGTTTTTCCATAGCGAGAACAATATAGATGCGCTTCGTTGGAAATGTTTGCTTTGCGATTGCATGCAAGGCTTGGCGAATCTTTTCAACACGCTCCTTATAATTGGGAATAATTATAACGTGAGCTACCTTCTGAGCATCTGGGAGTTCTTCTGCACGAATAATCCATTTTTCTCTTTCTGCAAGAGCAATTCTTCGAGATGCAATGAGGGCTGATGTTGCAAGAGAGAACGAGTTGGTCAACCAGTAGATATCAAAGAAGAGCACAAAATATGCAAGCACAACTGGCATAAAGAACGATCCCCACACAGGGAATAGGATCAGTGTCCATGACACGATGCCTGGAAGAATTTCAAAAAATCTTCGGGTTTTTACAGGATATCGAGTAAATAAAGTATTAAATACTTGTGTCATATACCAAAAAGTGTTGAGACATTTTTATGGACCTGTTCTTCAACCTCTTGCGCAGAAACACCTTTAATACGGGCTATCTCTGCTGCCACAAGTATAACATGTTGAGGCTCATTTCTGCTACCGCGATAGGGAATGGGGGTTAGATACGGGCTGTCTGTCTCTGTAATTATACGCTCAAGTGGAGTCGTCCTAACAATTTCTGGAATGGTTACACTTTCACCTTTGGCTAGCCCAGGATACGTGACATTACCATCTATCCCAATGTAAAATCCCAGGTCGAGCGCTTGACGTAATACGTCTAAACTTGAAGCAAAACAGTGTAGCATTCCAGGTTGATTGAGAAGAATCTGACTATGCTCGTTCAAGATTTGCATGAGATCCTCCCCGGCATGACGGTTATGAATTTGTACTGGTTTGCCAACCTCATGAGCAATCTCTAGTTGAGTAACAAATATCTCTTGTTGTTTTTTGTGTACGGCCGTCTCTTGGGTATGATAGTAATCAAGACCAATCTCTCCAATAGCCACGACTTCGGGATCTAGGGCAAGCGTTTTAAGCTGACTGACCCAGTGCTCCGGAAGATGTTCAATCTCGGTTGGATGTACCCCGACGACTGCAGCTATATCCTTCTCCTTTTTTGCAAGAGCGAGGGCTTTTTCACTTGTCTCAAGACTCGTCCCTATCACTAAGAAGTTTTTGACACCAACCTGTCTCGCACGAAAGAGGACTTCATCTCGATCGTCATCATATTCTGTGAAGTTTAGGTGGCAGTGCGCATCAATCATACATTCCCTGTCTTTTGTTCTATGGCTTTCAGCTGTTTGAGCTTCCACATAAAAAGTGCACCTTTGCTTGTTGCAGTACTGTCGATACAAAACTGTAGTGCTTTCTCTAAAATACTTCGATGTGTCGTTTTTGCCAGTTTAATATAAAGTGCTTTGTGCTTCATATCATCTAACTTCTCTGATAGATATAACCCATAGGTTTGAAATTCGCGCGAAACATATTTATCCACGACAGGATTATATGATTCCAAGATGGAGTTAATGTCTTGCATATTATTTACCGGATATGTTGTAGCGATTCATGGCAGCAGACAAGTCCTTATCTAAGGCCAATTCTATAGCTGCAATGGTATGTTTTATCACTTCTTGCATTTTACGGTGATCAGGTGCGGAGAAGACACGAAGGACATGTTTAATAACGTTATACTTTTCTTCTTTACCAAGTGGCCTCCCAACCCCGATACGAAATCTCCAAAATTTATCTGAACCAAGCGACTCGATGATAGATAAAATACCATTATGCCCAGCAGAAGACCCTCCTTCGCGAATTTTTAATACTCCTACAGGGAAATCAACATCATCATGGATTACCCAAATATCACTGGTTGGAATATTGTAAAAATTAGCCACTGCAGCTACCGCTTTTCCAGAATCATTCATAAAGGTAGTTGGTTTGATGAGGTATATTTTTTCGACAGTATTTGTTCCTGTTATTTGCCAGGTAGTCTCTGCTATCTGAGAAAAGAACTTTTTTTCTGTTTTCCATGTGAGGGGCTGGTGTACTTCAATGCTGTGTGCGAATGCGTCAATGGCCCAAAATCCAACATTGTGACGTGTCCTATCGTAGGACTCTCCAATATTTCCAAGTCCAACAAGAAGCTTCATTACTTGCAGTATACCCCTCCCATTATCTCGTTGACAATGGATAACTTGATCACAAAGATACATGCCAAAAAAGGCATGTATCTTGTATCAATTCAGGCACTCTATTTGTAATACGATTTAATCTGGTACAACAGATAAAATCCTACTGCGTCAAGGATAAGTCCCATGACTGAGAGTGACAACAGTGATGAAAGCACCCAAACAGCCTGACTCCAGAACAGAAGTTGCCACCCACGAGTGCTTCTCATCTTGAGTCCTGGGTATGCTGCCAAAAGCATCACTGACCCAGCGAGACTGATGAGCTCACTCACGAGGGACCCACCTGCGTGCCCCACACCTGCTCCCAGAAGGAGTAGTGGTGAGAGTACGGTTAATGCACCAAGTGCAGCAACTCCAAAGATGACTCCAAGAATTCCAAAAATAAGAGAGATTAATGGCAGAAAACCAACTAAGTTTTTTCTTCCATTTTCAGGAAGCGGTGGAAGTTTTAAAAACCATTCTTCCATCATTCCCATGACATCTTGTCCTGATTTTGATTGTGTTTTTTTAGGCATTCATATCACCTCCTCTCAACATATATCTACACTATGTTTAGTAAAACAAGAATTAGGGGATGTTGCAAGGAGCTCTTTAGATATTTAATACGAGTTGTTCTTCTTTAGGCTGTTTGTCCCAGATCGAAACTTTCCCATATAAGCCATCGTATCCAGGAGCAATTGATAACTCTCCTGATCGTACTTTTGCTACTCCTTCTGCAATTCTCTCACCAGCAATTGATGAGATAGTAGTGAGTGGTATCGTTAAGAGAATGTCTAACTCTGTACTGATCTTTTGAATCATTTCATCAAACAATGATTGTACTTTGGGACTTGTGACTGGCCTGGACAATACTTCCGCAATTATTTCTTGCAGTGGAACGAGGCGAACAAACGACGGATGCTCCTGTTTGGGATCTGTAATCCAAGAAACACCAGATGCGTCAATTTGTTTTACCCCTCTTGGCTTTTCTTGTGATATTTCCTGCACTCTTCTCATGACGCCATCAGTCACTGGTCTATGACAGACTAGGCAAATTCCTTTTGCAGAAACTTCATCTTCTGGTCGAAAGAAAAATCCGCATTGGCGATGCCCTGAGTAATGATACTTGCCTTCTTCCGGAAAGAACTCTACGGTATATGCAATTTTTTGATTCATTTCATCCGCTCTCATGATGGCAGTACGAATTGCGTTGTACGAGAGTTCACTCATATCAAAGACTGTCAGTTCTCTTCCCATTTTTGGGAGTGAATGCGCATCTGAAAATGAGACGATTGATCGATGTGCCAACTCTTTCATCTGCCAATTCATCTCAGGATCACTGGAGATGCCTGTTTCGATGGCGTAGACGTATGGAGCCAAATCTTCAAAAGCTTCATCCAGGCTTACAAATCCAGACATGAGACCATACACCCCAAACCATGGTGTCCAGGCATGTGCAGGAATGAGAAGACACCTCTCATCAATAGAGAGAAGCAATTCAAGAAGATTTTTGGATGAAAGTCCTATGATCGGCCTGCCATCAGAACCAAGTGTACATCCTTTTGCAATGAGTGATTCATTTATTCTCTCAGCTACTTCAAGGGATGGTACAAGAACGACATTATGAATTCTCCTTCCTTTCCCGTTTTGCGTATAAATAGTTGCAATCTCAACCGACACCAAGAATTTACTCTGATCCTCTGTCCCTTTCAGGGAATAAATACCGTTTCCTGTTTCCACTAATTTCTCTCTCAATTCGTGCATCCATAACGGGTGAGTAAAGTCCCCAGTTCCCAGAAGATGTATGCCTTTTTGAGCGGCGACACGGGGCATAGTGGGAAGAAGCATCTGTGGTGACACTGCTCGAGAATATTTAGAATGAAGATGGAGATCAGCAACAACCTGCATGGGAGATATTGTAACAACAATTTACTAACTTTTCTTGCCTTGCTCTTGATACATATCTATCAGTTCTTTTACCGTCGTTGCATCTTCTGGACTTTTATCATTATCTCGAAAACTCACGAGTCTTGGGAAACGTAGTGCATATCCTGACTCAACGACTTTATTTTCTTCAAGTACTGCCCCAGCTGTATGAATAGGACTCCTAGTTATTTCATCTGCCAATACTTCAATAACGATCTTTGGTTCCAACCAGACGGATGGTTGAATAAGTGAAATCACACGTGCAGGTTTATGGTCTCTTTCAAGCCCCTTTGAACGTTCACGAATACTCGTCCATTCTTCATCCGTAAGACCAGTCCCAATTTTACTGACCGTTACGAAAACATCTTCTTTTTTGTCGTATACACCTACCAAAAGAGCCCCAGCGCCAAATGCTGTTCGTTTCCCTTTCCCACTAACATATCCCAGAAGCACACAATCAATAGTGTCTTTCAACTCACCTGCATTATGACGTTTCAACTTTACCCAGTTAAAATTACGTGCTCCTGCTTCATATTTGGAATTCATTTTCTTAATTACAACTCCTTCCAACCCCTTCGTGATAGCATCATCAAGCATGTTTTGGAGCTTTTGAGCATCATCAATAAGATTATTCTCTGCCAAAAGAAGTGTGTCATCTTTGATGATGGTTTCTTTTAACATTTTTTGTCTTTCCTGAAGTGGGGTATCAAGAAGTTGCTTCCCATCTTTATAGAGAATGTCAAAAATAAATGCGCGAAGTGGAAGCTTTTCTGCTACTTCTGCAATATTGTGCTTACGACGTCTTTTTGTTGTTTCTTGAAATGGGAGAAATTCTTCCGACACAGCATTATAGGCAAGTGCCTCCCCGTCTAAAATAACACTTTTAGCATCAATATCTTGCTTTGCCGCCTCGATAAGTTCTGGAAACATGTGGGTCATGTTTTCTAAATTTCGTGAGAATATCCAAATGTCGTTGCCTTTTTTATGAATTTGTACCCGAAATCCATCGTATTTGTACTGTGCATCAACCTCACCCATTTTCTCAATAACTTTTTTTGCATCAGGGAGACGTTCACATAGTTCTGAGCGAATTGGTTTACCTACCTGGACTGAAAGTTTTTCGATTGCATCAACCCCTGCCACAGGATTTTTTGCCTCCCAAAGAGTTCTGGCAATCAGACCAAGATCAGAGGTGCGATTGTATGCTCCTTCCAGATAACTGCGAAGTTTTTTATCTCCTAATTTAACGGCAGCAAGTGCGTCCATGATGGTGGGATCTCCTATGCCAAGTCGTAAATTTGAAAGAGGAATACGCACAACATGTTTGATAGAGACACTATCAAGTTTTTTCAAAAGGTCTGAAAAGAGGGTAATCTTTTTTTCAACTGTTCCATTCCCTGAGGTGTTGGCAATTTCCGTCAGGATATCAAAGACTTCTTTCACTGAGACTGATGAAGTTTCTTTGTGTTTCCCTTTGGCAATCTTTTGTGCAGCAAGACCCATGTCCCCCAAACGATCAAATTCAATGAGCACTTCTTCTCTGTCTATGGCAAATGCGTGTGAGAGGGCATCGGCAATTGTTTTTTCCGCCATCCCTATCTCAATAGGGGCAAAAAATGGGGCAATACGACCTTGAACCAAATAACAAATTTCTTCTACCTCATCTGCTGAGTGTACCTCATGAAAAAGAGTGGAAAGAATGCGAATCAGTTCTAAGCGGGAAGAGGTTGCTTCTAGTCGGTCAAAGTATTCAGCAAGTGTTTGAAACTGCATGAGGATAGTATAGCAAAAAGAGGAAAGAAGCGGACAACAATTGGAATTAAGTACTGGGGAAAGACAAAAGAGATGAGAGTGGATGGATCTCATCTCCTGTGAGGTTACTGCAAGTCGGTGTAACTTACAGTTACTTCGACGACCTGGTTGCTTCCAGGCAACGTACCGAGAATAATCTTCAGAGTCCCATTACCGTTATTAGCGGTAACAGTGTAGCTCCCCGTGGGGATACTCATAGCACCATCTCGGGTGGCGGTTTTAACCGTCACGGTCTGTCCTGGCACGATTGCTAAAGCCGTGCTTTTTTCCATCTTTATCACCCCTTTCGTAAGTGAAATGCCCTTCGCCCATCCAGCGACATCTTTACAGATGTAAGGGAAAGAACCACAGAATAATCTGAACCTCTTTTCCTCACACCTTTCTTGGGTGTCGTGTTGTCCGCTTTTTTAACGTGCTAGCAAGAGTATATACGCTGTTGTATATTTCTCGACAACAAGATTGTAGCAGATTTTGCTATTTTTCCACGTGATCTAGGTCACAATAAGATATTAAGGGAGCCTTCTTACCACTTCGTTCATAGGTGTTGAGCCAGAATCTGCCATAGCATGAGCAAATTCTTGGAAAGCTATCATCGGAACTGAAGAGCATCGCCCCATTTGTGACACGCACTGGGCACAGGAAGGCTGCATAACATCGGCAGATGTTACTCCAGGATCAGGGAGGCCTTGGGTCAGGGCATCCAGAGCTGCCATATACACTGCTGGATTTCTCGGCAACCCTGCACCAGGGACACCTCCATAGAGACAGATCACAGGACGGCGTCCATAAATGGTGCATTCACTTTGACCACTTAAAAAAGGACATCGTTGTCTGGTACTATCAGCTGCATTCACTTTTGCCTGCGCAACAACTGCTGGGGAAATATCTCCACTGGCAATCCCTTCACGGATAAACTCCTCATCATCAGGCGTCACTGGCACACCTCGCTCACAACACATACCGCCACCCCTTTGGCATGGACTAATCGACCTGGTCGCGTCACTTAATTGCTGTGCAATATCTCTATGATGTTGATAGTCTGGGCTTGGCATGGTGGGTATTATAGCATGGGGTACATGTGGAGTTATCCTTCGACCAACTCACGCTTGAGCTTGTCTAAATCTGGAACAGTCAACATGTTCTTTTCAAATGTAATTAGTCCCTTAGTTTTAAGTATCGCAAGTTCTCTCGTAACAGTTTCGCGCGTCAAACCTGACTGGATTGCAATTTGTTTTGCAGAGATTCTAATTCCTGATGCCTCTTTACTAGAAATTTCTTTTTTCTCACCAAATCGTGAGAGGTACAGGAGTACTTCGGTAATTACTCTTTCGTAGGCAGTCCCTGCCATGAGATAGGAGAGTCTTTCCAAAAGTCCATCCAATCCTCGATTCATACGAGCCAACAAATCCATCAATACATCAGGATTCTCACGCAGGAAATTTCTGACAGCCTCTTTGGGGGCAAGCCACATATGCACTTCTGTCATCGCTTCAAAATATTGCTGACATTCTACTTCATCAAAAAGTTGTCTGAGTGGGAAAAATGATGGAGCGCGATAGATATTGAGAACGGCCTCTTCACCTTTTGAAGAAAGGGTATATTGTCTGACAAGTCCGTCATGAAGATAGTAGACGCCTTGTGGCATTTCACCGGCGTGAATAATTATTTCTTTTTTCTTAAATTTCCTCTTGGGAAATTGTGAGAAAAATGCTTCAAGTTTCTCAACGACAGATGTTTGCATCATATGCTATAAGGACTATTGTAATGCCATGTTTCAAAATTGTCTATACTTAATTTTAGCTTTATAAAAAAACAATATGTATATGAAAGCCCGTAGCTTCAATAATTATTATAGGGTGTGACATGGATCACGAATTCATGACGTATTTTACCCCTTTAGTCACCCCTTGCTTACGAATAACTCCCGCATTGATCAGTGACTTCAGATCCAAAAGAATACTGTCCTCAGAAATCATTGGGAAAAGAGATTTAAATGCTTTATTCTCTAAATATCCATTTTCTTGAATAAATTCAACTATTTTCATTTGTCTTTCACTCATTAAGAATGGTTTCCCCCCTAGTTTTTGTTTAATCTTTCCATCTGCAGAAATTTTTTCAACTTTCTCTTTGATACGAGTTAACTCAACAGCAAGAGCCTTTGTGAAATACTCAAGCCACTCTGTTAAATCACTATTATTTTTTTCTACACTTTGCAGTGCACCATAGTATGCTGGAAGATCTTTATCAAAGAATTCTTCTAGAGAGAAAAACTTTCTAATGTCATATCCTTCGCGAAAAAGGATCAATGTTGATAATGCACGAGCCAGACGACCATTCCCCTCAACAAAAGGATGAATTCTCACGAACTCATAGTGTGCAATACCTGCCTTCAGGACAGGATGCAAATCTTCTGGTTTGGTGATATTGAGATATTCCAATAAATCAGCTATTTGAAATGGGACAATGACTGCCTGAGGAGGACGAAACACAATCTCACCAGTATGGCTATTTCTAATAACTACCGATGGACGCCTATAGATTCCTGCGGTTTCCTCAGGAATGACATGCTCAACGACGAGGGTATGCATGTGTTTAATGAGTGATTCATCAAGTGGCTTGCTGCTCGTGTCTATTTCATCAAGATATTCCATGACTTTTCGATAGTTAATAACCTCTTGAATATCGCGTTCTCTAGCAATAATTGTTTGTCCCTGGACTACTTTCTCGGCCTGGGTTAAATCCAATTCGTTCCCTTCAATGTGGGTTCCATAATGAACGGTTCTTACCAGCGCGTCTTCCTGGAACTTTTTTTCATAGTAGGGAAGCAATGGTGCACGGTTAATTACCTCACGTGCTGCCTCAATAATGCCAATGTTGGTAAGAATGGTATTGGTTATCTTGAATTGTGGAGTATACATAGCTATATTGTAATAAGCCCGTCCTATGACAAGCAAGCAAAAGAAATCATCACACCCACTGCATCGAGTCAATAAGGCATCAATTGAGATCGTTCAGCAGATGTTGACACTTGCGACAAGCGGCTTTAGTCTCGTAGCTGCCCTTGCCTGGAATAGTTTTATTCAAGAGGTCGTGAATACGTATGTAAAAAAGTTTTTACCTGCCAACAGTGGTGTTATATCACTGGCAATCTATGCATGTATTGTCACGGCTTTAGCTGTTCTTGTGACCCTACAACTGACCAAATTGAAAGAGAAGCTTGAAAACTCACGTTAGATGTACCTTCTGTACTGACTCGCTATCTAAATTTACAAACTCTTCATGGGTAGTGGTAAGAATCAACTGTGCCTGCTGCAATTTTTCCATAACAAGGGAGATGTGACTACTATCCAGCTCTGAAAAAATATCATCGAGAAGAACAAGCGCTTTTTTCCCAATCTTGTCTTCAATATATTGCTTTTGAAATAACTTTAATTGCAATATCGCAAGTCTCTGCTGCCCACGAGAAGCAAAGAGCTGCATATTCGCACTGTGTACTTCCTGTGTCCCCATAAAGATAGTGAAATCATCCCGCTGTGGACCTACCAATGTGACTCCCGCCGCAACTTCTTCGTTGGCATATTGATCAAGTCTCTCACGGGAGATCTCACTTGGATCATAGGCGACACGGATTGCAAAAAGTTCTGGAGTGAGTGAATTGATGGCATGTAGAAATTCACGACGACTATGCGTAATTACCTGGCCTGCATGGATTAAGATATCATCCCAGTAGTTAAATTCATCTACTTTTCTAATTCCAGTTTCTTTTGCCAGGTGTAACAGGGCATTTCTTTGCCTGAGTGCCTTCTCATATTCTCTTTTTGCTCGTACGTACTCACGAGACACTTGCTCCAGCGTGTCATCAAGGAATGATCGCCTCAGCGATGGTCCATCACTAATGATATCCATTTCTTCCGGCCTAAATAGGATAACCGGGGCAAGGCCAACGAGTGCACCGCGACTTCTTGCTATGCCGTTAATAAAAATTTTCTTTTGTGCTCTCCCACCGGTTGTCTGACCATCAGTGATGACTACCTCAATTCTCGTTTTTTCTTCATTATCGACGAGTTCTATCTGGACACGCGCCATGTCATGGTCAAACATGATCATTTCCTGTGCTTTATTAGCACGGAAACTTTTGCCGGTAAGACAAAGTGAAACTGCCTCAATAAAACTTGTTTTACCGCTGGCATTTGCACCAACAACGACTGTTTTTTCTTCTTTCAACGGAACATGTAGTTGTTCATAGGAGCGAAAATACTGCAAAAAGACTTGTGTAAGCATGAGGCTATTATACGATGTTTTCCACCAAAATCTTAGGGAGTTATTGTTGTCCCGACGTATGCTTCTGCGTTCAGGATGTGTTGCACATTCTCCAGATTTTTCCCTTCTGCAACAATAACCGTTAAACCCAGCTCTTGAGCTTTCTTGGCAGCAATTGGATCAAAAGGAGTATTCAGGCCTGGTGACCAGGTATCACCAACAATTGCACGCAGTTCATTCCAGGTCATGTGCTCAATTCTTTTGGCATCAGGGAATTGTTTTGGATCTTTGTCATACACATAGGCAATGTTACTAAGATTTATAGCAACAGTTGCCTCGTATTGCTCTGCGAGAAGGACTGCATCCATATCAGTAGAGGTTCCTGGGTGCCATCCTGAGGCAATTACCAGCTGTTCACTTGCTTCCTGTTTTTGTGCATAGTCTTCTATTATTTTTTCATGGGCAATATCTTGAAAGGCAAGCTGCATGAAGTGTGCATGAAATCGTGTGGTATAAATCCCCATCCAGTCTTTTTCCAAGTCTGTTGCACTAGGAAGAAGTGCCTGCACCGCTGCCTGATATTGACGACACACATAGCCACCACCAGTCACCAGAAAAATTTGCCAATCGGGATGATCTTGAATGGTTTGTCTCAAAAGTGCTGAGAAATTTTGCAGGAAGTCGATTGCAACGCCATCAGGAGTAGAGATGAGTGATCCACCAAATGAAATAATAAAACGTTTGGTATATGCCATTGCTGTGATAATTCTAACAAAACAAGTGGTGGCCAACAAGTATCACTTTTGGTGATATATTTTTTCAACAATATCGCGTATCTTTTTCTGGAATAGAGACACATCAAATTTCTCTGCATGTGCGATAATTATTTTTTTGTCCCACTTCATTCTTTCAGATTCTTTAATAACCTTTTCGAGTGCATCAACAGATAGTGATTCAAAGAAAAGACCAGTCTTTTTGTCACTAATAGACTCTGTGTACCCACCACTCTTGTACGCAATTGATGGCACACCACAGGCAGCTGCCTCAATTGGGGTAATGCCAAAATCCTCATCTTTTTGTGCCAAAATAAATGCTTTTGCACCTTTCATATATGCAACCTTTTCTTCATCGGTTATGTGGCCGAGAAATTCCACCTGTTTACCTGCAATATTCATAAGCTTTTCTTTCTCTATCCCGGTTCCAAATATCTTCAGTGGCACATTTGCTTTCTCGCAACTTTTTATAATGAGGTCAAAGTTTTTTGCAGCGACCAGTCTCCCACCAGTCAAATAGTACGTTCCTGTCTTTGCTTTTATGTTAGGATCAATGAATTTATCTACTTCAATGGGAGGATAAATGACATGGTAATCATTTCTTCGATAAAACTTTTCTATTCTTTCTCCAACGTTTTTTGAGTTTGCGACAAACACATCTACTTTTTGTGATTGATGGAAATCATAGATACGCATAGCGTGGTTCACAATCAACGCATACCAATCAATCAAAAACCCATACCATGTACCTTTCCATACGCGTGACGTGTCGTATCCATACAAATATCGCGGTGGTGTATGAAGATAACAAATCTCCTTGGTGTGTTTTCCTTTGCGAATTCCCTTAGTCACTGCCCAACTCGCACTGGTAATGACAACATCATAGCTTGAGAAATCAAAACTTCCCCATACAAGTGGGAGTAAAAAACGAAGTGGGGAGATCACTCGAGAGGCATAAGGGATGTATTGAAACCACGAGGTTACAATGCGTGCATCAGAAAATTTACTCCAAAATTTTCCAAGTTTTTGTTTATCAAGAAGTGAGACATAGATAGGTGCATCTGGATACATTCGATGCAGTTCATAGAGCACTTCTTCCGCACCACCATAATCCATGAGGTAGTCATGCACCAAGGCAATTTTCATATCTGTAGTATAACGAAAAAGTGAGCGGAAACAAAATTAGAGAAGAGAAAGTTGGTGTTCATTCACTTTTGGCTTCTTTTCAGGCTTAGGAGCTGCAAAAAGACGCATCTTTCGAGCAAGTGATGAAAACCCTAATTCTTCAAAGACACTCGCAATCGTTGCCTCCTCAATATTACTCAGTGCAACCTCATCCCATCTCAAGTGTACCGGCGCATCACAAACAATCTGTGCTAATTTTTTTGACATGGCACCTTGTTCAGCAAATTCAGTCAATTTTTCAACAACTCGTGGAGAAATTTCATCCAGATGCTCGTAAACTCTTTCAAACGTAGCATATTTTTCAAGAAGCGTTATTGCGGTCTTTGGTCCAATTCCGGTTATCCCTGGGTACCCATCTGATGCATCACCAACTAATGCTTTATAATCAACGATTTGCTCCGGTCCTACTCCCATTTTTTCTTTCACCCCTTGAGGATCAAGAAGCTGAAAGTTGGTAATACCAGTGAGTGGCATCATTTCCTTGGTGTACTTGTCTACTAACTGTAATAAATCTCTATCTCCTGAGAGAATAATTGTTTCATCACCATCTGTATATGCCTCTTCTGCTTGGAGTGCGAGCGTGCCTATAAGATCGTCTGCTTCATATCCATCCACACCAAATTGAGGAAATCCTGACTGAGTTAATGCTTCCTGCAGGAAAACTATCTGATCAGAAAGTTCTGATTCCATTTGTGGTCGATTGGCCTGATATCCCGCATACATCGTCTTTCGAAATGTTGGAGCAGGTCTATCAAAACAGATAGCTACATGGGTTGGTTTAATGATTTCAAGTGCTTTTAAAAACATCACGCACCACCCATACACCATACCGACTGGTCGTCCATCGGGACTAGTAAAATTCTGTGGATAGGCATGGTATGCGCGGTGGACAAGATGGTTGCCATCAATGATGAGAAGTTTTTTCATGTCTTTAGTATACTGTTTATTTTGTCGCGAAAGGGGAGACTCGTTTTTCTTTTTCACCAACAAGCGCTACAAATTCGTCTGCTTCAAGTGTTTCTTTCTTTAAGAGCTCACCAACAACAAGCTCCATTCTCTTTTTCTCTGCTTTGATTACTTGTTGTGCCTGCTTGTAGCATGAAGTCATAATACGCTCCACTTCAGCATCAACTTTTGCTTGCATCTCTGGAGAAATATTTTTTACCTCATACATACTTCTACGATCTTGATCAAAGTTGATTGGCCCCAGACTACTCATGCCATACTCAACGACCATGTCACGAACTAACTCAGTAGCTTTCTCGATATCATTACTGGCGCCGGTTGTGATTTCGTTAAATATCAGTTCTTCTGCGGCTCTTCCACCAAGCATTGCTGTAACTTGCTCCAAAAGACCTGTCTGTGTTTCATGAATATGCTCCATAGGCTCTTGCATCGTGTGTCCCAGACTCATCCCACGGCTAACGATAGAGACTCTATGCACCGCATCAATATGTGGCATATACCAATACACAATGGCATGACCCGCTTCATGATATGCGGTCATCTTTCTATCTTCATCTGACTGAAGTCTTTTCTTTTCAGGGCCAAGTTTTACTTTGGTTGCCGCTTCTTCCAGATCCTTCATGTCAATCGCCTTTTTATTCAATCGAGCTGCCAAAATCGCTGCTTCATTGAGCATGTTTTCCAGATCAGCTCCAGAAAAACCTGCCGTTCGCTTGGCAACTTTCTCCCAATCAACGCCATCGGCAAATGGTTTGTTACGTGCATGAATTGAGAGAATCGCTTTTCTACCCTCAACATCTGGCAAATCCAGTACTACTTTACGATCAAAACGACCTGGACGTACCAATGCGGGGTCAAGGACATCAGGACGGTTTGTTGCTGCCATAACGATGAGCTGTTCATTTGGGGTAAAACCATCCATCTCGACAAGAATTTGATTTAATGTCTGTTCACGCTCATCATGACCCCCCATGAGTCCCATACCACGCTGGCGACCAATTGCATCAATTTCATCAATAAAGATAATTGCTGGCTGTGCTTTTTTTGCAGTGGTAAAAAGATCGCGTACACGACTCGCGCCAACTCCTACCAACATCTCCATAAATTCTGAGCCAGCCATAGAGAAGAAGGCAACGCCGGCCTCACCAGCAGTTGCACGAGCAAGCAGTGTCTTTCCAGTTCCTGATGGTCCAACCATTAAGACTCCTTTTGGAGTTCTGGCACCCATGGCTTTATACTTCTGTGGATTTTTCAGGAAGTCAACAATTTCTGTTAATTCTTGCTTGGCCTCGTCAACGCCAGCGACATCGTTGAATGTAGTTTTTGGTGTGTCCTTGGTAAACTGTTTTGCTCGAGATTGTCCAAAAGAGAAAACACTTTCTTGAGCTCCACGAGCTTGGCGGAACAGGAAGTAAAAGAACGCAATCATCAGGACAATTGGAAGCACCGAGGAAAGAATATTTAACCAATTGTTCCAACTACTTTCATCTTTGACGACGACTTTTGTTTTGTCCAAAGAAACACCTGCATCTTTGAAAAGACCATACACATTTGCACTTGGTTCCTTGGTTGTTTCAATGGTGGTTTTCCCCTCAGTAGCAGTAAGTTTGGTATCGGTTACCGTTAACTCAGACACTTTTCCAGATTGAACATCTTGGATGATAGTAGAGAGGGGAACTGCTTTTGTTTGATCAAGTGAAGAATTGAATCCTGAGAACAAGAAGATCAAGAAAAGTGCTAAAAATCCATACAAAATGACATTTTTCCAAGAAAGATTTATTTTGATGATACGAATTTTCTTAGGGGTACGATTTTCTTTTTTGGAATCTTTATTTCTGCCTCGAAGTGGTAACGCCATGTGCAAAGTATACCATTTCCAGAGAATCTTCGCTAGATAATAGCTATCATTTGCCCCTGTCTCTTGAGTAAATCTTCACGTACCATTCCAGAGAGAATACGTTCAAAACGCGTACGTTCTACCTCTTTTTTCTTACAGACTTCCCGATAGAGATCATTCTCTGACAAGGATGAATTTTTTAAAAGAATGCGTAGTATTTCCCCTCTATAGAGTCTGTCCGATTGTTGAAACGGCTTCTGTTTTGCAACTCGTGGATGAGCAATATTTTTCAATTCCATACTGGCATAATCCATAAGCGCCTGATTCCATTCATAGGCTTTCCCCTCAGGTAGTAAACTTCCGGCAATCTCTTCAATCTCTCTCTCTGAAACGTCTTTTGCTTGAGGAAATTGCGTTAAAATGATCTTTTTAATGTTCGTATCAACCACTGCAATTTGCTGGTCAAAAGCAAAACACAGTAATGCACGCGCCGTGTATTTGCCAATTCCAGGGAGAGACAACAATACCTTCTCACTCTCCGGAAATTTACCATCGTATGTTTCAACAAGCTCTTTTGCCAACCGGTGAAGAAATAGCGCACGCCTGTTATAACCCAAACCTGACCAGTGAGACAGAACATCTCGAGTTGATGCGTTCGCTAATTCCTGAATGGTAGGGAAGGAGTGCATCCACAATTGGTACTTCTCTATGACCCGCGCAACTTGGGTCTGTTGAAGCATAACTTCTGAAATGAGAATTCTATAGGGGTCACGGTTATGACGCCAGGGGAGTGAACGCTGATTTTTTTCGTACCATTCTAAAATCTTTTTTTGGAATGCAGTAATTTCTTGTGACGTTAATTGCATGGGGCAATCATAACAAACTGAGGGAAGATGTCCACTCTTTAATAAACAAATCCAATAATTTTTTTAACTTCTTCAAGGTTTTTTTGTGCTTCTCCCTGTGTCGTTTTGGAACCTGCATGCAAAATTTCAAGGAGTAACTTTTCATTATTATATTTCTCCATTCGCTCTCTAATAGGTGCCATAAAACGATCCAATACGCCGACCAAATATGTTTTGACTTCCACATCTCCCACATGGCCTTGTGTATAGGCTTGTTTGAACTGAGCTATTTGCTCTTCATCCTCAGGCGTCTTAAACGCATCTAAGTAAATAAATACGGGATTCCCTTCTACTTTTCCGGGGTCGCTTGCATGAATACGATTGGGGTCAGTATACATGCTCATTACTTTTTCTTTTATCTCATCAGTAGTCGCTCCTAAGTAGATCGTATTCCCGAGACTTTTACCCATTTTGGGATTTCCATCAGTACCAACCAATTTACCAATTTCACCAATAAGCCCCTCTGGTTCTGGGAAAACTTCACTCCCAGCGATCCTATTCATTTCACGAGCCAATTCTCGAGTTTGTTCAATGTGAGCCTCTTGATCTTTCCCAACAGGGACTAAATCTGCTTTGACACAAAGAATATCTGCAGCTTGGAAAATTGGATAGTTCACAAACCCAAGACTAAACCGGTCTCCAAGCCCTTTCATCGTGATTTCATCTTTTACTGTTGGATTGCGCAGTGCGCGGTTATGAGACACATACATTGAAAAGATTGCAGCCATTTCATAAATTTCTGGGATTAATGACTCCGCAAAGAAATGCACTTTTTCAGGGTCAAGGCCTACTGCCAAGTTTGCAAGAAGAACAGAGAGAGTATGTCCTTGAATAACTCGAGGATTCCCACTTAATGTTGACAAGGCATGGGTATCAGCAAGGATAATAAATTCTTCATATTCATCTTGCAGGGCAACACGATTTTTCAGTGTTCCAACATAATGCCCGATATGCAATTTGCCAGTAGGCGTATCTCCCGTTAATATTCTTTTTTTCATAAATTAGTGTAATTTTGCACCTGGTTCAACTGGTTTTTCAGGGATGAGTAGACTCAGTCCTGTCTCTTCATCGCCAAGAGCCAAGATCATGCCCTGAGAGACATATCCTTTAAATTTTCTGGGCTCAAGATTGGTACAGACGGCAATTTGTTTACCAACAAGCACAGATGGATCTGGGAAGAATCCTGCAATTGCAGACATAATTTGCCTCACCTGTCGACCTGGATATTTTTCTGTCAACTCTGGTAACAGTTCAATCTCCAGTGGCTCTGCAGGGAGGGGACCAAAGTCAAAAATCAGCTGCAACAGTCGATCCGCTTCTGGAACTTTAGTAACTTCCAGAAGAGTACCCACTCTGACTTCAACTTTTGCAAAATCGTCAATAGTAATCATACGCGTATTGTATCAGATCGCTAGCTTACTGTCTCGAACCGACCCAACAGAATTTCCTTCGCCCCACGACTCACTGTCGCGACACCGACTTTCAGTCGTGCAGCAATTTCGTGTTGTGGGATTCCTTTTTTCAAAAGCTTAATAATTTCAAGTCGTTGTGAAAATTCTCGAATTTCAGCTGGTGTCAGTAAACCTTCTAACAGGTTCTCAAGTTGTTGGTTTTTCTGTGCCCACTGGACCTCTTTGATCAAATCTTCAAGTTCATTCATATGATACTCCTTTGTCTACTATACTAGTACACTGATATGCTGTCAAGCGATTGAGCAGAGGAGAACGATAACAAACTATATCAAATGAGGGTATATGCTGGTTTCCTTACTCTACAGAAGCCTACTCTTTCCCTTCCCTACTTTCTTAGCCACTTCTCTATATCGATAGCAGCCATAGCACCAAATCCTGCCGCGGTGATTGCTTGGCGATAGTGATCGTCCTGTACATCCCCTGCTACAAAAACTCCTTCAATATTCGTATTTGTCCCATGCATCGCTTGTACATAGCCTGTTTCATTGACCGTAACTCCTTGAAATACCTTACTATTTGGTTGATGTCCGATTGCTACAAAAATGCCATCAATTGCCATAGGCTCCTCTACCCCACTTACCGTGTCTTTTAGTACAACCCCTTCAACTCTCCCCTGTCCTTCTACTTTGACGATTTGCTTGTTTGTGAGGATTTTAATCTTGGGGTGCTGTTTTGCTCTTTCGAGCATAATTTGTGACGCTTTAAATTCATCTCTTCTATGCACTATCGTTACGCTAGATGCAAAGTTTGTTAAAAACAGTGCTTCTTCCATCGCACTATCCCCGCCTCCCACAACAATAATATTTTTGTTACGGAAAAAGGCACCATCACAAGTAGCACAGTAAGAAATACCATGTCCTGTCAGCTCTTTCTCTCCGTCTACTCCAATTGTCTTCGCATCGGCACCGGTTGCAATTAACACTGCTCTCCCCTGATATGTCTTCCCATCTGCTGTAACAGTAAACGTCCCTTTTTGAGTTGAGAAATCAGTAGGGTCCATTGCCGCATCAACAAACTCTGTTCCAAACTTCTCTGCCTGTTTGCGCATATTGTTCATGAGCTCTGGCCCCAAAATGCCATCAGGAAATCCCGGGAAGTTTTCTACCTCTGTCGTCAATTGCAGTTGACCACCCCAGGGGACACCAGCAATAACCAATGTCTTAAGGCCTGCACGGGTCGCATAAATGGCAGCAGTTAAACCAGAAGGTCCAGAACCAATAATAAGGATATCGTACATACTGACTGTATTGTGAAGCTTAACCAAGCAATTCGTCAATTGCTTTCTTGAGAACTTCTTTTGGCTGTGCGCCAATCACTGTTTTCACTGGTTGTCCTCCTTTGAAGAAGGCAATTGTTGGGATGCTCATGACCCCGTATTGAGAAGCAGTTTGAGGATTTTCATCTACATCAATTTTTGCGACAACAACTTTGTCACCATATTCTTCAGCAAGCTGCTCAATGATAGGGCCAACAATGCGGCAGGGGCCACACCAAGGAGCCCAGAAATCAACGACAACTGGAGTTGGTGATTTGAGAACGTCTGATTGGAAGGTGGCGTCAGTTACTGTTTTATATGCCATAGCGTATTAGTTGTACACCTCACAGAGACATTTAATCAAGGGGTCAAAGTAATACAAACTGTTACTCGAGCTCTTCTCTCTTGGTGTGAAGGTATGAGAAAAGTTGCTCAAAAAATCCAAAGATTGTCTTAAACGGCGCCTCAATGAGGAAATCAAACAAGAGTACAAATGGGTTAATTTGTGAAATACCATCAGTCAGGCGCATGCCGATCTTTACGACTGGAATAAAGAGTAAGTCGACAATTGGGGTCAGAACACCTTGCGTCACTTCAATGGTGTAACTTCTTGCAATAATCATAATACGATAGGCCAGGAATGAAACAATCGTGATAAAGAAGATGAATACAATCTGGCTTACCGGGTTAAAGTTTAACTTATCAAGTCCCCAAAGAATAAGTCCAAAGCTCAAGCCAAACGTAGCAAGCCAAAGGACAGCAAATATAGTTGTCATTAATGGATTTTTTGACTGCCTCTTCAAGCGAATTCGCAGCACTGGTAATAGTCGCGGCTTCTCTTCAAAAAGTACCTGAGTAATTTTTTGAAGAATCTTACGACTATTTTCAGTTCCAGGGGTCTTGATAAAGAAGCTGGCAATAATCATCAGAAGCGGCGGTGCAATGATATTGATGATCAGCTCTTTCATTTGGATCGATCCATACATATACACGTCATATGTCCCCTCGATGGCAAAAGCAAAGGCGACTTTAGTTAAGATCAAGAAAATAATACTTCTGACAATAGTGCGTTGTACGCGTGCTTTAATCTCTGTATATCGAACGTCACATGCTTCAAAAACTGCTTTTGCAAAACTATCAGGTTGGGAGAGAAGGGGGGTAATCTTGCCATGATATTTCTCCAAAACATCAAAAAGAATCGTAAAGATTGGTGTTAATCGTTTCACGCGGATAAGAATTTTTTCTTTTAATGGATACTCTAGCTGTCTGGTAATTTCGGCTATTGCTTTTGGGAATGCTGCGGCCACTTCTCCTACGTGTGACCTATCAAACTCAGGGAAAAGTTGTAAGAATAAATAGTATCGCAAAAAAGCCCGGTCATCCTTTGCAAAGGATCGTCTGACTGCAAGGAACACTTGAACATTTTTTGTTTCCTCTGTGTCATCCTCTATCTCTACCCCTTGAGACAGGATGTGGTACATAAAGTTATTCATTGCCTGACGTTCTTTATTCGGAACTAAGGTCAGAGAAATTTGTGAAGAGAGTAAGTTCAAAATCCAATCATTGACCATGATTTCTGAGATGTGGTGCTTTTCAAGCGTTTTATGCTTGAGGTCCAAAAAGATATCAATCGTTCCTGCTACTTCATTGATTAACCTCTCGGGCAAGGAATTATCAGGGAAATATCGTGCCCAAATAAGCTCTCTAAGAAGCGGTTCAGCAATCTTTTCACCTGTCCCCCCCAAAAGCAGTCTTCGTTTTAAAATGCGCTCAATGGCATTACGCAATATAACACTGTCGTCAGAGAGCTCCATTGAATTGCGCAGTTTTTCATACCAAGAAGCAATTTCCGAGACAAGTCTATTAACAGTGATCTTCTCTTCATCACTTTCAATAGATTTCTGACTAAACGCGTGAATGAGCGCCAAGGAGAGATGGGTAAGACTTGCTTGTTGCGGTGTGCTTTCCATACGTTACTTCTCTACCACCACCTGGTTCTGAGGTGTACCTGCCAAAAAGCTGGTTATATCCTCTATTGAGGTTTGTGCGATTGCCTTAATACTCTCCTCTGAATGGAATGCATTATGAGGCGTAATAATGACATCATCACGCATGAGAAGTTGATGATCCAGGAGTTGTGTCTTCATATCACAGTTTGCAAGGAACTTTTCTGAGAGGAGCTCTCTTTCTTCATGAATTTCACACTCACCTTCCAGTACATCAAGGCCTGCCGCGCGAACAACTTTCTGTTGCAAGAGCTCTACAAGCGCTTCTGTCTCGATAACTGCCCCACGAGAAGCATTGATAATAAATGCGCCTTTTTTCACCAGATGCATATTTTGCATATTCAACAGATGATTGGTCTCAGCAGTTAAAGGAAGATGGAACGAGATAAAATCTGATTGTCCCAAAAGCTCTTCAAAAGTCACATACTGCACTCCTTTTGCAACCAACTCTGGTCTTGGACTTCTGTTGTATGCAACAACTTTCATACCAAAAGCAATCCCATATTCTGCAACCACAGCCCCAATATTTCCTGTCCCAACTACCCCAAGAGTCTTGCCAAACAGGTCAACACCAGCCAACCCTTCAAGTAAGAAATTTCCTTTCTTGGTGTGTTCAACTGATGGGATAATTTTACGAGACAATGCTAACAAAAGTGCCCAGGTGTGTTCAGAAACTGTATGAATACCATACTTGGGGACATTACTCACTACGATATTTTTTTCTTTTGCAGCAGCGAGATCGATATGATCAAAGCCTGTTGAACGAGTAACGATAAGCTTGAGTTGCGGGAATTTCTCTATAACTTCTTTTGTAATTTGTGAGTAGATAAAAGTACAGATGACTTCAGCCTGAAGCTGTTCTGGTGTCAGCGAAGTTTCCACACTGAGTGGCTCAGAAATAAATACGACCTCATGACCTGTTAACCCTTGCGTCAGCGCCTCTTGCTCCCATGAATCTGCCTCAAAGCACAAGATCTTTGCCATATGTTTTTATTGTACGCTCGTTGACGTACTCTGTCCAGATTTGGGATACTCTACAGAGGATGAAACACTATCTCATGAAGCTCCCAACTGTGTTAGCCACTCGTTTTTATGTGATGGCTTGTGTATTAAGCTTCATTTTTGTTTTTCTTGCTGCGGTTATTGCTACCTGGCGGATCAGTACTAACGCACTGACACTTCACACGACTCTAAGTGTAAAAGCATCTGTTATTTTTCAAATTCTAATGAGCCACTGGATGCCCCATGATCTTTTTGGGGAAGTCCTTTTCTGGGTAACTGCCCTTCTTACTGGTATTAACCTTGCCCTTGTTATTGAAGTTATCTTGCAGCTTGAAAGGGTCGGTAAAACGACCTGGTCTGTCGGAGGGATTGGTATGCTCGCTCTGGTAAATAGCGGGTGTACCTCATGCGGTTTCTCTCTTATTGCACTTCTGGGAAGTTCTGCGGGGGCTACTTTTTTTGTCACTCACAATACAGATATCATGTTTCTTTCTACACTCCTCCTGTGTATTACGGCCGCCTATAATATTCACAAACTACAAAAAGGTATTGTGTGTAATGTTCCCTAACTCCCTACTTGCCCACCACTTACCCTATGTTATACTGGGGGCATGGCAATCGATAAATTTAGCGCTCTCTGGCTTTCTCATAGTTCAATTTCTAACTACTTAAAGTGTCCACGACTCTACTACCTCCATGATGTCTATAAAGATCCAAAAACAGGACACAAATTACAGATTACCGCACCAAGCCTCTCGCTTGGGACAGCTATTCACGAAGTCCTGGAATCCCTTTCTGTCCTCCCGGTTGAGAAACGCTTTGATGAGCCACTGTTGGCCAGATTCGAGCATGCGTGGGAGAAAGTGAGTGGACGAAAAGGTGGATTTTTCAGCCAAGACCTTGAAGAAACAACAAAACAAAGAGGCATTGATATGCTCGCCAATGTATTCAATAATCCAGGCCCCTTAAAGAAACTGTCTGTGAAAATTAAAGAAGATCTTCCTCATTACTTTATCTCAGAAACCGAAGGCATCATTCTTTGTGGGAAAATTGACTGGTTAGAATATTTGGGAGAAAGTGACAGCGTCCACATTATTGATTTTAAGACTAATCGCACAAAACAGGAGAATGTTGATTCACTGCAACTCCCAATCTATCTTCTTCTTGTCATGAATACCCAAAAACGTACTGTCACAAAAGCAAGTTATTGGTATCTTAGTCTTCCCGATGGGATGGTTGAGACAGCGCTTCCCGATCCACAGCAAGCACATGAGACTATCATGAAAATTGCCAGGGAGATTCAGTTGATGAGGAAACTCAATAAACTGACCTGTAAAACCGGGGGCTGCAGTCATTGTGAGCCATATGAGAAAGTGCTTCGAGGAGAGGCAGAATTTGTTGGAGAGAATAACTTTAGACAAGATATTTACGTGATCCCAAATGTCAGGACAGACGAAGATGACAGTGTGATTCTTTAGTACTTATCAGTAGCGACAAGCATGTGTGGGATAGGTAATTCCCCTTCACTTGCCATCTCTTGAGACAGTTCCCATAAAAGCCTATCGATACTTGCCTCGGGCAAATTCATTTTCTTAGCTATATACTCACCAACAACAATAACTGTTGCACGAAGTGCCTTCTCTTCGGAACTTCCATCAAGAATTTCTTCTTGGTTTTGCAGTCTTTTCTTTAATCTATCAGACAGAAGGACAACGCCGGTATTATAAAACACCTGTGGAAGACGATAGTCTGCCATACAGGTTAAAAGCTCCACTCTTTTGATATGGAGGTGCCTGTGCGCAATCATAATTTCATTAATCGAACGAATAGTAAGCTGCGCACGCTTTAGGAACTCATCTCCGTAGTATCCACTTTCGATAAAGGCATATATCATGTTTTGTGCATCCAGTTGATCGGCCTCAACAAAAGCAACCACTGATGGATATCCTTTTTCTATAAGAAAGTTGGCAAATCCTATTGCCTTTTCTAGACGCTCTTTGCCCATATATAACACATTCTTATCTGATTGCTGTGTCCATTTCATCCATTTCTCAAGAGTTATGCGGCGCACTGCTTTTGGATCGTTCCAGTCAACAGGTGCCTCGGAAAGAGCATCAAAAAAGGCTGTTGAGCGTGTCAACTTTTTCCCTGCTTGGGTAGTGTAGGTATATTCATGTTTGGTTTTTGGGTCCTGAAAACAAAAATTCATGACGTTGTAAAACACGACAAGTCCAAGGTCCTGGTCAAACGGTCGATGGCCTCTGGTAAAAGGAAGCTTTGTCCACACCTTGTGGAGCTCTTCAAGTCGTGGGATAAGATTGGTATCAATTGCTTTTGTATCCAAGGTCAGTATGTCTGAAGAATCCTTGAGGACGTCACGGGCATGTTCTCTTACTCGCGCGATTATGGTTTTCATTCGTCACCAGTATAGCATAACTGTGCCTGAAAACAAGCTTGTTATCGACTTAGTAAGAACACCCCTAAAAGGGTCGTCACCATAAGCAAAAACTGTATAGAACTTACCTTCTCTTTCAAGAAAATAAAAGACAAAAGGATCGTGACGACAACATATGCCGAAGTTGCCGGAGCTACGACGGTAGCCGGTCCATATTGGAAGGCAAAAAGCATGGCCATAGTGCCAGCAGCAACAAGCAATCCTCCAACAAGTGTCGGGAAGAGGTGTCTCAGGTTCAATTTTGGAAGCTTCCTTCCCTTTTTGTCCCAGAGGTAATTCCCAAGACATACAAACTGGATAATGAGAATAAATGCAAGTGACTGAGAAAACGCGCCAACTTGATTTATCACCACTTTATTAAGAAAGTCTGCGATCCCGTTGAGAAATGCAGCAAAAAATCCCCATAGAAGCCAGTTCCCCCAGACAAATCGTTCTTTTTGGAGTAAAGCCTCTTGTATACCAAGTGCCACGACACTTACGAGAATAAGACCAATACCAATCGTCTGAGGCAAGGTGACGTGCTCATGCAAGAAAAGCTGTGCACAAACGATGGTCACCAAAGGGTAGGTTGAAAGCACTGTTGTAGTAAGGGCAAGCTTGCCTTTAGAAAGAGCATAAAAATAACTCAGATAGCATATGCACGCGATAGTAATGAACACAATATTTACTCCATTTATCGGAACCAGTGAAGACCTGCCAAAAATGAAAATAATCGGAAGATATACCAAAAATCCCAGCCAGCAAGCGATGATATTTGTCCAGACAGGCGTGACATCATCAAACCCCTTCTTGGCAAAAAACTCACCAAAGGACCAACCTAAGATACTTAACAGCGTAAAAAGTAACCACAGAGGCATGAAGTAAGTATAGCAGGTATAATTTAGTACATCCCCATGCCACCCATATCAGGCGTGACAGGAGTTGGTGTTTTTGGCTCTGGAATATCAGTAATCAATGATTCTGTGGTTAAAATCATCATGGCGACACTGGATGCATTTTGGACAGCGCTTCGGGTTACCTTCGCTGGATCTAAAACCCCAGCTTTGAGCATAGAACCAAACTGGTTAGTCATGACATTGTAGCCATAATCTTCCTCTTTTGCATGCTCTTTATCCTCTACTGTTCGAATCACCATCTCAGGATCGACACCAGCGTTAGTAACAATTCCTTTAATTGGTTCTGCGAGTGCATCATATAAAATCTCTACGCCCAACTTCTCATCATCAGCTGTCAATTTTTCTTTCAAAGCTGGCAGTACCTTGCGAGCCTTCAGAAGTGCGACACCACCACCAGGCACAATTCCCTCTTCTAATGCTGCCTTTGTGGCGGCAACCGCGTCGTTGACACGCTCTTTGCGCTCTTTCATCTGAATTTCTGTGGCAGCGCCAACGTTAATAACGCCAACTCCACCTGAAAGTTTAGCTAGTCTCTCCTGCAGTTTTTCTTTGTCAAAATCAGAGGTAGACTTCTCCATGGCACCCTTAATCTGCGCGACGCGAGCTTCTATCGCTTTTTGATCACCTTTACCACCGATAATACGAGTAGCTTCTTTATCTGCCCACACTTTGTCAGCTCTTCCACAGTCCTCAAGCGTGACACTATCGAGCTTACGCCCTATGTCATTAGAGATGACGGTACCACCAGTGAGGATAGCTATATCTTGCAACATTTCTTTGCGACGATCACCGAATCCAGGGGCTTTAATTGCGAGGGCATTGATAGTTCCTTTGAGTTTATTAAGTACTAATGTAGTGAGCGCTTCACCATCAATATCATCAGCAATAATAACGAGATTTTTACTCACCTTAATAAGGCTTTCCAAGAAAGGCAACAGTTCCTGCATACTAGAAACTTTTTGATCAGTAATCAGAATATATGGATCATCAATTTCTGCCTCCATCTTGTCAGTATTGGTTGCAAAATATCCTGAGACATATCCTTTGTCAAATTCCATACCTTCTTTGTATTCGGTGAAAAACTCCATTCCCTTACCATCTTCTACCGTCACCACTCCGTCCTTGCCAACTTTTTTCAATACCTCAGCAATCATCTTGCCTATCATTTCATCCTGTGCTGATACCGTAGCTACTTTTTCTATCTCATCTTCCTTCACTGGTGTACTCATCTTTTTAATTTCGGCAACTACCGCCTCTACTGCTTTCTCTATACCATTTTTGAGAATCATTGGATTGGCACCGGCAGTCACATGAGTAAAGCCAACATTCACAATTGCTTTGGCTAGAAGTGTCGCGGTGGTTGTACCATCACCAGCATTGTCTGCAGTCTTTGACGATGCCTGCTTAACCATCTGAGCACCCATATTCTCAAATGGGTCTGGAAGTTCGATTTCTTTGGCAACAGTCACCCCATCATGAATGACATGAGGTCCACCATACTTTTTATCCAAGGCGACATTACGTCCCTTTGGTCCAAGAGTAGTGACAACTGCCTGCGCAAGTTTATTCACACCCTCAATAAGTTTTTGTTGTGCTTCTTGCCCGTAAATAATTTGTTTTGCCATATGTTATGCAACGACTGCCAGGATATCCTCCTGACTTACCAGTTTCATATCTTTTCCATCGACTTTTACCTCGGTGCCACCCCACTGCTTGTACACAACAGTCTGACCAACGGTGACGACCATAGCAGTTACTTTCCCATCAGGATGTACTTTCCCTTTCCCAACAGCGACAACTTTACCCATCTGAGGTTTTTCTTTAGCGTTGTCAGGCAAATAGAGTCCAGATGCGGTCTGAGTTTCGCTCTCTAGCGGCTCAATTAAAACATTATCAAAAAGTGGTGTTACAGTCATAGTAAAATTTATTGAAGACTGCTCAAATTATACTCAAAAGAGATTTTGAGGTCAACTACCCTCAGTCTCTTTTCTATTAAGTTTCAAAACGGCCTCACTTCCTTGACAGTACTATATATATCTCATACGATGGATGTATGTCACGTGGTAGACTATTTTTGCTTGGTGGATTCCTCCTAGTACTTCTTGCCGTCCCCGTCACTATTATGTTCTTGCAACAACAGACGTCGCGTCAAATTGGTGCTGCCAAATCTACTACTCTCTCTTTTGGACTAACGAAGCAGTTTTATGTGGGTGATACTGTGCGTGTAGGGATCTATGTAACGCCAAACAACAACGTTGTTTCTTTTGTTCGATTAGGCATTACCTATGATAGTGACAAGCTATCGGTAGCAAGTTCTGCATCAGTCTTGACGGATTATCAAGCACAACTTCCTACCACTCTTGATGGCCCAACGGTCTCATGCCAGTCAAATATCTGTGAAGTAAAGGTCACTATGTCTATCGGCGCAACCGGACGACCACTCACTGGTTCAAGTCAGATCCTGATTGGCAACCTTAACTTCACCGCAGCCTCGCCAACAGATACTAATCTCACACCAATTCTGCGATTTGATCAGAGTAATACCCAAATTCTCTCTATCGCAAGTTCTGATCAACCTGCAGAGAATGTACTCGCTAGTGCAAATGATGCAAGCATTACAATTCTCCCTGTCCCAACTCCGACACCAGGACCAACCGGTGCACCAACACCAACTGAGACACCAGTCCCAACACAACCCACAAGCGGTGGCGGAGGAACGGGTGGAGGTACTGGTGGTGGTACTGGCGGTGGTGTAACCGTTACGCCATCCTCGTCGACGTCAGCGACACCGACAAAATCAGTTGCAACCCCGTCTCCAACAGGGACCAAACAACTTCCGAGTACCGGACCATCTGAGATTATTATTGGAACTGGAATTGTCGGAGCACTTATAACAGTTGGAGGTATTCTTCTTTTAGCGCTTTAAGTATTTAACAATCCAAATAATGCTTCCTGTGGAATATCAATCTTTGAAATTGTCTGCATCTTCTTTTTGCCTTTTTTCTGCGCTTCCAAAAGTTTGTCTTTTCGTGTTCTATCTCCTCCACTCATCTTGGCTAACACGTCTTTACGGTAGGGTGGAATATCTTCACGCGCAACAATTTTCCCATAAATTGCACACTGGAGGATTTGTCTAATCTGCTGGCGAGGAAGCGCTTCTTTGAGCTTGGCTACTTTTTCACGCCCAAGATATTCTGCTTCATCCCGATACGCATACTCCGACAATACATCAACAGGGACATCGTTTACTCGCACTTCAAGTGGGACAAGGTCAGCGGTTCGATAACCAATCGTTTCGTAATCAATACTCGCATATCCCGCGGAGACTGATTTTAAGTCCGGTGATAATCCTTTGAGAAAGGACGCATATGGCATCTCATACGTAAGAGTCACGTTCGTATCCTGATATTCCATGCCTGTTAGCTCCCCACGTTTTTTCTGACACACCGTCATCACACCGCCCACATAGTCGGTCGGGACTAATATAGTCAGTCGCATAAATGGCTCTTCAAAATTACCTTCTGCATTTTTTTCATAGAGCACTTGAGGGAGCGTAAATAATGGATCTACATGAAACTCTCTTACTAAACGTTGCTTGAAAATATCTGCATGCAGCAAACCTAAAAATCCGACACGGAACCCACTCCCAAGGAAAGATGAATATTCTTCGTGATACGTAATCGATGCATCCATAAGCGCAAGTTTTTCAATTGATTGCCTTAGAAGCAATAATTCATCAGTACTGCGAGGATAAATCCCAAAAAACACCATTGGTTTCGGGGTGCTATATCCAGGGAGTGGTTCACTCGCTGCTTGCGGGCCAAAGACAGTGATAGTATCTCCTACCCTCGCTTTTCTAATATCTTTAATTCCAGTAACAACATATCCAATAGCTCCGGTGGTCAACTGCCCTTGTGTGAGAAGACTTGGAGTAAAAATACCACAATCCAGAACGTTTGTTCTTTCATCACTCTGCATAAAACGGATGCTGTCCCCTGTTTTTAAACTGCCATCTACAATACGTACAAAGGCGATGACACCACGATGCTCGTCATACACCGCATCAAAAACGAGTGCCCGAAGACTGTTCTGCTCTACTCCTATTGGCGCTGGCAGCTGATCAACTACTCTGTTTAAAAGATCCTGCACGCCTTCACCAGTTCGAGCTGAAATAAAGCTCATCTGCTCTTTTGCAAAGCCGAGCAGTTCAAGTTGCTTCACTGTCTTTTCTGGCATTGCCATCGGGGCATCGATCTTGTTGATAGCAGGAATAATAACAAGATTTTGTTTTCTGGCTTCTCTCAAGTGGGCTACAGTTTGTGCCTGTACCCCTTTCGTGGCATCGACCAATAGGATTGCCCCTTCACACGCAGCCAAAGTACGAGATACTTCGTATGAAAAATCCACGTGACCTGGCGTATCAATCAGATTAAGTGCGTATTCACTCTCATGATAGCGATACTTCATGCGCACCGGAGCCAGTTTAATAGTAATCCCACGTTCTCTGGAAATGGGATTTTGGTCTAAAAACTGCTCTTGCCTAACCAGTTTGTCGTGCTCAATTGTGCCTGTCAGTTCCAAAAAACGATCTGAGAGGGTCGATTTACCATGGTCAATATGGGCAATAATGGCAAAATTACGTATGGTTTGTTGGGATGTCATATGGCCGTAGTATACGAGAAGTGGGTATCGGTAGGCAAATAGGTCTAACTCTGTTGTTTGGATGGGGTACTTAAAAGCTCATCGCTGGTCGACAAGATTGACTGCCAATTACCAAGCTTTTTAAAGAGAATGAGGAACATCCCTGCCTCTTTCACTCGAAGAAGCCATGTGAGGAATAAATACATTGCCATACCCAAAATACTTGAGATACCTGTGAGAATAATTAAATTAATAGTGTGGGTCGTATCAAACACAAGTTTATCAAGTAGCTTGATTGGAACATACAATGCAACACCCATACAAAGTGTTGCTATCAAAATCTTACCCACAGAGAGAAAGAAATCAAGATCAAGAAATCTTCCAGTTTTTTTCTGCAATAGATAAACCAACAGGAAGAGCTGTAGCATGCTTGCGAGTGAATAAATAAGGGCAAGGCTCTGAATATCAAAATGGAACGTCACGATAGCAAAAAAGCTACCCACCAGCATAACAATAGTACTCAGTCCACCAATGAGTAGTGGTGTTTTGGTGTCATACATGGCATAAAATGCTCTACCAACAAGATAGGTCAACGCTTGCGCAAAAAGTCCGAGAGTAAACAAAGCCAAAAGCCTACTGGTCAACACCGTTGCACTCCAGTCAAACTGCTCTGCTCCATAAATAAGCCTAATGACCGGAATGCGAAGCACGATAAAAAGCACTGAAAAAGGCATTACCAGATAAAAAAGCTGGTAAAAACTCGTTAAAAAAGTTTGGCGAAACTCATCTGGCTTGTTTCTCTCTCTAGAAAGAACCGGGAAAGCTGCCTGGGCCATCGTCTGACCAAATAACCCAACAGGCGCAAAAGCCAATGTTTGAGCATAGTCAAAAATCACGTATTTTCTTCCTGGATCAGCAAGAAAGGAAATCAGTGTTACCGTCAGCAAGCTGCCCAGTTGAAAAATACCCAGAGAGATCGTTCGTGGCCACATGAGTGAGAATATTTTCTTTATGGCACTACTGCCAATATCAATAACAAAAGAAAATCGATACCCAACGCGCCATAGCAGTGGCACTTGTACCAAGATAAAGAAAACACCACCCAAAAGGACACCATACGCAGCTGAGAAAATTCCAAAGAACGGACTCAAGAAGAGAATACCAAGAATGATCCCTAAGTTATAGGTAGCTGCCGCGATACCTGGGATGAGAAAGTGATCAAATGACTGCAAGAGTGCTGCAAAAAAACACCCAAGCATAAACAGAACTTCTCCAAAGAAGATAATGCGCATCAACTCACCCATGAGGACTATCTCTGAATGTGAGAATCCAGGTGCAATCAAAGATGCAAAGAACTGCGAGAATATAAAGAATACACTTGCGATACCTATAAATGAGAGTGACAACAATATTAGAAGAGAGGAAGCAAATTTAAAGCCCTCTTCTTTTTTCTGTGCCACAAGGAAATCAGAGAATACTGGGATGAATGCTGATGAGAGGCCTCCGGCGATGATTACTTGAAAAAGGAGATCCGGCAGACGTGAGGAAGCAAGATAAACGCCAAGGATGTTGGAAGCGCCAAATTCTCCGACTAACAGTCTTTGCCTCACTAATCCAAGCACTTGAGACAACACAACGGTCATCATGATAACAAGGGCCGCAGAGAGAATATTTGTCTGCCTTTTGAGAAGAAGTGATAACCCTTTTTTCAGTAATGCAGCAGTAGACATATTGTGATTTACAGTATAACATGCTACAATCTTATTATGCCAATCATTAAATCAGCGCAGAAAAAATTACGTAAAGATGTCAAGCGAACAGTTGCAAATCGTTCGATTAAGACAACCTTGAAAAAGGCCTTAAAAGAATCAACAACTCATCCAACCCCAGAAAATGTCTCTCTAGCATATAAGGCTGCAGATAAAGCAGCAAAGCGTCATCTCATCCATAAGAATAAGGCAGCACGTATCAAATCTGCAATCTCAAAACTCCTTGGGACAAAGAGTAAATAATATCCTCCTCTTCTTTTGACAATATATTTCCCACCACGTAGACTAAATATATGCCAAACCCTGAAAACCAGGTAAATTTATATCGTGGAAGAAAAATCCAACTTATTGATAAAACCTTAGCGTGGGCTGTCACTATTGGAAGAGTACTTGTTGTCCTAACCGAACTGGTTGCACTGGTTGCATTTGGGTATCGATTTAGCCTTGATAAACAAATTGTCGATACCAAGGACCAGGTAAAGCAAAAATTGGCATTGGTTGCTGCAATGAATCAACAAGAGCAGAAATATCGCAATGTTCAGACCCGTCTCCAGCTTATCCAAAAAGCTGAAGGAGTGAATACACAAATGCAAAGTCGAATACAGGCAATTTTACAGGCAATCCCGGAATCAGCTACACTCAACAGCTTAAGCATGACCGGTGGGACAACCCGTATAGATGTGCAATTTACCTCTGCGATAAGCGCCTCTCAATTTGTCGATAAACTGCGTAACTTAACAGATACGATGACAACAAGTGTTGATAAAATTGACGATAAGCCCTCTCTTGGGATTGTTAACGTAGTTGTTTCTCTTACACAAAAAAATATTGCACCAATTTTATGAGCACAAATACGTCATCTGTATTTAATAGGATCCCAGCCGGTGCGCTGGTTGGGAGAATTATTCCAAAATTTGGTGAAGAAAGAGTCGGTAAATTTACTACACTCGCCTTTACCCTCGTGGCATGTGCTGGCTTCGGACTTTTTGCAATTAACCCAACCCTATCTACTATTGCTGAACTGCAAAAACAATTAAGTGATGAGCAAACAGTGAGCCAGCAACTTGATACCAAGATCGCATCCATTTTTTCCCTCCAAAAAGCCTATCCAACTATCCAAACTAGTCTCCCTCTCGCTCTTCAGGCAATCCCTGACTCCCCTGATACGTTAGGTGTTGCCGGACTATTACAAGGGCTGGCAAAAAGAGATAATATCTCTCTCACGTATCTACAAATCTTCCCAGTTGAATTCTCTCAATCTCAGAATGATAAGCCACTCTCATTTGTATTTAGCATGAACGTGGAAGGGACCTATCCAAGTACTATTCTTTTTATGAAAGACATGACTAACCTCTCTCGAGTGATCACTATCGATAGCCTTTCTTTCTCCTCACAACCAAAAGGGAATTTTCGCGCTACAATAAAAGGAAGAGCGTACGCACAAAAAAGTTTATGAAACGAAATGATCTTATCTTTGTCCTTGCAGCGACCGTTATACTAGTTATAGCATGGATTATTTTCAGTATTATGCAACGCCTTACTACATCAACTATTAGTGAAACAGTCAATGAACAAGTTATCCCAATCAACGGAACTTTTGATACCAAAACCATGAATACGCTTTCTAGCAGGCTCGCAGTAACACCAATACAAATACTCGTAGCGCCAACTACTGCCGCGGCACCCACAGCAGTGCCAACCCCAACCCCCGTACTTGTTTTTATTGCAAGTGTTTCTGCTACGCCAACACCACTGTCAACTTCATCCGCAACACCAACGCCAGGAGGGACAAAATAATGAGCACAATAAGCACGTGGGAGAAAAAAATACCAGGATTCTTGGGACTTCTGTTGATCATTGGTGGCCTTGCAGGGACAACATTCTTGGTCCAAACAGGAGTTAAGCTTTTCTCGGGAGCTGCGCCAAGCAACCAGCCACATGATTTTCAAGTTACCAACGTTACCGACGAGAGCTTTACGGTTGTCTACCGCACTGAAGCATCAGTCATAGGTACAATTTCTTTGGTAGATGAAACAGGCGCAACCCACGTCGTACTGGATGATCGCGATCAGGCCACAGGTAAGCCGCTCTCCTACCAGCTACACAGTATCACAGCACGTGGACTCAGACCATTAACACACTATACCTTCTCCATCACCTCTGGCGAGAATACCTTCCTCAACCAGAATTCACCATTTACTGCGACGACAGGGCCAACCATTTCTGATCAACCACTCACTCAAGCAGCAGTATCAGGGACTCTCATTCTGCCAGATGGGACAAAACCAACAGATAGTTACGTCCTGATGTCTAGCCCAAATGGGCAAATCCTTTCAACACTCGTCAAGACTACCGGAACCTATGCAATCCCAACGAACACCTTGCGTTCCAGCGACTTAACGCAATATGTACCGTTAGCATCAAATTCCGCTATACAACTTCAATTTTATGGACCAACAAGCACTTCTCAAGTACTCACCAACTTTAGCAATGCCGTTGTCCCACAAATAACTCTTGGGAATAACTATGATTTCACAACGAGTGTTGAGCCAGTTGCATCAAGTGCCGCAAGTGCGTTTGCAGCGAAGTTCCCACAATTTGTCACCAATATCGATACAAATATAACCGTGCAAATCACCTCTCCTAAGGAGAATGCAACCTATACAGATCAACAACCAGTCTTTAAAGGGACTGCTCTCCCAAACTCATCAGTGCAAATTGAGATTCACTCTGATCAAGCAATTTCTGCATCCGTCTCAGCAGATGCTCTTGGAAACTGGAGCTATCGACCAAATCAACAACTTACCCCTGGGGACCACACAATTACCATAACTACGAAAGATGCCTCGGGGATTATTCGTGCCATCACCAATCACTTTACCGTGTATGCCGCAGGGACACAGGTAAACCAAACAGCAACGCCGTCTGCAACCCTGGCTCCATCACTTACCCCAACCGATACGCCTGTACCAACAGCAGCGATAACGACGACACCTGCCGCATCGACCTCCCCAACTATTGTTCTTAGCCCAACTCGCAGTACCAGTCCAACACTCAAGCCGACAGGACTTCCAAGCACGGGGCCAGAAAACACATTCATGGTTGGGCTTATTGGCGTAGGTGTCGTAATTACTGGTAGCTTACTCTTCATGTTTTCAGTATTATAAGGAGTATGAAAATCGCCATTATCGGAGCAGGATTCACAGGACTAAGCGCTGCATATAAGCTCTTGCAAGAAGGACACAATGTTACCATCTTTGAGCGTGACAGTGCTCCTGGTGGCCTTGCGCTTGGATATAAAGAGAAAGAATGGGATTGGACGTTAGAGTACTTTTATCACCACTGGTTCACCAACGATGCTGCCGTTATCAATTTGGCACACGAGATTGGTGCACCAGTTCTTATCAAAAGGCCAAATACATCCTCATATATCAATGGCACTATGCAGCAACTCGACTCCCCGTTAACGCTTCTCACATTTAACAAACTCCCTCTCCTTGACAGGCTGCGCATGGGTATTTCTCTTGCCCTTCTTCGATACAATCCATTTTGGAAACCACTAGAGAGTGTGACAGCAGCATCATATCTTTCAATGACCATGGGAGAAAGAGCATATAAAATGATTTGGGAACCACTTCTGATAGGTAAGTTTCGTTCTTTTGTCCCCAAAATCTCTCTTGCTTGGTTTTGGGCACGTGTAACAAAAAGGACCACCTCACTTGCCTATCCTGAAGGCGGATTTTTAGCGTTTGCCGAGAAACTCGCTGACACGATTAAACAAAAGGGAGGAACGATTGTGTACAACACGACAGTTGATTCCATTACCGAGAAAGCCGGGAAAGTAACCGTTGGTAAAGAAGGAGTTTTTGATCGTGTTATTGTGACACTCCCTTCTGGTGTCTTTGCCAAAATGGCACCACAACTGCCATCACAATATGTTAAAAAACTGCAAAATCTTGAGTCCTTGGGAGCACTGGTCGCAATTGTGCGCATGAAGAAAGATTTTCTACCTGATAACATCTATTGGCTTAATGTATGTGACAGTAAGGCCCCACTTCTTGCAATTGTTGAACATACCCACTTTATGGGGAAGAGCCACTACAATAATGAAACGATTGTCTATCTTGGCAATTATCTTGCCAAAGATCATCCTTACTTCTCGCTCTCCGAGAAAGCGCTTATGAAAGAGTTTGATCCATATCTCCAAAAAATTCATCCAGGGTATGAGAAGAATGTTATAGACGTAAAAACATATGCCGTACCTTTCGCACAACCTATCATCCCTGTTCACTACTCAGAACAAATTCCTCCACTGCCAACCCCAATCAACCATGTCTATCTTGCAAACATGCAACAAGTATATCCATGGGATCGTGGGACTAACTATGCTGTTGAGTTAGGGGAGAAGGTCGCTGGGTTGGTAAGTGCTTCATAACTCTTTGTTCAATTGTTGTGCGTAACATTGTACAATAGAAGATAATATGATCCATGTGAGCATGCCCTCTAAAATAATAATACTCTTAGTTATTGTCTGCGCATTTCTTTCATTTGTAAATTTATTATGGGGGGCACCTTTTTTCTTTCATCCAGACGAGAGGAATATCATTTATAGTATCACTCAGCTTAATTTCCCGACCCAATTAAATCCTCATTTTTTTGCCTATGGGTCAATGCCAATGTATATAACTTTTTTTCTGGGTCTCGCCATTGCAAAGTTCCGTGAGACATCTCTTACGTTTGACCAAGCACTCTTTATGCTCAGAACCATCTCAGCGCTCTTGAGTATTGGTACACTAATAAGTCTTTATATTATAAGCAAGAAGTTTTGGGGGATATCTGCAGCACGTATTGCTGCTACCCTTTGGACATTTAGTATCGGCGCCATACAGTTTGCTCACTTCGGCACGTTTGAGATGTGGCAGTGCTTTCTTATGGTGTGGTTTTTTTATTTTTTTGCTGGGTGCATCAAAAAGAACTCAGCGCAACATACCTTTTGGATGGCCGTACTGCTTGGATTATTGGTTGGGACAAAAGTTTCATATCTGCCCTTTTTACTCTTCCCATTCCTTCTTTTTTTAGTCCGCTATTTCACATCCCCCAAACAAGAACATCTCTTACACTTTTTTCTTACTTTGCTCATTAGTGGAGGGATCTATGCGCTTACCAATCCTTTTGTTCTTCTGGACACGAAGGAATTTCTTGACTCAATTCACTATGAGTCTTCTGTTGCGTTAGGCACACTCCCTGTTTTTTACACCCAAGGATTTCTTCAAACCACCCCTGGCATTTACCAGCTCATGCATGTGCTTCCCTTCCTTTTAAATCCAGTTGGATATGCTGCTGGCATTTTCTCTCTCTTTTATGTCCTCTTTTGGTCACTGCGCACGAGAAAAGCAGACTATCGTCTCCTCCTTCTTGTGAGTTTTATTTTCTTTTTATTTTTCAGTAATGCGTTTCTTTTTGTGAAATGGACCAGGTATATGATGCCACTACTTCCATTTATGTATCTTCTTATTGCCTGGTGTATGCAGACACTGTCAGCAACTTCACACAAAATACTCATGCGTGTCTGCCTCTTCTCTCTTCTTGCAGGGAGCATGCTTTGGTCAGTTGCTTATACAAAAACCGTGTTTTTCTCTCCAGACACACGAGTGAGTGCCGCAGCATGGGCCAATACACATCTCTTAAATCCTAACATCGTCATGGGAGAGCCATATGACCTAGGTATTATCCCTTTTAATGTGTATTTCCCACATATCCAACTCCCTGACATGTATGGCGCTGACACAGACCAGACAGCAGCTGCAAAAGTAAAAAGTGTATTTCAAAACGCTGATGTATTTATTCTTCCAAGCCAGCGCATCATGAAGGCACGACTTTCAAGTCCTCAGCTTTTCCCAGTTACATCTCCTCTTTATCAAAGCTTATTTGAAACGAGCGGAGCTTTCACCCTGGTGTATCAAACTCCTTGTGACCTGTTGTGCAAGCTTACCTACTGGGGAGATCCTTTGTGGTTTGAAGAAACGGCAACCGTGTTTGACAGACCAGTAGTTTTTATTTTTAAACGAACATAATTTGTATGCAACATAAAAAACTCGTACCTTTTTTGCTTTTTTGTATTCTCTCATTAGGGTTTTTCTTACGCACGTACAATGTGAACTGGGATGGTGGCTATCACCTTCACCCTGATGAACGGGCAATCGTCCTTTATGCGCTGCCACTCACGCTACCACTCTCTGTTGCTGACTTTCTTTCAACTGACTCTCCTCTCAATCCTCATTTTTTTGCCTATGGGAGCTTGCCCATCTATGCATTAAAGGGTATTAGTGTGCTTACCCAAAATACATATCTTCAAGGGTATGATGGCATTACGATACTGGGGAGATACCTTTCTGCCCTTGCGGATACGGTAACCATTTTTCTTATTTTTCTCATCGGAAGAAAATTGAAAAATAGTGCCCTCGGACTTTTAGGCGCTTTTGCCTACTGTATTAGTGTGTTGCCAGTGCAATTAAGTCATTTCTATGCAGTAGATATTCCACTCACGTGTCTGATGACCGCCACCATTTTCTTACTTTTGCGCTGGTATGAGAGACCAACCCCACTACGAGCGATACTTATTGGTATTGTTTTTGGAGCTGCATTAGCCACAAAAACAAGTGCCATTGCACTCGTTGCAGCTATGAGTATGACCTTGTCTGCAGATTTTCTTCTTGTATTTATAAAAAGACCCCATCGCATTGAGACCTGGTCTCCCTATGCTAAAAAGTTCATAAAATCCCTTTTTACCGATGGATTACTTATGGTCTTTTTTACCGGAATTACATTTATTGTATGTGAACCTTACGCGCTTATAGATTTTAAAACATTCTGGGCACAAACACTGGAGCAATCGGCAATGACTTATAATCCTTTCATTTTCCCCTACACACTACAATATGTACATATCATTCCCTACTTCTATGAAGCTAAACAAATCTTCCTCTGGGGACTTGGACCTGTCATGGGTATTCTTTTGATGTTTGGATTACTCTCCTTCATCCGTGTAGTCTGGCATAAAGAAAAACAATTTCATTGGGCGCAAGAACTGATCGTTGCCGTATTTATCATTAGTTATTTTCTTGTCGTAGGGAAATTTGCGGTAGGGTGGATCAGATATATGGCGCCACTATACCCATTCTTTGCACTACTTATTGGATATATTCTCACAGATATTGCAAAAATATTACACGAAGAAAAATTCATTATTTCAATCCCAACAACAATACTATTTCTTTCAAGTATGCTTCTCTGGCTCATTACCTTTTTTGCTATATACACCCGTCCACATACACGAGTAACTGCCACCCAATGGATCTATACCAATATCCCTCATGGCACTACTATTGCGGTTGAACACTGGGATGACAGCCTCCCACTGGGAGATAACAGTATGTACACAACCCAAACATTAAAACTATATGATCCTGAAAGTACGCAGAAATGGACAGAGATTAATGCACAAGTTGCACAGAGTAGTTATATCATTCTCGCCTCCAACAGGCTTTATGTGCCGTTACAAAAGCTTACGAAATGTGACAATGTCCCTGCGTATCGTTGTTATCCAACAACCGCCGAGTACTATCACAAACTATTCTCAGGTGAATTAGGGTTTCACGAAGTTGCTGAGTTCAGCTCATACCCAACTATTCCCGTTCTCAATATTCCCATCTATGATCAAAGTGCGGATGAATCATTTACCGTATACGATCATCCGAAAGTAATGATTTTTAAAAGATTCTAATATGAAAAAGCACATACAAATCTTTGCAGCAAGCCTCATATTCTTAGGCATTCTCTTGATTGGAGTTTCTCTTCGTTTCTATAAACTCGGCGCGATCCCAGCAGGGTTTTTTTGTGATGAAGCATCTATCGGATATAATGCCTACACCATCCTCACCCAAGGGAAGGATGAGTTTGGTACTGTTTTCCCAGTTTTCTTTAGGGCTTTTGGTGAATATAAAGGCCCAATTGAAATATACAGCACGGTCCCAAGCATTGCTGTTTTCGGGTTAAACGAGTTTGCCACCAGGCTCCCTTCTGCCCTCTATGGTACGCTTGGGCTTATTGCCATTTTCTTATTAACCAGAGAACTTTTTCACACAGACAAAAATAAAGAGATGCTAGCGTTTCTAGCAATGTTTTCACTGGCTATCTCCCCCTGGGATATCCATTTTAGTAGGGTAGCACTTGAAGGATTAATGCCATATGTCTTTTTCACCACACTCGCAAGTTATCTATTCCTGCGCGCACAAAGAAACATACGATTTCTTTTCCCTTCAATTCTCTGTTTTGCACTCGCTTTCTATAGTTACTTTCCTGCAAGACTGTTTATTCCAGCACTTGGGATAGGGCTTCTTATTATGTATCGAACCTTTCTGCGTACACATTACAAACATGTTATTTTTGGTGCAATTCTCCTTGGGTACATACTCTTACCTTTCTTTCAGAATTTCTTCTCCGATTCCGGGCTGGCAAGGTGGAATCAAGTAAGTATCTTTGCCCATCCACCAACAACAGGGACGACTCTTGAGCATATTGCATCAAGTTATTTCCAGCATTTCTCAGCCGACTTTCTCTTTCTCAAAGGTGATATTGATATGCCAGGGCAATTTATCACTAGGCACTCAGTAAAAGGCTTTGGAGAACTATTTTTTATCCAACTACCATTTATCCTTTGGGCTGTTATCGAAATAATCAGGAAACCAACAAAGTCAGGAATCTTTCTTCTGCTTTGGCTGCTCCTGTATCCCCTGGGAAGCATGTTTACCTTGGATAACACCCCTCAAGCAACACGATCGATCATTGGGGTTATTCCTTTGCAAATTCTCACAGCAATGGGAATGGTGCACCTCATAAGACGACTTCAAGCAGTCAGGCAATACTTTTCAGACGGAGTTATTGTTCTCACCGGGATAGCTATTATTCTTTCAGTTTTCACCTACACACAGGCCTATGTTACCCACTATAACGCCTACTCTTCAGATTTCTGGGGCTGGCAATATGGAGCAAGGGACGTCATGACGTATTTTGTTGCTCATCAACATGAGTATCATGACCTTGTTCTCCAGCCTGAATTCAATGCACCTAGTATTTTTCTTAAATTCTATGCGCCACAAGGGTGTCCTCAATGCAGTATTGGACAGGTCGAGGACAAACAGATTCTGGGGACAAAACAGCTTTTTGCACTTACTCCAGATTATCTGAGCAAGCATCCACAATACCACTTCAAACTAGAACATACTGTTTACTACCCCAATAAATCAATTGCATTCGAAATAGGAGAGATAGTACAATAAGTATGATGAAGAAACTTCTGATTACTGGCGGCACCGGCTTCCTGGGCTGCCACGTTGCTCGTCTGGCCCTCAAACAAGGATATGATGTCACGTTGTATGATATAGCCCCTCTCACCGCAGAAGATCTCAAAGACAAAGTGACTGTCGTCCAAGCAGACGTAAGAGATCAAGAAAGCATCACAAAAGCACTGAAAGGGATTGATTATGTTGTCCATGCGGCAGCAGCCCTCCCAATTCAAAGAACCAAAGAAAAAATATTCAGCACCAACATTTATGGGACTGAGAAAGTATTGCTTGCAGCAAAAAAACAAAAGATAAAGCGCCTTGTTTATATCTCTTCTACTGCCGTCTATGGCGTACCAAAAGTATGGCCAGAAACTGAAGAAGCTCCACTTGATCCAATTGGGTATTATGGTGAATCTAAAATCGCAGGAGAGAACCTTTGTCGTGCATACGAAAAAGAAGGGCTGCAATGTAATATCATTCGCCCAAAGACATTTCTGGGAGTGGAGAGACTTGGTGTGTTTCAAATCTGGTTTGACGCCATCTATACAGGGAAACCAGTGGTCATTTTAGGCGATGGGAATAATAAATACCAGCTTCTCTGGGTTGGAGACATTGCAGATGCAATCCTTAAAGCACTGACAGCAAAAGTTCATGGAGAGACATTTAATATTGGTGCAAAGAACTTTGGGACATGGAATGAAGACCTTGGTGCCACAATCAAATTTGCGAAATCAAAATCAAGAATACTTGGTCTCCCTGTTAAGCCATCTCAGATTATATTGGCGCTCTTTGATAAACTGAACCTCTCTCCTATTGCAGAATGGCACTACAGAACCTTACCGGTAGATTCTTACGTTTCAACAGAAAAAGCCGAAAAGCTACTTGGCTGGAAAGCACAAAAATCTGATAAAGACTTGCTCATTGAGTCATACGACTGGTATGCCAAACATCGTGAGGAAATCAAAAACAGGAAAGGTATGACCCATCGAGTTGGATGGAACTTCGGAATCCTCGATGTGATCGAGAGATTGTTACCATGAGACTCGGATTTGACCTGGATAACGTCATTATTCACTATCCACCTGTAGTTCCCGAATGGGTGTTTGACACATTTTATAAAGAGAAAGATCATACAACACTCAGGTATCGCATTCCAGGTAAGATTGAGCAAAAAGGTAGACAACTATTACACCTTCCTTTCCTTCGACTTCCAATTAAAAGAAACCTGTCCTTTCTTCAAAAACTGCACAATGAGAATAAGCATGAGCTTTATCTCATCTCAAGCAGGTTCGGATTTTTAAAACGTCAAACACATGCCCTTGCAAAAAAGTATGGGCTCACTGATGTGTTCACCGAACTTTTCTTTAACTTCGAAAACGAGCAACCACACTTTTTTAAAGACATGATGATAAAAAAGAAAAAAATTGAACGGTATATTGATGATGATCTTGCCCTAGTAACCTATCTGGCACACAAAAATCCGCAGACGCTCTTTTTCTGGTACAACCATACTGAGAATAAAAAAATACTCCCTAATCTCTTTGCAACAACAGATATTCAAGATATAGCAAATAAGAGATAAGATATACTATCACTATGACACAGATTGACTTTCAATCACTTATTATCTGGTGGTTTTGGCTTTTTATCAGTGGGATCATTTTCATCCCCATTACAACACGTGTCTTTGCCTCTTTTTTTGACAAAGGGTACCTTTTTGCAAAGGTTTTTTCGCTCACCACAACAAGTTTTCTTGTCTTTATTCTTGGAATTTTTCATCTACTCCCGTTTACTCATTACACTATTATAGGCGTGATGGGCTTTCTTCTTGCAATCAATCTCCTATATTGGGATAAACGTATTACATCAAAAGACATCCGCGTTTTTCTTGGAGAGGAAATCCTCTTTTTTGCACTTCTTTGTGTTTGGGCACAGGTAAGGAGCTTCCAGCCAGACATTTTTGGGCTAGAAAAATATATGGACTTTGGATTCTTAAATACCATTCTTAGAACGACATACTTTCCCCCTAAAGACATGTGGTATGCACCGTTGCCAATCAATTACTACTATTTCGGACACCTCACTACTGCTGTAATCACAAAACTATCATTTTTAGATAGTGCCATCACCTATAACCTCATGCTCGCGACTCTTTTCTCATTCACGTTTACTCTCTCATTTTCTCTGGTCACGAATCTCACACGACTTGTTCTCAGTGGCAAGACCATGGCCCGTTCGCTTGCGATAGCAAGTACTATTGCCGGACTCATTGGGGGATTTCTTGTCGCCTGTGGAGGAAACTTACACAGTCTCTATGCGTTTTTCGTGGCCTATCCGAATGAGAACCCAGTCCCACTGTGGCAATTAGTATTTAGTCCATTCACATTTCCAAATAGCTATTGGTATCCAAATGCAACACGCTTTATTTATCATACTATCCATGAATTCCCTATCTATTCATTTATTGTTTCTGACCTGCATGGGCATGTTTTAGATATTCCAAATGTACTTCTTTTTGTTGGCCTTGCCTTTATCTATGTCAAAGACTATATAAATCAAAAATTGCAACGCCAGCATGTTTATTTTCTCGTATTTTTAGGCTTTTTACTGTCTATTATGTACATGACCAACGCATGGGATAGTCTCATTTATTTTGGATTCTGGATTGTCCTACTTCTGGTATTTATTAAAGATGATTGGAAGAGTATGGCAATCCATTTGGGTGTTCCTTTACTCACATTTTTCATCCTCTCCCGCCCTTTTTCTGCATTTTTCAATGCGAGTGAGCTTGTCTCAGGCATTGGCGTCTTATGTGCACCTACCTTCCTCACAAATATTGGGCACCTTGGGCCGTTTCTTTTTGAGCCAAACCACTGCCAGAGGTCCCCTCTGTATCAGCTCTTTATTCTTTGGGGAATTCCTTTCATTCTGTTTATCAGTTTTCTTTTCTTTATGAAGAGACAGAAAAAACAACAAAATCCAATTGATATCTTCGTGATTTGTCTTTTTGCAGTTGGTTTTATTTTAGTCCTCATTCCAGAATTCCTCTATATGAAAGACATTTACCCTGAGCACTACCGTGCAAACACGATGTTTAAACTCACCTATCAGTCCTTCATGCTTTTTGGTATGGCAAGCGCATATACGATAGCTCGTATTGCAAAGTCACTCAAGAGAATCTATGTCCTTCCTTTTCTTTTAGCCTCCCTTATTCTTATTACCCCTGCACTTATTTATCCATATCTTGCAATTCCTGGATATTATAATTTTTCAACACCTCCCAGTGGGCTGTATGGACTTACCTATCTTGCCAACGACTATCCACAAGACTATGCAGCAGTAATATGGCTAAATCACAACATTACTGGACAACCAGTTATCCTGGAGGCACAAGGTGACTCATATACAAACTATGCACGCATTTCAGCCAATACGGGGTTGCCCACCGTACTTGGATGGACAGTACATGAGTGGTTATGGCGCGGAAGCTATAACCCTCTCCCACCACGCATGCAGGACATCCAGACGATCTATGAGACAACCGATATAGCAACTGCCAAATCTCTTATGCAAAAATACAATGTCACCCTCATATATATTGGCGGGCTGGAAAGAAAGAAATACACCAATCTGAATGAAGACAAATTCTATCAAATGGGAACACTCATCTACTCCAATCAAGATACACAGATCTTCCAAATACAGTAGTTTTAATAGATCCAGGAGAGTTACTTTGCCTGCTTTAGAGTTCCACTTGGAGTTGCCGTTGGTTCAGGACTTGCAAATGGTGTTGGCCCAATTGGGCAGTTCCCAGTCGCAAGTTCGCAGGTAACAAAGGCATGAATCTCCGAGTAATCCGTACCTCCAAGACGAGGAATTAATACTGATCCATAGTTATATTGTGCCTCTATTGGTGCCAAATCCAACAATCCATATCTTCCGGTGTCACTATCTCCAAAGTCAATGACAGCCGTATGGATTGCAGTCTTTTGCATACCCCTAAGAATATCTACCCATTCTGGGATCGTATTTTGTGGGATATTGGTATCAATACTGCTCTGAACAATGTTATACAAGCCCATTAGCTTATTTATATCCGTGAGAGTCCCTATGGAGAAAATTTTATTTCGTACCGCTTCAATAACAAGCTGTTGCCTATGACTTCTGGCAAAGTCTGTCCCTTCAGGACCGGCAGCATGTCGAGATCTGACAAATCGAAGAGCAAGATCTCCATCCATATGTTGTAACCCTTTATCAACATGCAGATGCATGTATCGGCAACTAAAAATCGCGGTATCATCTGCGCTCCCTGAGGCAATTTGAGCGGCGAATTCCTTGAGTTGATCTGGCGTATATCCACAGGTATCATCTTCTTTCCCTTCAATTGGGTAGGCATAATCATCAAGCGTTCGCTCCACCTGTACATCAATGCCACCAAGGAGATTAATTACTTTTGTGAATCCATCAAAATCGAGTCGAAATGCGTATTGAATAGGTTGTCCTGTCACCTGAGTAACCGTTTGTGAAGCAAGAAAAAGACCATCTTTGGGGTTATCTACTTCCTGCCCGACCGCATACATTCTGTTGATCTTACCTCCGTTGCCATTACTATCTACAGTCCAAAGATCACGTGGGATAGAGACGAGTGTTACATCATTTGTCGCTCGGTCCAGAGATGCCAACATGATTGTGTCCGTCAAATTAGGACCATCATGATTGCCTCCACCAATTCCAAGAAGCAGCACGTTTGTTCTCCCATTCACTTCTGCAATCAGTGATTTTTTCCCAGTCACCAATTGCATAACTTTCCCCGGGTGGTTGATAGTCTGGAAGAGAGCATAACCAATAACCCCTACAACAAGGAGTGTCACAACAAGTGGAATCCATCGTCTTTTGCGTCTATTGTGCATGTGCTATTAGTTCCAAAAACTCAAGTGGGTCCAGACTCGCTCGCCCGATAACAACCCCTTCAACAAGGGGCAGCGTCACATAAGATTTTACATTCTCTGGGGTGACATTACCACCATAGAGTATCCTTGATTCGGGTGATGATAGATGCATTGCCTCTGTCATACGGGCAACCTCCTCTGGTGTCTCAGGAGGGTTTGGACTGATCGCACCAGGCGGTTCATAGACAAGAAATGGCGACTGCAATAACGTATCGTCAGTTCCACCGTAGAAAACAAAAGGGGTCAACCCTGAGACTTGAGCCTGCAGGATCTTTTGCCTGCGCATATCTACTGTTTCTCCAGTCTCTTTTCTCACTTCTGAATGGCCAATGAGGACATATTTTGCAAATTCTTTAATTTGCTGCCCAGACACCTCTCCTGTATGAGCACTTTCATCAAACGGAGACATATCTTGTGCTGCCAAAAAGACATCGGGTCGACTGGAAACAACAGGCGCAAGAATAGGGAGGAGTGTATAAGGCACGGCAAGAATAATTATCGTCGTATCTGGTTGATGCTTCTCTGAAAAGACCTGCCACCAGGAAAGTGCCTCTGCAGACGTTTTATGTGATTTCCAATTCGCAATAATAACAAGTGGCTTCATGGTACAATAGGGTACGAGGCTATCGTCTTTTCATTATATCTATGAATGATTCACTTCTCAAGCAGCTTAATCAAGATCAACAAGAAGCAGTAACACATACAGATGGCCCTTGTATTATTTTGGCGGGAGCAGGCAGTGGAAAGACAAAAGTTCTTACCCATCGGGTCGCATACCTTATTGCCAATCATCATGTATCGGCAAATGAAATCCTGGCGGTCACGTTTACAAATAAGGCTGCCAAGGAGATGCAGGAACGTATCCACACACTTCTTAGAGAGCAACAGGTTACCAGTGATAAACCTCTTGTAGCGACATTCCATTCATTATGTGCACGAATATTACGTATCTACGCCAATCACCTTGGATATGAAACTGCTTTCAGCATCTATGATTCATCAGATCAGGAAGACGTCATTAAAGAAGCCATGCATTTTCTTGATATTTCTACTAAAGAATATAAGCCTGGGAGCATGCTGGCTACTATTTCAGGAGCCAAAAACGAGCTACTGGGTCCCCAAGAATTCTCTGAGATTGCCAGAGGCCATTATCAAGAGACGGCCGGGTTAGTATATCGAACCTATCAAAGGCTTCTTAAAGAGAAAAATGCTGTTGATTTCGATGATCTTCTCATGCTTGTCGTGAACCTTTTTGAGAATTTTCCTCAGATTCTAAAAAAATACCAAGAGACTTTTCACTATATCCTCATTGATGAGTATCAGGATACGAATAAAGCCCAATACATGATTGCACGACTCCTTGCCGGAGAGAGAAAAAACCTGTGCGTTGTCGGCGATTTCTCTCAGAGTATTTACTCCTGGCGTGGTGCTGATTTTACCAATTTGCAAAAATTCCAATCAGATTTCCCTACTGCAAAAGTCTATAAACTTTCTCAAAATTATCGATCAACCCAAAAAATTTTAAATGCCGCCACCAACGTCATTGAAAAAAACACATCCCATCCAATTCTTCATCTATGGACTGAAAATGGCGAAGGAGAAGATGTTATTGTTCATGAATGTGGGACAGAGCAAGATGAAGCACTGTTTATTGCCAAATACGTCAAAGAACATGCCGGTGATCTCAGCGACATTGCAGTGTTGTATCGCATGAATGCTCAATCACGCGCTCTTGAAGAAGTTTTTTTACATTATGGCATCCCTTATAAATTAGTCGGAGGCACCAGATTTTATGAGAGAAAAGAAGTCAAAGACGTTTTGAGCTTACTACGCAGTATTGCTAATCCACAAGACAGTGTCTCTTTCAAGCGTGTTGAGAAGCTTGGAAAGGGAAGAACAAAAAAATTCTTAGACTATTGTGAAAGTATTGCTGGCATTTCAGGGAAACAGACCTTAGATATTCTTGATGAGGTGATTGCGGCAACCAATTACCTTGATATGTATGACGAACACGATGAAGAAGACAGGGCAAGGCTTGAAAACATTAAAGAACTCCGCTCTGTTGCGAGTATGTTCCCCCTGCTGACTGAATTTCTTGAAAATGTTTCACTTGTTGAGCAAGAAAGTGCCCCCGGACTGGTAGAGACTGACGCCGTCACGTTTATGACCCTTCACGCGGCAAAAGGGTTGGAATTCCCAATTGTCTTCATGATAGGGATGGAGGAAGGGATTTTCCCCCATAGCAGATCACTTATGGACAAACAGGAGATTGAGGAAGAAAGACGCCTTGCGTATGTAGGGATTACGCGAGCAAAAAAGAAACTTTTTTTGACCTACGCACGAAAACGCCTCTTTTTTGGCCAAAGAACTACCAGCATCATCTCTCGCTTTTTACTGGACTTACCAAAAACTGGTGTGCAACGTATGAACAGTATGAAATATAATACAGAGAGATACGACGACGATATTTACCCAGAGTATTTTTAATATGTGGCAAGAAATTACTGAAAAAGATTTTGGAGCAATGGACAAGATAGCAAACCATCCATTGCAAACCTCTTCATGGGGGCTTTTTCGTGAAAAAACAGGGGTAAAAGTAGTAAGAATGGGGAAATTTGAGAAAAAAAAACTTGTCAAAACAATACAATTGACTATTCATCCCATTCCACGCCTTCCTTATACAATAGGCTACTATCCAAAGTCAGTACTACCTGACAGAGAAAGCATTGAGCAACTTAAACGGATTGGAGAAAAACATAAATGTATTTTTATACAAATTGAGCCTGACGCGCCAAGCAGCAAAGAGAATAAGACATTGATGCACGGTCTTGGGTGTACACCATCACACCACCCACTTTTCCCCCAGCACACACTACTTCTGGATCTGACTCCTGATGAGAAGGCACTCATGGAAAATATGCATCCCAAAACGCGATATAACATCAAGGTGGCACAGCGCCATGGTGTTGAAATCGTTGAAGACAATTCAGATGAAGCACTCCACACCTTCTGGACACTCATGGAGGAAACAACTAAACGACAGGGTTTTTTTGCCCACTCTGAGAACTATTTCAAAAAAATGTGGGAAACCCTCTCACATGAGCCTCACAATGATGTGCTCAGTGCTCATTTATTCAAGGCCATGTACGAAAAAAAAACGCTTGCAACATGGATCATCTTTCTTTTCAAAGAGAAGATGTACTATCCCTATGGCGACTCTACGAGAGAATTCCGCAATGTTATGGCACCAAATTTAATGATGTGGGAAGTGATACGGTTTGGGAAGAAACAGCACTGTGAGCTTTTTGACATGTGGGGTTCGCTTGGCCCTGATGCTGACCCAAAAGATCCTTGGTATGGGTTTCATGATTTTAAAGTCCGATATGGGTCACATATCTACACGTTTGTGGGAAGTTATGATCTGGTGGTATCACCCTTCTTGTATCAACTGTACCGTTTCGCTGACACGTTTCGCTACATTCTTCTGCGCGTAAAGAAGTAAACTATCCGTGCCAAACAACTTTTCCCAAGATAGATTCTTTTGAGACAGGCCCAAAGACACGACTGTCTGTGCTCTCATTTTTATTATCACCAAGAACATGATATTTTTCTTCTAGATCCCCATCAAGTATTTTCTCAACTCTTTTAACGATCCTTCTCCCATCTCGGGGATCAGAAAGTACAACAACATCACCTGGTTTTAGTAAACGGAACCATCTCCAAACAAGGATACGCATCCCGGGGGTATAGAGTGGGGACATACTCGTGCCAACAACTTTGAAGATACCAAATGGAAGAAATTTCACAGGAGTTATTTCTTGCTCTCAACAAACATCTGAGCAATTTCATCAACAGCAGCAATCAACTTCTGTGCAGATTCTTCACTGACATGTTGCTTATTTTCGCTGCACAATTTTACTGCAGTCCAGAATTTTGTGTGTAAATCAGGGAACTTTTCGAGATGCTCTGGTTTAAAATAATCTGACCAAAGGATGTAGAGTTCAGTTTTGCATTTGCGTGCATGCTCCTCTTTCGTCCAGATCATGCGCGTTGTGTCATTTTGATAATTAAGAATATCCTGTGGCGTCGAACTTGGATTTGGTGGGGTAAGTGCAGCAAGCTTCTGAACCATCTTCAATACTGTTGCTGCAGCAATTTGGGCTGGTTTTGGGTCATAGATCCCACAAGGAACATCACAATGTGCGTAAACTGGAGTTGCAGGAAGCATGCTGACAAGAGGGGCAATCATTTTTGTGATCATACTTACAAGGTACTCAAAATAGAGCCTCCTGTCAAGTTTTATGATTCAAGATAGTCTTTTAGGAGGTGCGCACGGGTCGGATGGCGCAATTTCCGCAGCGCTTTTGCTTCAATCTGTCGAATACGTTCACGGGTAACCGCAAATAACTTACCAACTTCTTCCAAAGTCTTTGGTTTGCCATCTCTGAGCCCAAATCGCTCTTCAAGGACTCTTCTTTCACGCTCTGACAGAGACTCAAGCACTTTTTCTACTTGTTCTTTAAGAAGCTCACGCGAAGCTTCATCAAAAAGGGTAGGTTTAGTCGTATCTGAGATAAAATCTCCTAGTCTACTATCGTCTTCATCACCAATACTCATTTCAAGACTTGCTGGCTCTTGAGAAATCTTGATAATTTCCATTGCTTTCTCTGCATCAATACCAAGTGCTTTTGCTACTTCCTCAGGGGTTGGTTCGCGGCCCAAATCCTGCATCAACTTTCGAGACATTCTCAAAAAGCGATTAATGTTTTCTACCATATGAACAGGAATTCTAATAGTACGAGCCTGGTCAGCAATAGCACGAGTAATTGACTGTCGAATCCACCAAGTGGCATACGTTGAGAACTTAAATCCTCTTCGCCAATCATATTTCTCAACAGCACGAATAAGTCCTTGGTTCCCTTCTTGAATCAAATCCAACAAGGTCAGTCCTCTCCCAACATATTTTTTTGCAATAGAGACAACCAATCGAAGATTGGCAGTTGTAAGTTTTTGTTTTGCTACTTCATCACCTTTTTCTACCTTTTTAGCCAATTCTATTTCTTGATCAAATGTCAAAAGTGGAATCCGTCCGATCTCTTTTAGATACATTCTCACTGGGTCTGAAACTGATCCTTCAGTCAACACCGTCAGTGCTTCTAATTCTTTTTCAAGATCGGCAATAGGTTTTGTAGTGTCATCCTGTTGGGCAGTTGACTCAAAGACATCAATGTCCATTGCTAGGAGCTTTGCATACAATTCATCAAGCTCTTCAAGATGCTCTTCAGGCTTAGCAAAAATATTTAAAATTTCTTCTTGGGTAATATATCCCCTCTTCTTTGCAGACGTAGTAATATCATTGACAACTGGTGGGGCCTTTTGCATGTGCCTATTATAGCAAATATTGCAAGAATATTCCTACGGCTTTTCAATATGGGCAATTTCTTGCATAATTTTCGATAGTTGTTCCTCCAGTTGAGCGATTTTTTCTTCATTATTCGCCTTTTCTTGAACCTGTATCTCCTCAGAGACCTCTTTCATCTGCTGTCTGAGAGATAATGAGATGAGCTCCTTTACACTTTTTACACACTCTTTCTCAGCTTCATCCTGAGTAAATGAAGCTATCGGCTGCAAAAAAGCCATATCAAAGACAGGGACCAACTCTGAGGCCAGAGTAGATGCAAACTGAGCTGGCTGATAGTCAGTCAAACTCAGTAATGACTGTATAAGCTTGCCTCGGGAAGGGATATGCCAAGAAAGTCGTGAAAACAGCTCTTGCTGGGCTCGAATAATCATTTGAGGCTGGGATTGTTGCACAAGTATCGCAAGCGTGTATTCCTCCAGCATGTCCTGACGAGATTTTTTCTCTTCACTGACCACCATAGGAGTATCCTTCCCAAGAGACTGTACCCTTTGAGCTTTCTCAAACTCCCGCATCAGTACCTCCACTGAGACATCAAGTGATTTTCCTAAAAGCTTGAGATAGTGATCCTTCACCACTTCATTTTGCACTGTCGTAAGATAAGAGAGGAACTGTGATGAAATCTGTTTTTTCCCTTCGATCGTCTTCCCATCAAAAAGATGCATAAATTGCTGCAAGAGGACATCATAAATTGGCGAATCATCCTCTAGTGCCTTTCTTAAGGCAATCGGATCTTCACGAGCAAGCTCATCAGGGTCTTTCCCGCTAGGGAGTACCACAGCTGTAATCGTCATATCTTCCTCTTCAAGCACAGGGACACTTCTACGCAGAGCATCCTGTCCCGCACTATCCATGTCCAGACACAGGGTAACTTTATTACAAAAGCGCTTCAAAAGCTTCGCCTGCATTTTGGTAAATGCGGTTCCTTTTAAAGCAATGACATTCCCTACTCCCTCCTGGAAAGAACTCATAACATCAAATTCTCCTTCCATCACCATGACCTGATTTTTCTTTTTGATTTCATCCTTTGTAATATTGAGACCGAAACAGGCCTCACCCTTGTGATAGATATCTGTCTCACGTGTATTAATATACTTGCCTCCAAAAAAATCTGTATCAATTGCCCTTCCTGAGAAGCCCAAAATATTACCACGATGGTCACAGAGGGCAAAGGTTAGCCTGTTTTGAAAGAAATCCATATTTTTTCTCATACCAGCACTGAGTCCTGCATCAGCAATGTCCTGGGGATGAAGGTGCTTTTTTTGGGTAAGATACTGATATAAATTTGCTCCTTTGGGAGCAAAACCTATTTGAAATGTTTCCCAAAGTTTTTCATTGATCCCACGTTTTTTGAGATACTCTCGTGCTTTCTCACCAACAGCGTGTTTGGTCAAAAGAAAATGATAATATTCTCCTGCCAATCGATTTATCTCTAGCAAAAGTTCTCTCTTGGATGCATTTTTACTATCAAAGTTGTTTTGTAGTGTAATCCCCGCTCTGTCTGCGAGAATTTTGAGTGCCTCAGGGAATTCCACATGCTCATATTCCATGATGAAGGTAAATACGTCTCCTCCTTTTTGACAGCCAAAACAATGCCAGATTTGTCTTTCTGGGGAGACGACAAAAGATGGGGTTTTTTCCTGATGAAATGGACAAGGTGCTTTAAAATTTCCACCCATTTTTTTCAAGGTAATAAAACTTCCAATTAATTGAACAATATCCGTTCTCTCGCGTACCGTACTCACATTATCCATAAAGTTAGGCTCATTGTACCATTCGCTTGGTGCATTGCAAATGCAACAGAAAATTGTGTTATGATACAAACACCTATGTGTGGTATTTTTGGCTACATTGGGACAAAAACCAATGCACCTGAAATGATCTTCAAAGGGCTCCAGACACTTGAGTATCGCGGCTATGACTCATGGGGGATCGCTATTTTAAATAGCAACCAGAAACTTCAAAGACAAAGGCAAACTGGCAAGATTGATAAGAAACAACTCAAACTCTCTGGTGGAACAATTGGGATAGGCCATACCCGCTGGGCAACCCATGGAGGCGTATTTGAGAAGAATGCCCACCCACATCTGGACTGCAACGAGGAGATTGCTGTCTTACACAATGGCATTATCGAGAACTATCAAGAGCTAAAAGAAGAGTTACTAAAAAAAGGGCATCATTTCACCTCTGACACTGACACCGAAGTCGTCCCCCATTTACTTGAAGAGTATGTAAAACACAGTCCTATCAAAAATGCTGTTAAAAAAACGTTCCAGAGATTGCGCGGACTTTCCGCACTTGTTATTCTCTACCAGAGAACAAAAGAGATTTTCGTTGTTAAAAATGGTTCTCCTATCGTCATTGGGAAGGGACAAGATGAATACTTTATTGCATCAGATGCAGTGGGCATCCTCCCCTATACAAATACCCTTCTTTTTCTCAACGATCATGAGCTTGCTATCTTGGGAGAGAACTCGTTGGTACTTGAGCATATCGACACGGACAAACACATTAAAGAATATTTCGAGACTGTATCATGGCAACAATCTCACGTCACAAAAGGAAACTATAAGCATTTCATGCTTAAGGAAATTGCCGAACAGCCACAAGTTATTCGTACCATTGCTAAAACACAAAAAGAACTCATTGAGAAACAAGCTCCTCGTATCGAGCATGCATTTGGCACCTTCTTTATTGGAAGTGGCACTGCATCATACGCCTGTCTCGCAGGCACGTATCTTTTTTCAAAAATTGCCCACATTCATGTCAATATGGCCCCTGCCTCAGAATTTATGTATCTGGAAGATTTTCTTACTCCAGACAGCCTTATTATTCCTCTCTCACAATCAGGAGAAACCATCGATATTGTCGAGCCACTTACTCGTGCCAAAAAGAAGGGAAGTAAAATCCTGGCAATTGTTAACACGCTTGGCTCCACCATCTATCGACTCGCTGATCAGACAATTCTTTTGCAGGCAGGTCCCGAGAAAGCAGTCGCATCAACCAAAGCCTATACAGCAAAAATTGCTGTACTTACGTATCTTGCATATGCCATTGCAAAGGACAGTCAAACAGGACAAAAGAAACTTTTGGAAAGTGCCCAAGAAATTCAACGTTTACTGAAACCAAACACAACAAAAACATTACGCTCTATTGCAAAAAAAATCGCACGGCATGAACACGTGTATTTGATTGGTCGTGGTATGTCTTATGCGACGGCACTGGAGGGAGCACTAAAGATTAAGGAAGTAAGCTATATACATGCAGAAGGGCTTGCAGGAGGAGAAATAAAACATGGCCCAATCGCTCTTATCGACAAAGGGACCCCGTGTATCGTTATCGCGCCCCAAGACGAGACGCATGCGGCTATCTTGTCAAATGCTATGGAACTCAAGTCACGAGGTGGATATATCATCGGAATTTCTCCCAAAAACTCACCAATTTTCGATGAATGGATTCAAGTGAAAGATACCGGCATTCCCTTAATTACACAAGTCATACCCCTGCAACTACTTGGCTATTTCCTTTCTCTGCAAAGAGGTGTTGCCGATCCTGACAAACCACGTAATCTCGCAAAATCAGTTACCGTCAAATAACATGAAAAAAAATCCGCGCATCGTCATCATTGGTGGCGGGACAGGCACATTTGTGACACTGTCCGGTCTAAAAAAATATCCAGTTGATCTTAGTGCCATCGTCACCATGATGGACAGTGGTGGATCAAGTGGCAAACTACGTGACGAACTCGGGGTGCTTCCACCGGGAGATGTCAGACAGTGTCTAGTTGCACTTTCCCACTCATCTCAGACACTTCGAGAGCTTTTTATGTACCGTTTCACTGAGGGTTCACTCAAAGGACATACCTTTGGCAACATCTTTCTATCAGCACTTGAGAAAACAACAGGGACGATGAAAGATGCAATTAAGCAAGCGGCAGACATTTTACACATCCAAGGAAATGTCATCCCCGTTACGTTTGACCAAGCACAACTATGCGTTACACTTGTGGACGGTACAGTGATTACTGGTGAGACACACATTGATGAAGTTGAAGCACAAGTAAACAGACCACGTATCAAAAAGGCATTTCTTACTCCTCACGCTACTGCCAATCCTGATGCGATTCAAGCAATCCTATCAGCTGACCTCGTAGTGCTTGGTCCGGGAGACCTCTATACCAGTATCATCCCCAATCTCTTGGTTAAAGGCATTATTCACGCATTACAAAAATCTCCTGCGAAAAAACTTTTTGTCATGAATCTTATGACTAAAAAAGGTCAAACAACTGACTACAGTGCACAAGACCATTTGGATGATCTTTCTCTCTATCTTGGCGATAAAACCATAACCCATGTATTGATCAACACAGGCAAGCCAACGGAAGAAACACGAGAGTGGTATCGACAATTTGGTGAAGTTCCAGTGCAAGACAATTTATCAAAAAAGTCACATACACTGCTTCACGGAAATATCATTACGAGAAAGACAATTGAAAAAAATAAAGCTGATACATTAACCAGAAGTATCATCCGCCATGATTCAGATAAGCTCGCAAAACAAATTCTACGACTTCTCTCACAGTAATATATTCACGGGATTGTTAGCATAAAATAATGCTAGCAAAAGTTTGGTCAGCAGCAATTGTTGGACTTGATGCAATTCCCATTGAGGTTGAAGTTGATATTGCTTCAAGCGGGCTTCCTGGCTTCACCATTGTTGGCCTTCCTGACAAAGCAATTGAAGAGTCGCGAGAAAGAGTTCGTGCTGCTCTCAAAAATTCTGGAGCAGATTTCCCAGCGAAACGAATAACAGTTAATCTCGCTCCCGCAGACCTTCCAAAAGAAGGTCCACAATATGATCTCCCCATCGCCATTGGTATACTTATCGCCACAGGGCAGCTCCAAGTTAGCACAACACACAGTCTTTTTATCGGAGAATTGTCTTTGGATGGGAAACTAAGAAGATGTACTGGTGTCCTCCCACAAATACTTATGGCGAGGGAAAGACATATAAAAGAATGCTTCCTCCCCGAGGAGAATGTGCGCGAGGCTACTGTTATTTCTGGTGTGAATATCTATCCCATTACATCTCTACACCAACTTTATTTTCATCTGACCAATCAAAAAAGTATTGAACCATCCCAGGTACAACCACCAGAAATGACGCCTGTGAAGACCTACCCTCATGACATAGCAGACATCAAAGGACAGGAACAAGCCAAAAGAGCACTTGAAATCGCCGCGGCAGGAGGACACAACATACTATTTAAAGGTCCACCAGGTGCTGGGAAAACCCTTCTAGCACGTACCTTCCCCTCAATTCTGCCCACCATGACATTCTCTGAAATGATTGAAATCACTAAAATTTATAGTATTGCTGGGCTTTTAGATCAAGATGGGATAAAACAAACGCGCCCGTTTCGTGCTCCTCACCATACGATCTCCCACATCGGTCTTATCGGGGGAGGAACTTCTCCTAGACCAGGAGAGATATCCCTTGCACATCGTGGTATTCTCTTCCTGGATGAACTCCCTGAGTTCCCACGCACTGTGCTGGAAGGGCTCAGACAACCCTTGGAGGATGGTTTCGTTACTATTAGTAGAGCGAAAGGACGGACTACATTCCCTTGTAAGTTTATGCTCATTGCCGCACTCAATCCTTGTCCTTGTGGATACCTGGGAGACACTACACACACCTGTTCATGCTCACCGCTTCATATTCTTCGCTATCAGAAGCGAATTTCTGGGCCACTTCTGGACCGCATAGATATTCATATTGATGTCCCTGCAGTTCCGGTTGATAAACTTACCAGCTCTCCACAAGAGCAAGAAAGTTCAGAAACCATCCGAGCGCGTGTACAAAAAGCTCGGGATAGACAACTGGAAAGATTTGCAGGGACGCCACTCACGTGTAATGCTGACATGGGTTCAAAAGAAGTAGGTATGCACTGCAGATTATCTGATCCTTGTATACAGCTACTGAAACTCTCAATTGAGAATTTGCACCTGTCTGCAAGAAGCTACAATCGAGTTATCAAGCTCGCGAGAACAATAGCAGATCTTGAAGGATCAGAAGAGATTTTTGAGCACCACATAGCAGAAAGCCTTCAATATAGACAAAAACAGGAATTTACATTGTGACAAATTTGTATCTATACTAGATATGAAGGGAGGTGAGTTAGATGAAAGAGAACAAAGTTGGTCTAATTGTCGGTCTGTTCCTTGGTGGATGGCATGCGTTCTGGAGTCTTTTGATTTTTATTGGCCTTGCGCAGCCACTTATCGACTGGATTTTCTGGCTCCATATGATCACACCTGTGTATCATGTGACTGGGTTTAATGCAACTCAAGCAGGACTTCTTATACTCGTTACCTTTGGCATCGGATATCTTGCTGGATATCTTTTTGCTATGCTGTGGAACAGCCTACAAAAGAAGCGAAGATAAAAGTCTTTTTTTACCAAAAACTATACCTTTTTCCATAGAGGTGTAGTTTTGGTACGATAGATATATGGAACGAGGTCTCAGCAACGAAGACTATTTAAAGCTGCGAAACACTTTTGGGGAGAATGCATTATCTGTTGAGAGAAGATTTACGACACAAAAACTCTTTTTAAGACAGTTCCCTACACTTATCAATGGCATTCTTGCTCTGGGTGCTCTCTTCTCATTTGCCATTCATGAACCACTGGATGGTATATTCATCCTTTTTATTGTTCTTCTAAGTGCAACGTTAGGTTTCTATCAAGAATTTAAAGCAGAAAAAGCAATTGAAAAACTTAAACAATTTTCTCAACCTCGCTGCGTTGTTATTCGAAATGGAAAAACATTTGAGACAGAAAGTAGTCAACTTGTTCCAGGGGACATCGTCATACTTAACGAGGGAGACCGCATCCCTGCAGATGGATTTTTAAAACGGGCTACCCAAATTGAAATTGATGAATCACTGGTAACTGGAGAATCGCTTCCGGTCTCAAAGTCTATTCAGGAGGAGGTATTAATGGGGACCTTTGTTGCAAAGGGGAAAGGGGTGATGGAGGTTGTCAAAATAGGTAAAACAACCAAGCTTGGGCAAATCTCTACCACGCTTGGCACCGTCACCGAGGAAGAAACACCACTCCAGCACCAGATTTCAGGACTTACCCGTATCCTTTCTTTATTCGCCCTTTTAATGGCCCTCCTTATCCTTCCTGCAGGCATCGCCTATGGCAAAGACTTGTATCCCCTTATTTTATTGGTTATTAGTATCAGCGTTGCCGCAATCCCAGAGAGCCTGCCTGTTGTTATAACTATTGCACTCTCTTTGGGGACCAACCGCATGGCACAAAAGCATGCAATTGTGAGGCGACTTTCCAGTATAGAGACTATTGGCGCAATTACGGTTATCCTGACAGATAAAACCGGGACAATTACTCAAAACGATATGAAAGTTAAAGATGTTTGGGTGCCGCAAAAGAAGTTTTTACATGAGCTAATTCACGCATGTATGATCGGTAACACTGCCCATATAACTGACCAACACGGACAACCACGCATCATTGGAGATAAGACAGATGGGGCACTCCTTCTCTGGGCTACTGAACAAGGGAACGAATATATCGATGAACCAATCGAGATTATTGATGAATACACTTTTAATCCCAAAACAAAAAGTATTACAACGATAGCATCGTATCACAAAAAAACATTAGTCATCTCCCGTGGCGCTCCAGAGAGTATTCTGAACATGTGTCGTATTTCTGAAAGTGAAAAAGAATCTTTAACAAGGCGCTATCAATCGTATGCAGCAAAAGGGCTGCGTGTTATTGCTGCAGCACAAAAAGGAATTACTAAGGGCAAAAAATTTTCCCGAACGGAGATTGAGGAGAACTTAACCTTCTTAGGATTTCTTTGTCTTTACGATCCTCCTCGTAAGGAGGCAAAACAGGCGGTAGATGATGCGCACAATTCTGGTATTCGTGTTGTTATGGTTACAGGAGACAATCCCCTCACGGCTGAGTCAATTGCGCAGGATGTTGGCATCACACAAAAATCTTCTCATGTTGTAACAGGGAGCGAGATTGATGAGATGAATGATGCCGATCTTTTGCAGACTATTGAAACAACAAATCTCTTTGCAAGGACAACGCCGGAACATAAACTTCGCCTAGTAAAAGCATTTCAAAGCGCTGGCCACCTGGTTGGGGTTACTGGTGATGGAGTGAATGATGCCCTCGCCCTGAAACAAGCAAATGTTGGACTCGCGATGGGAGAAAAAGGGACCGATGTCGCGCGTGAAGCAAGTGATATTGTCCTTCAGGATGATAACTTTGCAACCATTGTTTCTGCGGTTCATGAAGGAAGAAGAATATATGCCAACGTCGTGAAAGCAATTACTTATCTTGTCAGTGGCAATTTAGGAGAACTCCTACTCGTGATGTTTGCCACCTTTGGCAATACAGACATGCCACTTCTGCCCACACAAATTCTCTGGATCAACCTTATTACTGATGGACTTCCAGCCCTTGCACTTGCTAATGATCCCCACGATGGTGTGCTAAAAAATAGCCATCCCCATGCAATACGCGATCATTTCTTAACAAGTAAAAGGCTCATATTTGTCCTGACGGCAGGGACCTTTCTTGCCAGCCTTTGCTTCTTCCTCTTCTCGCAGTTAGATCATGTTCTTGGAGTCTCTATCGCACGAACAGTTGTCTTTAACTTTTTAATCGTTATGGAAATTGTTCTTGTTTTTGTTGTGCGTGGAAAGCAAAAAATATTTTCAAATATGTTTCTTATTGGGACAGCAATTCTTACTATCTTGCTCCAATGTTTACTTACTTTTACACCTTTCTTACAGGAGATATTCCATCTTACTCTTTAAGAGAGTACTTCAAATATTTCTTTTGCGTGCGTTATGGATACCATGTGACCTTCTTGTGGGTATATCACAAGCGTACTTCCCTTAATTTGTTTGTGGTAATATTCACCCATCGTCACAGGAACATTTTTGTCTTTTTGTGCATACCAAAGATGCACTGGTACATGAATATCCCTCAAATCAAATCCCCAGTCTTTGCTATAAATCATAAGATCCCGCGCCGGACCTTTTCTCCCTTGTCGGAATGCCTCGCGAAGACTGACTAAAGACTCTTTGCGCTGTGGACCAATAACATTTCTATCTACTTTTGGAGAGAATGGATCAGATAATCCCAAAGGGAATTTGACAGCTAAATGATGAAATGATGAACCAATATGGGCGATTACTGGTGACTTTGCGTAATTTGCCCACCCTGCCTTATAAGCAAGTGGCATGTCACTCAAAACACCTGGCACATATGTTGGAGCAAGTCCTACTACGATACCTACTTTCGTGAGCCTTTCTGGGATCTTGTATGCGCACACGGCCGCATATGGCCCTCCTCCCGATATTCCAGCAATAGCAAATTTTTTTATCTTGAGATGATCGGCGAGGGCAGTAACATCATCTGGCCAATCAAGCAGTTGTCTCTCCTTTTTATACGTAGAGAGGCCATACCCGGGTCTATCAAGACTAATCATGCGAATCCCGGCTGCTTTTGCATCCTCATCAAGGGATGATATACGAAGTCGTGAGCCTGGCCACCCATGGAAATAAAATAATGGGCTCCCTTTTGGATCACCATATTCTGCAAATCCCAAAAGTCTCCCATCAGTAAGTGTGATAGTTTGGTGTTCGTGAGGTTTGAGTTGATGATGTTTGCTTTTGAGAAGTATCATACTTTTTTTTCAACATGAAGGTGCGAGTACGCGCTGTCATTAGCCACTCTCCCACGTGGGGTTTTCTGTAAGAATCCAATTTGCAACAAATATGGCTCAACTACTTCCTCAAGTGTCCCTATATCTTCTGACAGGCTCGCGGCCAATGTTTCAACACCAACTGGCCCACCTCGGTGCATATGTATTATAGAGGACAGATACCGTCTGTCCAAGTCATCCAAGCCTTTTTCGTCAATAGATAACAGTGAAAGTGCTTGCGCAGTAATATGTTCGTTAACATGGGAAATATCTTGAATCTGTGCCATATCTCGCACTCTCTTCAAGAGTCTCAAGGCAATACGAGGCGTCCCACGTGACCTATCAGCCAGGGCACGAAGACTTGGTTTATCTATAGTAATGTGCAATTTCTCTGCAGCTGACTCAAGAATTTTCATGATTTCCTCAGGGCTATAAAAATTAAGTCGATGCACCACACCGAAACGATCTCTCAAAGGCCCTGAAAGGCTTCCTGCTTTTGTCGTCGCACCAACGAGTGTGAATTGGGGTAAATCAATACGAAGTGTTCGTGCAGACGGCCCTTTGCCAACCACGATATCTAGTGCATAGTCTTCCATGGCAGAATATAACGTTTCTTCAATTTGAGTGCGCAGTCTGTGAATCTCATCAATAAACAAAATATCCCCTTTCTCAAGATTAGTTAGAATGGCTGCCAGATCTCCCGCTCTTTCAATGGCGGGGCCACTCGTCACGCGGATATTCGTACCCATTTCTTTCGCAATCAAATGAGAAAGTGTGGTTTTGCCCAAACCCGGGGGCCCATAAAAAAGAACATGCTCCATAGCCTCATTGCGCTTCTTTGCAGCAGTGATGGCAACATGTAATGATTCTTTTATTCCTTCTTGTCCTAAGAAGCTATCCCAATTGTCTGCCCGTAAAGATGCAAACAGTTTTTCTTCTTCTTGCACAATCACTGGATCAAATATATTTTCTTCCATAGATTATCTCCCCAAATTTTTTAATGCCATTTTTATACGAGTTGAGGTTTCGGCATTGGCATCACCCAGTTTGAGAGCATCTCGAGCTTCCTTTTCGCTAAATCCAAAGCCAATCAGGGCATCAACCACGTCTCTGTCTCCTGCGCCGACATTCATATCAGACAGATCGATCTTTCCCTTGAGTTCTACAATAATCTTCTGCGCATTCTTTGTTCCCAGACGAGGGACTCGAGTAAAAAATGCGACATCCCCTTTTTCCAGTGCCGTAACAATCTCTTGTCCAGTGCCAAGGGTAAATACACCAAGTGCTGTTTTGGGACCAACGCCCGAAACTGTAATGAGTTTCTCAAAAAGGGAAAGCTCATCTGGATTTTCAAATCCAAAAAGATCAAGCGCATCTTCCTTTACATGTAAATGCGTATAGATAATGACTTCATCTCCCACCTTCTTACTTAAAAGTGAAACTGGGACAAAGACACGATACCCAACCCCATGAACATCCAGAAGTAATATGCCACCGCTCAGAGATAGTACTGTACCACGAAGACTTCCAATCATAATTTACTTCTCAAGAATAGCAGAAAAAAATACAAATAGGAAAGGTCACTTTCGCTTCATCTTATAGCTCATCCCATGAGTAAGTGCTATAGCCAGGGCATCAGCGGTATCATCGGGTGTTGGAATTTTGGGCAGTTTAAGTATTAGCTGTACCATTTTCCCTACTTGTGATTTTTCTGCCCTACCATAGCCTGTGAGTGCCATTTTTACTTGTAGGGGTGTATATACCGCAACAGGAAGATTGTGCTGTACCGCGGCCAGAATAATTACTCCTCGAGCCTGCCCCACCGTCAGCGCTGTCGTAACATTTTTGTTGAAGAAAAGATCTTCAATAGAGAATGCTTCAGGCGAGTATTCTTTCATTATGTTTGTCACTTCATCGTAGAGTGCAAAAAGCCTCCCTGGAGTTTCTGATTTTGGTTCAGTTTCTATACACCCATACGCAACAACTGTTGATTTTTGGCCGTCTGTATCAATGATTCCCCAACCGGTTCTTCCAATTCCGGGATCGATTCCTAAGATACGCATGCCCCTATCGTAGCTTACGTTTGCAGAAAAGTCATCCATCCGGTATAATATCAGCATGCAAAAAAGATATCAGCTTTCCGCAGATGTACGAAGTGTCACGGGCAAAAAAGTGAAACAGCTTCGTGCGAAAGGCATTCTCCCACTTCATTTATATGGCGCTGGGACTGAACCCATGGCGCTTCAAGCAGACACTAAAACTTTTATGGCACTGTATAAAGAAGCAGGCGCCAACGGTTTGACCGACCTTACTATCGCAGGAGAGGTGCACCCAATCCTTATCCAGGATGTGCAATATGATTATGTCAAAAGAGTCCCGATCCACGCAGACCTTCTGCAAGTAAACTTGAAAGAAAAACTTACTTCAATGGTCCCCGTTGTTCTCGAAGGAGAATCCCCAGCAGTCACAGAAGGGCTTGGCATGCTTATGCAGGTTCTCAGCGAGGTTGAAGTTGAAGCGCTCCCAACCAATCTTCCAGAAAGTTTTGTGGTCAACGTTGAAAAATTAACCGCCGTTGATGAAGGAATCACTGTTGGTGATTTGAAAGCCCCAGAAGGCGTTGAGATTCTGACCGGTGCCGAGGAGACCATTGTAAAGATAGCCGGCGTTCCAGAAGAGGTTGAAGAAGAACCAGTTGTCACTGAAGGCGAAGAAGGTGCGGAGACTCCAGAAGGTGAAGAAGGAACTGAGGGCGAAGAAGAAAAGACTGAAGAAGCTGCAGCTGAAGAATCAGAAGGATAATCCCCATTCCTCACATTTTTGTGTTTCCCTATTTTGGCCAGGTTTTGATCATGAGGGGGGCTTTTCTCGCCTCTTCAGGATACAGTCTCTGATAAATATCCTCAGTCACAAACGGCATGAATGGATGCAGGAGTGTCAAACTTGTTGAGAAAATGTATTCCAGTGTCTCTTGAGCTTGTGCTCGACGTGATTTGGTGCTTTCCACATAGATATCAGCAAATTCATGCCACACAAATGAATAGAGCGTGTCAACTGCCAAATGGAGCTGAAATCCATCAATATAACCTGTCACTTCCTTAATGACCCCCTGCATTCTCTCTCTCATTTTTGTATCGTCTTCGTGTTGTCCACTCGATTCCCCATCTGTCTCCTCTGGTTTCAATTCATAAATAAATCTTGCCAGGTTTTGCAGCTTTGTTGCAAAGTTTCGATAACTCTTACACCTTTCATCCATAATCTGACGATTAACCTTCGCATCTCGTCCTGGTGCACTATAGCTGTAAAGCGTCATACGCATTGCATCTGTTCCCCATGCTTCACGCAGTTCATCCGGATCAATACCATTTCCGAGTGACTTTGAGAACTTCCTACCTTGTAAATCAAGAAGTCTTCCATGAAAGAACATGTTTTTAAACGGGATGCTATCCTCGAAATGAAGTGCGAGCATAATCATGCGTGCAATCCATAAATAGCGAATATCAGGTGATGTCAGTTCAAAATCAAATGGGAAATATTTAGTAAATTCTTTTGTTTTCTCAGGCCACCCAAGAGTAACGAGTGGCCACATGCCACTTGAGAACCACGTGTCTAGCACTTGTTCATCTTGAACCCAATTCTGTGCACCACACGAACAGGCCACTTCAGGTTTGGCAAATGATATCACCAAATCTTGATCCTTCCCTACCTTGTGTCCTGGGTTAGAATTTTCACAATACCAGACAGGGATACGGTGTCCCCACCAGAGAGAACGAGAGATGGACCAATCATGAATCTTTGAGAGCCAATCAGATAGCATCTCTTCGTAATGTTTTGGTGCAAAGTTAATTTCGCCAATATGTTCTATCGCTTTGGCAGCAATATCTTTCATCTTCACAAACCATTCCTCAGAAACCAATGGCTCTACTGTTGTCTTGCATCTCTCACACACCGGTACGGAGTGTGTATATTCTTCAATTTTCTCAATCGCTCCCCGCTCTTGCAGAATAGCCTCACTTCGGGATCGTGCTTCAGTAATCGTAAAGCCTTCCATGGTGTCATCTTTCCCATCTCCATACATAGCCAGGTGCGTCATGTGCCCTGTCTTATCAATCGCATGAAACATTGGGAGGTCATGGTCCCTGCCAACTTCATAATCCAATGGGTCATGCCCTGGCGTAATTTTAAGGGCACCAGTACCAAAATCTTTATCTACTCGCTTGTCTTCAATCACTGGAATCTGAGCGCCAGTGAGCGGATTTATGACCAGCGATCCAACATATTGTTGAAACTCTGGGTGACCAGGATAGACCGCGATAGCACTATCTGCAAAAATAGTTTCCGGTCTGGCTGTTGCAATTGTTACAAATTCTTCACTCTTCCCTTCGACAGCATACTTTACGTAGTAAAGCTTCTCTTTTCGCTCTTCATATTCCATTTCTAGATCTTCAATTGCTGTACCACATTTAGGACACCACTGCACAATGTAAGCACCTTTATATAACAAGCCCTGATCCCAGAACTTTCTAAACTCTTCCACCACTGACTGTTGCACACTCTCTTGAAACGTAAATACTTCTCGTGACCAATCAGCAGACACGCCAATAACTTTCCAGGTGTTATGAAATGCATTGTAGTTTTCTTCTTTAAATGCCCATGCCTTCTCCATCCAGGCATCTCTGCCTAATTTCTGTTTTGAAAGGTTCTCTTTTGCAAGCTGTTTGTTTAGTGTCCCTTCAAACAAAATTCCAGCATGATCCACCCCAGGAAGGAGCAATACATCATAGCCTTGCATACGCTTGAATCGGGCCAGCGCATCAAGGATGGAATGTTGCATGGCATGACCCATGTGCAGTTTTCCAGTTAAATTTGGTGGGGGCATAAGAAGAGAGTATGGTTTCTTTTCACTGTCAGGATCTGCCTTGAAATAGCCACCCTCCTCCCACATTTGATAGATTTTTTGTTCTGTTTCTTTTGGTAATGTTGTTTGTGCCATGGTGCAATTGTAACACGTTCAGGCTCGAAACGACAGTAAGACTTGTCTTTTTATATGATTTTTGTACATACTAAGGGTATGGGAAGTTATACACTGCATATTCCACTTGATGTAGCACGTGACAAAGAGAAACAGTATCATCACAATTTTGATATCGCGACTCGTGGGAGTGGCAGACTTATGCTTTTTGCGGGTGATCAAAAAGTTGAGCATCTAAACAAAGATTTCTTTGGGGAGAATATCTCTCCTGAGGATGCAAATCCTGAACATCTTTTTCAGATCGCATCCAAAGCAAAGATTGGCGTATTTGCTTCTCAACTTGGTCTCATTGCACGCTATGGAAGCGATTATGCACACGTCCCCTATCTTGTAAAGATAAACTCTAAAACTAACTTGCTGCCAAAAGACAAATTTGATCCTTATAGTCCTGCTTGGTACAGCGTGCAGGATGTTGTTGATTTTCAAAAACAATCCAAGCTAAATATCCTGGGAGTTGGATACACCGTCTATCTTGGTGGAGAATATGAAACGTATCATCTTCGTGAAGCAGCACAAGTTGTAAAACAAGCACATGAACAGGGGATGCTTGCAATCATTTGGATGTATGTTCGCGGGAAAGAATTAAAAAAGAGCGATGAGCAAGACGCAGCGGCGATTGCTGGCGCTGCTGGGGTTGGCGCCTGTCTTGGTGCTGATTTTGTGAAGGTATATCCTCCGACAGCTACCAAAACGCAGACAAGTGCGCAGCTTGTCCAGCAAGCAGTAAAAGCAGCAGGAAGGACTAGAGTTGTTTGTATTGGTGGTGAGCAGACCATCCCCCTGGTATTCCTTCAAAACCTCGCTGAACAGCTTGCTGTTGGTGGCACTGGTGGGAGCGCAACGGGACGTAATATTCATGAAAAATCATTACAGGATGGCATTATGCTTTGTGACGCAATTTCCGCTTTGGTATGCGAAGGTAAACCAATTGAGGAAGTCGTAAAAATCTATCAATAATATGTCGTATACACAAAAACATGTTTTACACCCACCAGTCAAAGATGTGGAAAACTTGTTGAAAATCATGGGGAAAACCTATGTTGTATGCCCAAGAGTCAGTTCACTTTATCCACAAACACACCAAAATGTGGAAAAGTGGATAACTTCTCACAAATAATACTATGGGGCAGATAACTTATATTGACACCGCTGGCATCAGCGAAAAGAAAGTCCTACTTCGTGCAGACTTTGATGTTTCATTAAATCAAAACCATACCATTGCCAATGATCTTCGTATCCAAAAAAATATCCCTACCATAAAAAAATTGCTCGCAGATAAGAATAAGGTTATTTGTGTTGGGCATTTGGGTAGACCTGAGGGAAGGGATGAAACATATTCTCTGCAAATTGTTGCCGATAGACTCCAACACCTGTTGCCTGAAGTTACCGTCACCCTTATCCATGACTTCTTAACAGAACCCCAAGAGACATTTGCCAATCAACAGACAAACCAGATTCTCGTTCTTGAAAATATTCGTTTTTATCCCCAGGAGTTGGACAAAGATCCTGAGTTTGCAAAAAAACTTGCATCCTTGGCAGATGTTTTCGTAGAAGATGCCTTTGATGTCTGCCACCGGGAACAAACTTCTGTGACTGAAGTAGCAAAACTCATTCCCTCTTACGGCGGTCTCGCCCTCAAAGAAGAAGTTGTTGCGATTGATAAAGTATTACAAGAAACAGAAAAACCTTTTATTGCAATCATTGGTGGTGCCAAAGTAGAAACAAAAATTGGAGTCATTAAAAAGTTTCTAGATATTGCCGACACACTTCTCATTGGTGGCGCGCTTGCAAACACATTCTTTGCAGCCCAAGGAAAAGAAATCGGCACAAGTCTTTTTGATAGTCAGTATATTGATGAAGCAAAACAGTTACTCCAGTTAGCAGCAGAAAAAAATAAAACAATTCTTTTCCCGATTGATGTGGTTATTCAACAAGAAACAAATACTATAGTCTGTAAGGCCTCTAGAGTGCCCCAGAACGCTTCAATCTTTGATATAGGCCCTGAGACACAGGCGATATGGGGAGAGACCATTGCAATGGGACATACGATCGTGTGGAATGGACCTGTCGGAGATACAACAAAACCAGAGTTTTCACGTGGAACAGATTTTCTCTACTATGCCATCACACAAAACCCTCACGTATATTCACTCATCGGCGGTGGAGACACCATTACGGCGATCGAAAAAGAAGAATATCTTGAAAAGATCTCTCATATTTCAACTGGTGGAGGTGCGATGCTTGAATATATTGAGAAAGGCACACTCCCCGGTCTTGAAGTACTAAAGCGTTAAGTTTGCTATACTTGCCACATGAAATATAAACCATACAAAAAAGATTTTTCATATTCCTATACGCTTGGGACATCCCCAACTATTGGACTTTTAGCGTACCAACCCCAACATGTACAAGAAGTTCTCTTCTCATCAAAAGCGCAAGGAGAAGGAATAGAAAAAGTAAGAGCGCTACTCAAAAAGCATAATATCCCCTCACGCATTGACGACAAACAAATCGAAGTATTAAGTAAAAGTGAGAATACGTATGTCATAGGTATTTTTGAAAAATACCAAACTCAACTTATTCCTGAAGAAAATCATGTGATTCTTGTCAATCCAAGCGATACCGGCAATCTTGGGACCATCATCCGCACGATGTCTGGATTTGCGACAAATAATCTTGCAATTGTCACTCCTGCAGTAGATATCTATGATCCTCGGGTTATTCGCGCATCTATGGGCGAGGTCTTTCACACAAACGTTATGTATTTCCAAACATTTGAAAATTACCAAAAAGTATTTTCTCGAACCTGCTATGCGTTTATGCTCACGGGATCAAAGCTGTTACAATCTATCACTTTTACTCCCCCCTACACTCTTGTATTTGGTCCTGAAGGAGCTGGACTTGATGAATCCTTTGCCAAGTCGTGCATACCAGTCAGAATTGAACAGACAGACGTGATCGATAGTCTCAATCTTTCTATCGCCGTTGGAATTGGACTATACGCCACGTTTACAGAGCATTCATGATATACTCGCCGTATGACAACCCAAGAAGCACAAAAACTCTTTGACCTCCTTCAAAAACATTACCCTCATGCTCACATTGTTCTCGACTTTAGTAATCATTTTGAACTTCTAGTCGCAATTATTCTCTCTGCTCAGTGTACTGACAAAAAAGTAAATGAGGTGACAGCTCTTCTCTTCCCCAAATTTAAAAAAGAACGCAGTGAACTGAAACAAACATATGCAACATATGAGAAGACGGTGAAACTTCCTCATGATGAGCTGGTACAAATAGTGAATTTTGCTTTTACTCCCCTCCACGAACTTGAGCAGGATATTAAACAGACTGGGTTTTACCACAATAAGGCAAATAACGTGCAGAAAGCTGCAAAAGTTGTCCTTGATACGTTCCATGGGATACTTCCTAAAACAATTACTGAAATGACAACAATACCAGGAGTTGGGAGGAAAACAGCCAATGTCTTTCTCTCCAATGCCTACCATATTGATGAAGGAATTGCGGTTGACACACACGTCATGAAACAATCTCAGCTTTTGGGTTTGTCAAAAAATAAAACACCAGAAAAAATTGAACAAGACTTAATGGCACTCTTCCCACAAAGTCAGTGGCATCAACTTACTTATATGCTTATAGAACATGGGAGAAATAAAAGGATGGCAAAAGCCAAACAAATCCGCTGCAATGACCCATCCTGCATTCTGTGTGCCTAACATGAAGAGTTCCATTAAAAATCAACTAATTCCTATATTTCTTACCGCAATCACTTGTGGCGTGCTCATTCTTATGCTTCTAGGACTTACTCATGTCCTTAATCTTTTCCCAACTAAAGACAAAATCTTTCCACAATTTTACGTCGCGGATATTCTTGTCGGGTTCACAATCTATGTAAAAACCTCTATTGATTTTGCACTTTTTATTGGCAATCTTATGTCAAAAAACCAAGGATGGAAAAATCGTATAGCTATTGAGGTTGGGACAGCCTTGGGTAATGGTCTTGGGACATTTCTTATTCTTATCATCTGGACATTCTTTAAGGAGATACAACCACTATTGGCTGTTATGATCATTCTTGCTGCCTTTGTTCTTCTGCGTATGGGCGAGGATGGCCTTTCTGAGATTCTTGAAGAGTCATCACGCGGTTCATTGATACAGAGACTTGCTCAGAGTGGCGTGCAATTACTAAGTCCCATCAATAAAATCACCGCACCACTTCTTCGAGTACTGCTGCCAGCATCCGGGACAAAAGCGACAACACTTCCCTCCTTTATCACGTTAATCATTTTTGCTTTCACTATCCCCTTCATTCTCGGTCTTGATGATTTTGCAGGCTACATCCCACTTTTTTCAATTGTAAATGTTGTGAGTTTTTCAACCGGTGTCTTTTTGGGACATATGATCCTTAATATGGCACTTTTTGCTTCACCAACAAGAACGATCAAAATTGTTCGCGAGCCTATCATTGCCCTCATTGGCAGTATTGCGTTTGTCGCCATTGCTTTCTGGGGATTTGTTGAAGTCTTCCACCTTTTTACACACTAATTAATTTCTTGCCAGTGGGAAAGTAAATGTCACATCTGATTGTAAATCAATTGCCTTCTCAAGACTTCCATCACTGTTTGGCTTCCCTGCATCACTGGTAAGTGCGTGAAAGAGTCCATTAAATTGGGTGTGGAAGGTATACGGGATACTTTCGATACCAGATTGCTTTATCAGTTGCTGTGAGTACGTTAACAGAGATTGTGCAGAGGTCAGTCTCCAAGGAAGCTGATACGTTAGTTGAATGTTTTGTGTGGTGTTTTGTGGAACACGGATCAAGAATCCAATACTTTTCTTTCCAAACTCGCTCGTTTGATTCACTTCTAGCACCATAGGATCAACTTTAAATGTTTTCCCTTCATATATCTTTGGATCAGTCACGGCAAGCACGACATGTTGCAGCCCACCATCAATAGCAATAGTACTAAGGGTAGAACCATCTGGGATAAGGAAACGGACGTAACTCGTGTACATGCCTGCAGCAGCGCTCGCCTCTTGGTTAGTGTTTTGTATCTGAAGCACAACCTGGTCTGAGAGTGTGCCGTCACTGCTGGCGATGAGTGTCTGATCAAGCGTGCGTGTAACTGCTTGATTCGCTTTGTTCACGCCAACATTTGCTTCATTAACAAACAACGTGTCATTTAATCTTCCTGCACCTTTTGGTCTTCCATCCCAAACTGAACCTGACATATGTGATGCGGTGAGAATATCCAGTGCCGCCTGATCATTACTATATATCTGAATATGCTTTTTCTGGACAAGACTCAAAAGTTCACGTGATAGCGAAAGCATGTTCCCCTGCTCTGAGAGTTTAGGCATAAGGGCACGAACAACACTTCCTAAGTAATCTTTCTTTTGTGTGGACCCTGCAAAGAAATTGTCCTGAGAATGAGACTCTGCTTGTTGAAAGAATGTGTCTGCAGTAACAGTTTCCTGAAAATCTGGAATATAGACCGGGCCAACCGCTTGCAACAAGCCTTGTACAACAAAAAGATCAACGCCAATGACTCCATCCACATCCTGACCAAGTTCTGCGTGGAGCATGCTCTCTGCATGCTGCGCGTTCGTTGGAAAATCAAATTCATAATTGCTATCTCTCAGATACAAGTGAGGTTGCGCCAGATATCGTCGATAGAAAAATGGTGGCTCAACATGCCCCTTCAATTGTCCATCAGCGTCATAGACATCCTTAATATCAAGATTTGCCAACTGCCCATTAGTAACATCTGCTATGGCGTATGAACCGATAAATCCACCACCCGGCCTCAGCTCTGCATTGTTCTGGAAAAGAATAAGATAGTGTTTTGTTCCCTGTTGCGGAGCCATGACAGGCAAAAGAGAAAGTGCGCTGAGGGTTGTGTTTATATCAGTGATTGAAAAGTTCTTTTTTTCTCCTGCAAGCCATTGATTTGTTAGCAACTGCTGTATCCCAAGACGGCTCACTGCTCCCACTTCAGAAAGGTTTACTGATGCATACCCACCAGATTGTGTCATACCTTCCGCAGAACTCATGATCGTCAGAGCACTATTGCCTACCACTGACAGTCCATTGATCCGATCTGACAAAGGAAGTATTTGCGGCAAGATATTTGTTGCCAATCGTAGCCATGGCGAACTAGTAACCTGGTATCCATCTATTAACTGCACTCCTCGCGTTAAGCTTTGGATACTCTGTTTAACATTCCCCGACTCAATTGCATTTTTTGCTGAGAGAAAAAAACCCCCTGCCCCCAAGAGAAGTAACAACGGGGCAAAAATACTAAGTAGGATCGTCGTACTCACCATCCAGACAAACCATTTCCCTACCGGCTTTTGTTTTTTTATATGCTTTACTATCGCTGGTGGTTGCATTTGTCTTACCTGCTCCTCAAACTCCGCTATTTCCTCTTTTGTGACTTCCGTATGCGCATATACGTCAGGGAGTTCTTTCAATGGATCAGTAATGTCATTGAGTACATAGACACCTGGTATCTCTCTTGTTGTCGGCAAGTCTTTTTTTGGAAGAAATCGTATTCCAATCTCAGGGTCAATCTTTTTTAGTGCATTTAAAAAGCCCAATTCAGTTGTCGGGATTGCTGGGTAGAGAAGTTGTATCTGCGCAGGTTTATCTTCCTGGAAGATGAGAGTCAGGAGTGCTTTTACTGTCTCACTGTATGAGATAGGCATTCTCGTCACAAGTCCCATATCTGCAAGCTCGACACCATGTTTTTTCTTTGCATCAACAATGTAATGATCTAGTGGTACGTGGGCAAGACTACTACTCCCTGATCCAAATACATCTCCAATAACCCCAACCACTCCCCCGTGCTGTCTCACCACTGCCGCGATATCACTGTTCCATGTGCTCTGTGTAAAAAACACAAGCATCCGTGCATTGTCTGCCTTAGCCTTCTCCAAACTTGCCTCAACAAGCAACTTTGTCACACTGTCCCCATCCCAGAAAATAATCACGTGTGAATAATTATCGGATGGTATTTGTGGTATGTTTTCATGAAATTTTACGAAGAGTGGGTTGACTGTAGCCTCGTTTTCCTGAGGGGACACCAGGACTACCTGAGAGAAATCCTTGAGAATATCGGCTATTCTCTCCCCCCAAAACCCTCCCTTATCAACAATAAGGATTGGCGCCATGGATTGTGTTTCTGGTGTAATTGTTGGGGCAGACACACTGTTATTGTAGAGAAACCGTCATCTTACTGTCTAGCGCAAGGTTCACCAACCAGTCAGCCTTTGTGTTTTCTTCCCGGTACACATGCTTTATGGTAATTGGCACCTGGAATTGCTTCATAAGTGCCTGTATCTGAGCATAAATCTCCTGTAAATGAGGTTTGGTTATTTTATACACGCCGTTAAGCTGCTGGCACACAAGGAGGCTATCCATGCGGAGGTCTATTCCCGAAATATCCCCGATCGATTCCCGATGTGAGGCTAACCAAGTAAAGGCACGAAGCACGGCAGTATATTCAGCAACATTATTGGTTGTGTCACCGAGTGGATATCCTTCTGAAGCGATAACATTCTCGTCCTTCTCAATCACATACCCTGAGGCTGCTGGACCAGGGTTTCCTCGTGATCCTCCATCAGTTCGAATAAGGATGACATTCATACCGTATTCTCTCTCCAAATGAGTGCAAAAACAAGGGTGGTCAGCAGTTGACCCTGCTGAAGAGACAAAAGATAATGGTCAAAACTCCCCAGCGCAATCCAGGCAAGAAAAAGCAGAAGTGACATCCTATCTTTTTTTGCGGTCTGAAATGTTTTAAACAGCACTACTAAGACAAGAGAAAATCCCACTATTCCAAGACTATCCAAGATAAGAAGAAAAACATTGTGTACGGGTTGTGGAAGCCCTATTCCAGCCTCCAATCTCGCCGGTAAAGCAAGAAAATTTCCGAACCCCATTCCAAATAGAGGATACTTTTGGATGTGATAAAACACGTCTTGAACATACACGAATCTTGCGGCAAGAGACGGATCTGAAAGAGGATTAAAAAGTAGTAGGAGACCTATGAACAAAACAAAAAGGGAACCAAACAGTATCTTTCCTGTGCCGCGCGAGACGGTTGTAAGGAATGTGACCCACAGGAGAAGTGGGAATCGGCTCATACTTACTAAGAGGCCAAGACTGAGTAATGAAAGGAGAGCAGAGCGCAATCTACTTTCCCCAAAAAGAAACCATGCTGCAATGCCCACAATAACCACGTATCCCGCAAAAACATTTGGATGTGCAAAGGTCCCATATCCACGAAGAAGTAACACGCCTGAAAGAGAATCACGTGCAATTCCTGGAGTGCTTACATCAAATGTTCTTTCCCCAAGAAGCCAAAAAAGTCCTCCCGCGCTATGTGCAAAAAAAACTTGATAACTTGCGAGTGCAATTTGCAAAAACAAACTTACAACCAAAATCACAATACTTGTACTTAGTATTTTTTTATCTTTGAAAAGATTTTTTGCTACAAGGAATAAACAAACAAATTCGAATCCTTTTATGATTTCATACCATCCAAAAAAAGGGTTTGATGACAGTGCAATACTGATACTTGTGCTGACCAATAAAAAGGCACCTAAAACAAGCGATCGAGGAGAGAACTTATAAAGTGACGTCTTATACAGAGTGATACTTCCTAGGATGATCACAACAAGCGACAGGATATCGGTAAGGTAGAGTGTGGGGGAGAGGTAATCAAGTCTCACTCCATGTAGATAACTCCATGAGGGCCAAAAATGTTTACCAAGTTGTATGGGAAAACAAAAAATAAGAAGAAAAAAAGAATATTCTAGAAGCTTATGCTTTTGGATAAATTGAGAGAGTGCGGTCACGACCTTCTCCTTCTGATTGGGTACCAACTTCTGGATCATCTTTAAGGTATGTGTGTACAAACCGACGTTCCCATGACTTGAGTCTTGGGAATGCAATTGCACGATGCTGACTGAGTACGTCAGCTTTCATATTCTCAACTATTTCTTTCAAATGTTCAATACGATTTTTCTTATATTCACCAACTTCAAGGGAAACTGGCATATAACTTCCAGTCTTTTTTGCAAGCATGAGACTAATCAAAACTTGGAGAGCTTCAAGTGTCTCACCGTGATAGCCAATGAGCATGCCATTTTCTTCACCCGTAAGTTCAACTTCAATAGCTCCGTCTGCCTCTGTGACAGAAAATTCTGTCTTAACGTCAAGGACGTCGAAGAATTGCTGAATAAGTTCTTTTGCTGTTTGTTCCATATTATTTTCTTCGCAGGAATTTCTCAATGTGGGATTCAAGTCCACCCCATCCTGCAACTAAGTACTGTTGTAGTATACCAAAAAGTGTGAACGTATTCCAGTAGAGAGTGAGACCAAATGGAAGGGTATATGAGAAGAATCCAATCATGATTGGGAAGATATACAGAGATTGAGTTTGCATTGCACTAGAAAGGTCGTCTTTCTTTTGCGCCCCTGGCTCTGGAGCAGGAGTGTTAAACATCATTTTTGATTGAATAAACTGTAACGCCGCAGTAAGTGCTGGGAAGATCAAAATCCATACCATCCCATGCTTGAACATGTCTGCAGGGGCTTGACCAAGAGAAAGGCCAAAGAAGTGCTGATCCCATACCATGGGAAGCTTCAAGAAAGGGAAATACACGACATTATTTACCGCGGTTAGCACCTGTGTTGGGGCTGTTTTTACCACATATTGCAGGAGCGCATACAGTGCCCAGATAAAGGGAAGCTGGATAATCATAGGCAGACATCCTGCAGCAGGATTAACCCCGTGTTCTTTATAGAGTTTCATTGTTTCTTCCTGCAGTTTTTTGGAATCATTTTTATGGAGTTCTTTGAGCTTATTCACATGAGGAGCAATTTTTTGCATTTTTACGGATGTTCTGATTTGAGATGCAGTAAATGGATATAGAACAATTCTAAAAAACAAAGTCAGCGCAATAATGGAAAACCCAAGCGCATAAGGAATATTAGCAAAAACAAACCCATGATAAAAAATCAAAAGGAAATTGGTTAGAAGGATAGTAATTGGGCCAAGAACAGGAGTTGCAAAGATGCCAGTTATTTTCACTTTTGTATTGTACCAAAAGGATGACACGAGAGCAAACGACGAGTAATATCAGGAAGACTTTTGATCCCGTCTTTTTGTAAACGCTCGAGAGCATATTCTGAGCAGGAAGGAGTATATCGACAGACATTTTTTGTTCCTACAATACTACGAAGAATAGGGGAGAGGATAACATGATAAATCCAGATACTGGCAATAAAAAAATATTTCATAACAGATGAGCTTGTTCAAGAAGAGATGAGACATCACTTTGGATTTGTTTTTCATCTTGTTGTGTTACTTTTGCCATAAAAAAAAGATCATGTCTGGGGTGAATTTGGAGATGTTTCGCCTGGAGTTCTGAAATAACAAGCCTTCTGATTCGATTACGAATGACTGCTCTCTTGTCTACTTTTTTAGTCACAAGACAGGCATACCTATTATGCTCGAGACCATTATCTGAAACGACAAGAGAAAGAGTAGGGGACGTGAATCTCTGACCAAGAATTTTTTGTCTGCCAAGAGTGAGGCGAAAAGGTTTTGCAAACATTACTGAGCTATTCTTTTGCGATTTTTTGCGCGGCGACGAGCAATGACAGTGCGTCCATTTGCCGTTTTGCGACGAGCAAGGAATCCATGCTTGCGCGCTTTTTTGGTTCCTTTTGTGGTACGAAGTCTTTCCATAACAGGGTAATTGTACCAAAACTTTTGTCCTGTGTCTATGTGATCTATTGACAAGAAGTTATCCACATTCTTTAATTGAGTCTACGATGACTACGGAAGAAATTTGGGAGAAAACGCTCCAGGATATAAAAACTGAGGTTTCCATGGGTAATTTTACTTCATTTTTTAAAACATCAGAAGTTATAGAAATTCAAGACTCAACAGTAAAAATTGCGACGTTATCCACAGTCGTTGCTGACTTTTTAGATAAGAAGTTTTCAAGCCTTCTGAAAGAGACCATGAGTAAATACACTCCTACCCCAGTTACAACACTTGAGTTCGCTACGAAAACGGTTAAAAAACAAGTAAAAGAGAAACTCCCGCAAGACCAATTTGACTTCACTGAGAAAAAGGAAGTCATGCCAAGTATGGGACATATTCCACGCGTACGAAAAGATTTCACCTTTGAAAACTTAGCGGTCTCAGACAGCAACCAACTTGCCTATGTCTCTGCTCAAACCGTGGCCAATAACTTAGGGCGATCATACAACCCTCTTTTTGTGTATGGTCCAACCGGAGTAGGGAAGACGCATATCATGCACGCCATTGCCAATCAGGCATACCAAAAAGACAGTTCACTCACCATTATTTATTGCACCAGTGAAGATTTTATTAACCGTGTTGTTGACGCCATTCGAAACAATAATACGAGTGCTATGAAACGATATTTTAGAAGTGCCAATCTGCTCATTATTGATGATATTCAGTTCATCTCGGGTAAGGAGAAAGTGCAGGAAGAGCTCTTTCACACCTTTAACGCTATTATCGATGCTGGTGGACAGATTGTTCTGACTTCAGATAAACCACCACAGGAGATTAAAAAACTTGAAGCAAGACTCTCTTCACGATTTGCTGGGGGGCTAACCATTGATATTCAAGAACCAGATTTTGCCATGCGTACCGCAATCATCATGAAAAAGGCAGAGAAGTTTGGCTATGACATAGATATTGAGATAGCCAAGGCAATTGCAGAGAAAGAACAGGACGTGAGAAGCCTTGAGGGAGCGTTGCTTCGAGTAATGACTGAGGCTCAGACACGACAGGTCTCTGCAGAGAAAATACTAGCTTCAAATATATTAAAAGACGCCAAACCAATTGGTTTCCGCCTGCACTCAGACGATATTATTAAAAGCACCTGTGAGTACTATGATGTCAAACCTACCCAGCTCAAAGGCCCCAAGCGAGATGCAGCCTTGGTCAAGGCACGACAAGTGACAATGTTTCTTCTTAAACAAGAATTAGGTACAACACTGGTTGAAATTGGGAATTTACTTGGGGGACGAGATCACACAACCATTATGCATGGAATCGAAAAGGTGGAAAACCTGTTGAAAAACAGTGCAGAACTCAATGAGGAGATCATGGGGATAACTCGAAATCTCAGGGGATAACTAGAAGGAGGTGGGTTGTCCCCATTTCATCCCCAAAGTTGTACACACGGTTATCCACATTATTTTAGCCTCGATCCCTTGCGTTTTTCCACTTTTCCCGGTACACTACTACAACTACTAGAATAAATCTATGGTGTTCACTGTTTTATCTGGAATTTTACAAAAACATTTAGCGCTTACTGCACATAGTATCTCGACACGCACTCAACTTCCTATATTGTCGTCAATTCTTGTACGTGCCAAAGGAGACAGTGTTACTCTTACTGCAACAGATTTGGAACTCAGTATAGAAACAACGTTTCAGTGTGTAGTAGATGAAGAAGGGGAAGTAGCGGTTCCAGCAAAAACATTTCTCGAACTATTATCACAAGTACCTGAAGGAAAGATTACCCTTAAAACATCTGCACAAAACACAATTCAGATAGTAGGGGAGAGCATTAGTAGTAAATTACAAGTTCAGCCCGCCGATGAATTCCCTGATATTTTTGAGGAAACTAAAGTAGCATTTTTGACCCTTCAACCAAAAGACATGGAGAAAATCACAAAATATACGTTGTTTGCTACCAGTAGTGAGGTAACTAAGCCGATCTGGTCAGGGGTTTTGTGTGAAAGGAAAGAAAATGAAATCCGTTTTGTCGCAACTGATGGATTTAGACTTTCTTTAGTAAGTATCCCACGTGAAGAGGCTGGAGAAGAGCAGAAAGGGATTGTGTTCTCATCGCGATTCTTAAAAGAACTTGGGGCACTGCGAGAAGATATGCCAATTCAATTCTATTTATCAGACCAGGTAAATCAAATTGTGGCTGTTCAGGACGGAGTACGTATCGCGGGAAGAAAAATCGAGGGAGAGTTCCCAAGCTATAGTAAAATTATTCCCCATGAAGCCTCGAGCAAAATAATCGTGAAAAAAGATGATTTGCTTCGAGCTGTTAAGATTTGTTCTGTGGTTGCACGGGACAGCACCAGTGTTTTGGTCTGTGAGTTACATAAAGACCAGATGCGCATGTTTGCCCAGACAGCATCAGTAGGGGAGAGTACGGTGACTATTGAAGGGACACTCAAGGGTGAGGAGAATGCGATAGCGTTTAATCCACGATTTTTACTAGATGGGGTAAATGCAATTTCGACTGACGAGGTTGTATTTGAGATGACCGCACCGTTAAGTCCTGCCGTGTTGAAAAATACCAACGATGAATCATTCCTTCATCTTATTATGCCTGTTCGGGTGTAGTAAGCAGCGCTTTTGCTTTCAATACGTCTTCTGGTTTTGAGGTAATAATTTGATGTTCAAAGCTTGCTGCAACGACACGTATTGCGACATGATTCTGCCCAGCAAAGAAAAGTCCTTCTCCAACCTCAGCTGACATGAGTAATTGTCTCTCGTTTTGTGAAAGATAAAAAATATTGGCAACTTCATCAATTTCAGTTGTACTCTGTTTGAGAAGAATCTGAATAGAAGCGTTGGAAAGAATAGCTTTCCCATATTGCGTACTCAAAAAGTCAGCCACATCTTGGGTAGCCGTAGTCAAGCCGAGATAGTATTTACGTCCTCGTTTTGCAATACCAAAGATAAAAGATGCACTATCTTCGTAGCGCATCAGAAGCCAGGCTTCATCAACGATCAAAAGACGCTTTTTGAGGGTTTTTCGAACTTTAGTCCAAATAAAGTCAAGGATTATATGCATAACGAGTGGTCTGAGTTCATCTTCTACATCACGAATTGAAAAGACCGTAAGAGGATTGGTGATATTGAAATTAGATTGTTGATTGAAAAATCCAGCAAGACTCCCACGAATGAATCTCTCTAGTCTCAGTGCGAGCTCTTTTGCTTCTGTCTCTTTCATTGTATTGAGTGTGTCATACAAATCCTGCATGATAGGTGGTGTTTTACTTTGAGTTGTTGGGTCCTGCGTAATGCCTTTTTGTTCGTAGGTCTGGATAAGAGCACGATCTAAAATGGCATCCATAACTGGTGAGATCTCTCCCATAGCTATCTTTAGTAAAGCGTGGAGTGATAATATTTTTTCTCCAAGTTCATTGGTACTATCATCATGCATCCCAGAAAGATCAAATGGATTAATGCGCACAGCAGACTCAGCAGAGAATGCAACATATTCTCCTCCCAGCGCCTTGGCCACCAGCTCATATTCATTTTCAGGATCGATGACAATCACTTCTGTCCCAAACATGAAGGTTCTTAAAATTTCTAATTTAATAAGGTAAGACTTCCCAGAACCAGACTTCCCGAAAACGATTTCATTGGCGTTTTCCATGGAGAATCTATCAAAGACGACTAGTGAGGCGTTCTGTTCATTAATACCGTATAGAACCCCCTTATTTTGCGTCAGAGTGGCACTTGAGAAAGGGAACATGGACGACAGAGATGTCGTATCCATATTTCTTGTTTGTTGTACGCGATCTAGTCCATAAGGAAGAGTTGTTTTAAAGCCATCTTCCATCTGTAGTGTTGCAGGCTGTGTCGCCAGAAGGAGTGAGCCAAGGGTTGTGGTTAACTGTTTTGAAGTTGTATTGAGCTCAGCAAGCGTTGATCCAACGAGAGTCATATACAAACCAAGATGAAAGAATTTTTCTATTCCTTTTGCAAGCTCTTCTTGAATATTAAGCGCGTCTTCTAGTGTCGCAGTAATTTTAGGATCAACCGGTTTCCCTGTATCAGCGTTGGAAGAGAGTGTCGCTTCCAGTTCTGCAATCTTTCTCTGGATGTTATCAAGCACTTCAGCTGACTCTGAGGGATAAATGAAAAAACTAATATTTAACTCGTGGTTAAAATCAATCAAAGGCTGGAGCCAGTTTGTTGAGACATAACGAGGGTAACCGTTTACGAAAAAAGTTCGATAGAATTTATCGTTTACTTTTACGTATGAGAAATCTGTCTCAATAGTCTGTGGCGCAATGCTATCTTGCAACTCAGCATTGACTCTTTTGATTACTACTTCCTCTTTGGTATATTTCTTTGGTGCTATGCTTGCCATATTATTGTATGTAAAGTGATAGATACACTCCTTTCAATGCATCATCAGCTAGGATTTTTGACTGAAAATTCATTCGAGTAAGAAGGCTCTGCACCGACTGTGCTTTGGATTGCAGACTTGCCTTTGCTTTTTCAACAATATCTTTTGGATCGACAAGTCCAATAACACCCGATTCAAGCGGAGAATAAGAAATCACTGCAAAAAAACGTTTATCTAGGACGATATTATCTTTCACTAAATTTTGTACAAAGTTGGTATAGGCACTGATGTACGCATTGGCCTCGGGGTTTTGTGCGTGTGTTTCTTCGCTTTTTAGCACTGCGATGTAGTTACTAATATCAACACGCTTATTGATGACCAGAATTTGTAACGGGAACGTGATGGAGTTAAGAAAAGAACTAAAGCCAACGATTTTACTCATCTGTTCATCTTGAGAGAGAAGGGCGAAGTTGGTGGAGAAAATTTCCACAATAATACAGGCACCACCATTGGTCATAACAACAATATCACCTTGGATGTCCGCTATCTCTGTAAAATCTTGTGTTGAAACAATTTGGCTCATACACTGGGTGTAAAGAGTGCTTTTCGTAATTCTTCGCGCTCATCGGTAGACTGAATAGTGAGAGGGGAGAGGATAGTATCATTAACCAAAAGAGGCATTGGTTGAAATTTCTGCTTTCCTTCGGGATCTTCACACATCAGCAGATAAGAGCCTGCTGTCAGTGGGGTCGCTGTGGCAAATTGACCATTCTGTGCTGACTTAAAAGCTCTCACCGGGTTTTTCTGTGTATCAACGATCTCAACTAAGATATTTGCAAGTGGCAATCCACGTGGGTCAATAATCTGGCCAATCACCATATTTGGTACATCACTAGATTGCAACGCAGGCGTCGTTGGTGTTGGTGTTAGAACCGTCGGTTGTGTCGTAACAGGCTCAGCCACGGGTGTGGGGTTCATAGGTTCCGATGTCTCTACTCGCGTAGCATCAACAAGTGCCTGAACAGGCTGTGTTTGAAGTTGATCAAGTGCTTGCACTGTCGTTTCAGGAGCTGTTTGTGTAGTAGTTTCTTGCATCGCTGCCTCTTGCACAGTAGGTTGTTGTTCTTGTGCTTGAGCCTTTAGTTGTGCCTCAAGCTCCTGAATACGCTTGAGAAGATCTTCTTTATCATCATGAGGCCGTGCATGAATCTCTGTCACTTCAAACGATGGGGTAGGAGTACCTGTTGGTGCTGATTGAGGTATCTCTGACGGCTGAGTCATCTCTTCGGCCGTTGTCTCAGGTTGGGTTGGAGCTGTTGGCGCTTCTGTTGATGGTTGCTCTGTCATGCTTGTTGTAACAGGTGTCTCTGGCATGGCTGGCTGTGAAGGTATGGCTATCTTTGTTGATGGAGTTTCAGGTGTTTGCTCTGTCGTAATAGGTGATTCAGGTGCGATCTGAGGGGTTGTCTTAGATGGTGTGGTAGGTTGCTCAGGAAAGGTCGGTTGTGACGCAGCTTCATTGTGCAGTGCTGATTCATCAATTACTGGTATAGCCAGCATATCGGGTGGTGTTTGAGCTTCGGCAGCAGCAGGTGCCGGCGTTGGTGGTGTACTGGTAGGTTGATTTGGTGTCATAGCAGGTGCTGGTCTCTTAGGACGCTTAGTATATTGATTATTGCGAAAAACAGTTTTAAAAAACAACATAATCATGGCGTCTGCAGGACGGCCTTGGATCGGCAGGAAGGTAAGAATGAGAGCTCCAATAGTAAATATGCCGACTATTGGATATTTCACTACGCCCCAGACTGGGAGGGAATAGATAAACCACGCTGCACCTCCGCCGATGGCGAGATAAGTAAATTGTTTCAGCGTAATATCTCCAACTAATCTAAATTTAAATCCAGTAATGTCCTGAGGGATGGGATGGCGCATATCTTGGTCCATATATATACTCTACTATGGACGAGTTAACTGGTGCAAGAAGACCTATTGTGTACAACCAGTTCCAAAGTTAAGATTCATCAAACATCCTAAACCAGTAACGTATGAGAAGAAGTGAATAATAGTGAAGGAAAGGATAACCACTACAAGTCCAATAAGTGCGAATGTGAGAGTGTTTCTCCCTTCTGCAATTTTTTTTGCATCACCTTGTGAGGATACGAGTTTAAATCCCGCAATAATAATAAAAATAGCACAAGTGATCCCTACGAATGAGAGTGCTGTCTGGATGACCCCTTGAAAAAAATTTGGAAGGCAGTTAAACGTCAAGTAACCCAGATTAGTAGCACCTGTGATTGGGTCTTGCATGCATGTTCCCCAGTTAAACATAGAGGATTATTGAGCGTTAAATGTTGGTATATTGACTTGACTAAGACTTCCGCCAGTAAAGAAGTAGAGAATAACGTTAATCAAAATGTATGAGATAAATACAACTCCTAAACCAATTAAAGAATTGATAATTTGATCTCTTGCTGAACCGACATTTTTTGCATCTCCTTGTGAGGTAATCCAACGGATACCACCCAAAACCAAGAAGACCAATGCAATGATAGCGGAAACAACAAAAATAAGAGTCAAAAATGAACTAATAGTACTACCAAAGGCATTTTGTGAATTACCACAAAGGTTACCAAATGCACCTTGAGGGCAAATGCTTCCAAGTCCACCTGTAGCAAATGCTGGGGTTGCCAAAGACAGTACTGCTCCGAGACTACTCGCAAAGACGATTATTTTTTTCATAACTATATTAAGCCTAGGTAAGTTTTTACATTTTGTCAATAGGCAAGCTGGTTGGTAGTATCAGCCGTAGTTAATTGTGAAAATGAGTATATTCTATGAACCCAATCTTTGTTTTGTTGTCTGATCTGGTGAAAAAGTTTATATCATGTCATGGTCTCCAGAGAAGATGCATTTCCATCTCTTTCAGAATTTATTTTTTACTTAATCCGTTTGTCCTATACTGAGCACATTGGCAGATCTATGAATTCCCAAGAAGAGGAATACCAAAGAAATTAGACAGGAAATTCATAATAATAAATGAAATGAAGACAAGTACAAGTCCAATTACAGAATATGTAATGGTATTACGTGCTCCTTCTATTTTTTTTTGATCACCCCCAGAGATTATCCACTTAACTCCCCCAGAAACTAAATAAAACAAGGCAATAATAACTGCAATTATGAAAAGAAGGTTAATAGTAGTATTTATAATATTTACACCAAGGCTTCCTGCTGCATTGTTGAGATTTTCAATTGGTCCAGGGAGGTTATATTGAACACCGTTAATTGATAAGGCAATATTGTTCATATTATTTCCCTAATCCAGGCAAGTTCAAGATGTCTATGCCAAGAATTTGTAAGAATGTTGCTGAAAAAATTATAAAGAGAAGTCCAATAATAGCAGATGTTATTCTCTCTCGAGCTGCTTTCACTTTTGTTTCATCTCCTTGAGATGTTATTAACTCATATCCGCCAAGAATAATAAGAATAAGTGCAGTTATACCACTAAATCCCAGAATATATTGCATGATACTTCCAGTAAAAAGTTTTGGATCGGTAGGGATTCTGCCTATTGCTGTATCACAGCCCGTAGCATCACACGATTGAGCTTTTGTTTCGATATTAGTAAATGAGGTATTGGTCAATAAATTGATATTTGGTATAGCATCACTGGGATAAATGAGAGGGGGGGTACTGTACTTAATACCAGCAGCAGTATGATTGACAAGTAAACTATTTGGTATTGGACTAGTTACTGCTTGATATTTAGGATCAGTACTATTGTTTTGTGAACATGGCCATCCCCAGTTGGCCTTACTATTATAACTTGTACCCGGAGGGCAAGTATTCACCGTAGCGTATCCATCAAACCAACAGCTATACGAATTTAATGCCCCAATTTGCTTGCAGTCGTTGGCTCCAAATACAGGAACAAATTTAATAATGCCTTGATCTCCTCCATTTTGTGCATTTGGACCACTGTTTTTATAGTCAAGATTCATGCACACAGTTGGGATATCCGAATTGGTTAGCCCTTGGGGGAGATTGGTTATACCACTTGCACTAGGATTACTTTCGATGTCAATTCCATGTCCGAACTCTCTGCCATAGTATGACTCTTTCGTTGATCCTATTTCAACTTGATTACCCGCTGGCACGGGGAAAAGGGAGTCAAAGGACTGTGTTGTATTAGAAATAGATGATGATATTTGTGGGATAGCACTTTGCAGTACATAATAAGTATTATGTGCAATTCCACAGAAGTATCCAACCTTTCCTGGTATAGATACTACCTGAGGGCTAATTGTGGTATCGGGCTTACAATTTTTAAATCCCACATCACAATTTTGTGATTGATAGGTGACATTAATTTGTGGGGCAGATAATTCTCCTCCTGCGGTTGGTGCAAATCGTAATTTACTATAATCAATTAATGTCTGTGTCCCACTTGCAACATTTTGCGTGGTCACAGTGATATCTCCTATTTGATATCCACATTCACAATAGCTATAGCAAGCAGAATTTTGATTGTCGGGGAGAGATTGATAGTGTACTCCAGGAGTGTCAATATCAGTGCTACTTACACACATTTGGTTAATTGCTGGGTCAGCTGACGATTCACACTGGCTACTATATGGGGACCCATCGGTTCTTGTCCCATGATAGTCGCCATTTGTAGCACCTGTTGTTCCCCCGGCATCACTGAAATGGATTGTGCCTGGAATAAAACTATAATAAAACCCAAGATCTGCGTTGTATTTTTGAAATGGTACTGGTACAGAGAGAGTCCCTGTCGGTGATTGTGGTCCGACATAGTTACTAGTTATATATAAATTATTTTTGGGACTGTCAACAAAATCAAGTTGATTCGTAATTGCATAGGAGAAAAAAATGGGATCAATGGTTGTTGGTGAAGCTGGTGTAATAGTTGGTTGAGTTGCTATTGAGGTTGGGCTTGGGGCGCATGTTGGGTAATTCAAAACCGGCGGAGAATAACAAACTGGTGTTGGTGTCGGTTGGGTTTGAGTTGGTAAAGAGGAATTTACGAGCATAAGACTATGGTCATCAGCTTTCCCAAAATCTGTAGTACAGATTGCATTTATGCGAGCAAAAGCGTTCTCAGGGAGATATATAAGATAGGACAATACTAAAAATAAAAGCGATGTAAAAATATATTTTTTCATTATCGTTAGGGGCCGCCAATCTTTCCTAGCATTGCACTTTTGAACTGAGCTGTGTTTTTAAGCTCCGGTATTTTACTCATTTTTAGACCTAAACGACTTTGTACCTGTTTACTCCCACCCAAAGCTATTCCCATGGCTGCAGTAACTAGTGGATTATCAGCAACTCCGAGACTCTTCCTAAGAACATCTCTCAATGAAGCTGCAGCAAAAATTGTAAAGTAAATTACAATTAAAGAAAGCCCATTAATTGTCCCACTATGAGCAAAGTTTAGTTGGCCATAGCCATGGTCGGTTGTAGCCTTAAGAAGGCTAGAAGGAATGAAGAGCGGAGTAAAGAAGCCTGTGGTATCCGTATTGATCACACTTGCAATGTCATAACCAAGATGAAATAATCCAAGTACTGCTGGAAAGAGTAGAAAGTCTGCAATAAGACCTTTAGCCCAATGTCCAAATCCTTCTCCAGATCCAGGGAAAATACCAAGAACAATAGCAAGAGGCGCAAGGACAGTAGAAAAAATGATAGACATGAAAGCCTTAATGAGCATGATGAGAAGCATAATTACACCTATAAATACAGAAACGATAAGAATAACCTGAAAGATGGTTGCTATGTTTAGGCTAATAAGCCCCATAATTATAGGGACAAGAATCGCATAGGCTGCTGTACTCGCCCCTACCCCAAGTACTGGTGCCCACAAGTTAGTACCTCCTACTTCTATTCGAGATGCAAGATCACCCATAAAAGTAGCTCCTGGAGCTGCCATATCTGCAGAAATCATATAAAAAAGTCCTTCAATAGGACTCAATCCATGGGAAATTGCTTGAAGTGTCCCAAAAAGCGTGCCAACACCTGGAAGGAGGCCATTTAGTAAGTTATAGCCAATTATTGACGGAGAATCTGTGAGAGGAGTTAATCCAAGCAAGTTTTCAAGGGGACCAATATATGCATTCGTAATATAGTAATTAAATATATGATTTGGTTGTCCAGTAAGGATGGTTGGGATATCAGTATTACTCCCAGAGACAACATTGCTATTATTTTGGGCATTACCTTCTATATTAATTGGATTAAGAGCTGGATTTGGAGCTATTGGATCAAGTAAATTGAAGACAAAGTTATTTGCTACGTGCATACCATCTGCCATAAGTCCAACAATAGCAAAAGAAAAGTTGAAAAGGATAAAAATGATTATAATATTTGGCAACTGTCCCTCTATTGTAAAAATTGTTCTTTGATCGATTGGTGCGCGAAACATAATCAGAATGCCGATAATGGTAAGAAGAAGAATAAAAATCGAAAGACAAAGGTTTCTGAATATGAGCCAGACGGGGAGAAGTGCATGTATATTGTTTGCTCCTAAACCGTCTGCATAAGCAGGATGAACAATTCCAAAATTTTCTTTAAGGTACACAAGTGAATCATTTGTACTTATTGGGATGCTATACAACTGTCCTATAAGATTTGTTGTTATTGTTAGAATGCCAAAATTGTTGGGATCAGTGTTCCTAACATAAGAAATCTGACCATTCTCGTATTTCGGCGTAATACAATCATGCTGTTTTGTTATAAGACTAATCCCAGTTAATTGACAAACAGCAATTTCTCCAACTCCATCAACAATTTTATTTATGTTGATAACATCATTCGTAGTTAGGGAGTTTGAGCTATTACTTTGCTGTGCAAAAACATATCCTGGTTGTTTTATAAAGCTTAGTGAGAAAAATAAAAAAAAGAATATTATTTTTGTTAAATTTTTCATAATTCCTCCAATGGAAATAATTTTGTTAGCCACGCACCTATCATTTGAGTAATGGTTGGTTTGATAAATTCACGAAATGCAATATGCCGGGTAAGTAACTCCTTAACGTTCTCTAAATCTCCAGAATTGACGACAAGTAATAGAATCCCAGGGAGTATGCTACGAGTATGGATATAAACAACATCTCTCCCAAATCTTTGTTGGATATAAAAATCATAGAGCTCCTCCCAGATATAAAAATGATCTTCTATAAGAATCCCTTCCCTTGTAACTCTATAGTGAAAATTCTTAGGCTCGACAGTAGCAAGTATAAAAATAAGGAAAATAAAAGCAGCAACGGTCATCATTATAATATATTGTGAGAAGAGAAATAGGATTATTTCAATAAAAAAAGAAATAAGAATGCTGGAGCTATAATATGCCTTTGTTCTCTTTTTCCATGGACGGCTTGGTGCGTCCCAGGCAAAAAATGTAGTTTCCTGATGAAACGTTTTTATTATTTCTTTGTCGTTTGCATTTTTTGGTATGATATTTTCTTCTTGCATATTTTAACTTTATCCTGTAAACGGATAATCCGTCAAGACGAAAAGTGACAGAAAATTTTGTGGGGTTCACAAAAGCCCTACAGGCAGTCAGTATGAGGCATAGAGAGTTAAGTAAAAGAGGCGAACTTTTAAGGAAGTGGTGTATGTGTGAGATCAGGGACATCTGTAGAAGTAGGATGAAATATCGGCAAAAAATGAAAAGTGGGAGGAGTCTTCTCCCCAAGCAATAGTGTCTGAATAGGCTACCAACATACACACTATTTCAACACAAAGAATTCACAATATTCCTTCTGAGGCCGTTCAGATGTGTCAATTGGTCATGACCCAAGAGAATATCTTGTCATAGACAGCATGCAGGTGTTAAGATGTATACCCATCTTCATAGGGATTGCAAAAGTGTGATGTAGTCTGAGATAGTAAGGGAGGATGAAAGAATTGCTCACTGGAGAAGAGGTAAAAGAACTTCGTATTGCACATAAACAGCAGAGAGATAAAAGATTGGCAGATAGGATAAAGGCAATACTTCTGCTTCATGAAGGATTTACGTATGAACAAATTGCAAAAATACTTCTGTTGGATGATGTAACTGTACGAAGATATGAGAAACACTACCAAGAGAAGAAGATCGAAGGACTTCTGGAATGTCACTACCATGGAAGGAATTGGTTATTAACAAAGGTTCAAGAACAAGAACTGGTTTCCTATCTCAAGAGCCATACGTGTCAAAGTGTGAAAGAAGTGGTTGAATACGTAGGAAGGATCTACCAGGTACATTACTCCATTGATGGCATGACCCACCTACTGCATAGACTCAAGTTTGTGTATAAAAAAACGAAGGTAGTGCCTGGGAAAGTGTAAGGCAATGGGTTTCGAACAAAACTGAGTGAATTATGGCTATTTTTCAACAAGTTAAGACAAGCTAAATGGATATAGTGGATGGGACTTGACGGAACCAAAGGAGTTAGGCGGAGAGGGAGGGATTCGAACCCTCGATGAGATTTCTCCCATACACGCTTTCCAAGCGTGCGCACTAGGCCTCTATGCGACCTCTCCAGAGATGGGCTTATTATACGGGAAAAGAAGGGATTTTAGAAGATAATACGTGCACCGTCGAATTCTTCGTAACTAAAGGTGTGTTCATCTCTGATAGAACCAAGGAGTACTTTGTTTTTAGGTATTTTATAGTCGTGGGCGACACTATCTACGACCTCAGGTCCAAATTTCTCATGACGGTATACTGTCTGGATATTAAGCTGTGGGCAAACGCCAGATTTTTGGAGAATTGGAATGGTTTTTACTAGCTCTTTATAGTCTTTGTCATACTCTGGTGTGCCTTTGTCATTGCAGTGCACAAAGTATACGTTTCGCCCTACTTCGTTACGATCAATGTAGTTAAGGATATCGTAAAGGCGGTCAAGGTGATGCACAAACACAATATATGTACCACTCGCAGATTTATCAAACATTCTTTCAAAGAAATCATGCAGCACAGGGATTCTTCTGGTAAATCGCATCAGTGCACGAAGAACATAGTCTAAATATATAGTTCCAAAGACCAGCAAGATAGCTGGGGCAAAGTATGTAAGGAAGTATCGTACATTGACTGGGTCAAGTCGAACGTTGCCAAAGATACCAACAGCAGTCGCAATAAATGCAAAAATGACAAAGATGAGTGGTGCGTGGTATGGACGTTTGAGCTCTTTTCGAGTCTCACGCATCAGTAAATTACCCAAGGCAAACAAGGTCATCACTGAAAGGAAGGCGATCGTGTAGACGCCTGCTAAGGAGAGAAGATCGCCGTTAGTTGCCAGAAGAATTGAGGTACATAGTGCAAAGAACAAGATAATTATGTAGGGATACGAGCCTTTCTTGTTTACTTTAGCAATAATATCAGGGAAGCACCCATCGGTCGTCATACGGAAGATAAGACCACTGACTCCAACAAAAGCAGTCAGCACGGCTCCTGAGAGAACAAATACGGCATCAATGACGACTATATATTGTAGTATCGGGCCACCTAATACGTGTGCAACGTCTGAGAGAAGGAAGTCCTTCGCCTTGATAATGACGTCAAATGGAAGAGTATTGAGTGCGATAAGGGCGATAGATGGGTTAAAAATAGCCACACTGATCAACATGTTTCTCAGTGTCTTTGGGAATACCCCAGGTTTTTGTTCTTCAACGAAGTTAGCTGAGGATTCAAATCCAGATACCCCCAGAAGTGAAGCGGCAAAACCAAAAAAGATGGCTGGAATAAGACCACCAAGACGATCAAGAATTGGGGTGGTTGCCGTCAAATTGGCCCAGAGGTAGGAGTGTCCTCCGGAGAGGGCATAGTATGCGCCAAAGGCAACAAACCCAGAGAGTACCAATACATGGAAGCTAAAGATAGCAAATGCAACTTTTGCAGAGTCTTTGATGCCTGAGATAACCAGCACTGCAAAGAGTCCTAGAAGGCCAATCGTAAGGGGAATAACAGGAATAGTTACGAGTGAGTTCAAATATTGCATGGCTGATTCACCTGAAATAACGGCGGTCGCTATATAAGAGAGGATTGTCGTTGTGCCTGCAATAGCTGCAAGTTGTTTGGATGTGGCATTCAAAAGGCAGTTATAGGCACCTCCGTTAACTGGCAAGGCACTCACAACCTCGGTATAGACAGATTTATAGAAAAAAAGAACGAGAGAGATACAGGCAAGTACGATAGGTGCATAGACCCCAGCATAGATGATAGAGATACCTGAGACGTAAAAAGTAGAGGAGAGAATATCATTGCCACAGATAGCGGTTGCAAACCATTGAGAAAGTTTTGTGTGCTCAGGATGAGCCTGTGCGTGAACAGCTGATTTCTTTTTCATATGTATAGTATATTCTCGTGCGCGTCTGGCAAGTGGTCAGATGGAGGCATGTCTTTAAACTTATTTTATAGGTTGTAGAATAATGTATTTTTGCCTCTCTGTCAACGGGGTTGTCAGGAAATAGACACAGTGCGAGGCTGGGCGTGTGTGAAACCTAGTTGCATCTTTACAAATGCATAATGTTGTACGTATAATACGGGCAGGAGGCCTATGAATACGATCCAAGCATTCCTGGAAAAAGCAGGGCTATCTGATATAGAAACAAAGATCTACTTAAAACTTCTTGAAAAAGGCCCAAAAAGTGTTCAAGAGCTCGCTCAAATGCTCGAGATGAACCGTACTACCATGTACAACTACATTAATCCGTTGCAGGAGAAGGGCTTGGTCACCCGAATGGTCAAAGGATCACACACCCTTTTTGCCGCTCGAAGGGCTTACCAGTCTGGTTGGGGAGAAGGTAGAATCAGCACACCAAATTAAAGAAGGACTTCCTGAAATGCTGCAGAAAATGCACGGCATGTTTACCCAAAGTGATGATGATGGGAACTTTGAGGTGAAATACTACAAAGGGAAGAATGGAATTAATAAAATCTATGAGGCAGCATTCGCTGCGAAAGAACTCAGGTCTTATGTGAATCTCTCTCTTATGTCCAGTCTCATGCCAGGTAACGGGGACATGTTTGCAGAGGCATTGAAAAAGAATAATGAAATACAAATTTATGAGATTATCGATGGATCTCCCGAGTCAAGGGCAAAGACAAATTCATTTGGTCAGAGTGTAAAGACACTTGAAAGATATACATATAAATTTTTACCTGATAATGTTAGTCTCACTGCTGCCGATATTCTCATTTATGATGGGTATGTCAGTATTATTAATATTGGTGAAAGGCCAACAGGAGTAGTGCTGAAAAATAACGATTATTATAAAAACTCTAAAGAGCTCTTCGATTTTATATGGCAGCTTCTGCCTGAAAATAAGTAATGTATGTTTAGTTCAAAGAAAAAACAAATTAGTCCATCTGGAATCATGGTACAAGATGCTGTGAGGGAATTCTTTGTTCAACTTGGTGAAGACCCAGACAGAAATGGTCTTAAGGAAACACCAAAAAGATTTGAAGTTGCTATAAAGTATTTACTTGGCGGGTATGATAGGTCACTGGAAAAAGAAAATAAATTATTTGAGAATCTGTCTAGCTACAATGGGATCATCTCACTGAGAAATATTGACTTCTTTTCCTTATGTGAGCACCACTTGTTGCCATTTTTCGGTTACGTACATATCGCATATATTCCGTCCCCCAAACATGTATTAGGAATTAGTAAACTTTCCCGTGCTGTTGATATCTATGCGAGAAGACTGCAGGATCAGGAAACGCTTGGCACGCAGATTGCTGAGGCACTCATGAAAGTAGGCCATGCACGAGGCGCTGCTGTATATATTGAGGGAAAGCATTTCTGTAATATCGCACGAGGTGTTGAAAAGAAAATGTCAATCATGACAACCTGTGTGTATAAAGGTGAGTTTGAGAAATCAGAAGAATATAGAAAGCAGTTTATGAATATTATTAGCTCACGTGAAATCCCCAGTTAACTTCACAAAAAATAATTCCCTGTGGCGGAGAGGGGGGGATTCGAACCCCCGGTACCTTGCGGTACGGCGGTTTAGTAAACCGCTGCACTAAGCCACTATGCGACCTCTCCGAGTTTAACGAGGAGCGTAGTCCCTTTATGGGGCGACCTCTCCGTAAGTACCCCAATTATACGTGAAATAGCGCTGTTTGAGAAGACAAAACTAAAAGATATGTTTTTTGAGAAAGGCACGTCCAGAACCCGATTTTAAGTATGATTCAAATTGATAAGCTTTTTATTTATCAGAAAATGCAAAATAGGTAGTAAGGACTACTGGTAATCTTGTCTTAGTAGCAGGGACATAACCTAACTCATGCCTATGGATACGATCTTTTAGGTTATTTGTACATCCAGTATATGGATTCCCGTCAGAACATTTAAGTATGTAAACGTAATAAAACATGTAGCGGACTGTGTCCGCCGAAGTGAGCCGAAATTCTCCTTCGCTCTGCAAGCAGAGCTTCGGCGAACAAAGGCGGAGGAGACAGGATTCGAACCTGCGCGAGCCTTGCGGCTCAGAGATTTAGCAAACCTCCGCAATGGGCCTCTATGCGACTCCTCCTTGAGAAGGATTATATCAGATTGATAGACTGGATTTGTGGGTCTTATCGATCTTCTTTTTCCAACGTATTGTGTGATCTGTCAAAGATGGGGAGAGTATCTGTGTACACGATGTTTTGCAAAACTCTCATTTGATGTCAAACATCTTTGCTGTGTCTGCAATAAACCATCGCTAGATGGCCTTACGCATCCCGCATGTCAGAATCGATACTCACTAGATGGCGTTTTTTGCGCACTTTCATATAAACACATCATTAATACGCTTTTATATCAATTTAAATATGAGCCATATCTTTCTCATATGGCAGGATTTCTTTCTACGCTCATGTATGAAAGTCTTATTCAAAAGGAAATTGTAGGGGAACTGCTGAGTCGTGGGGAAGGGGTATTGATACCAATACCACTGCATCGCAGGAGAGAACGCGTGAGAGGATATAATCAGTCACGTCTGCTTGCCCAAAAACTTGGGGAATTGGTACATATGCCTGTCTCAAACTGTTTGATACGACAGAAAAACACGAAGGCACAATTTGGGCTTTCACCGTTAGAGAGAAAGAGTAATATGCGAGATGCATTTGTGTTAACTTCTAATGTTGAAAAATCGATTGTTTTTCTAGTGGATGACGTGCTCACCACAGGGTCTACACTCATGGAAGCTGCAAGAATACTCAAACACAATGGTGTAAGAAGGGTATATGGCTTATGTCTTGCCAGAGAGCAAGACGAATAGTGTGGAGATGTGGGGTAACGAGCCCCAGTCCAAAATACAGGAAAACAAACGTCTACAAGCGTAGTTGATGTATAAAAAATTCGCCTATCTTCTGTTCCCATCAACAGGAAAAACATAGACTAGATAAATAAAAGCTAATTTCTACCGTTTACCGCAGTAAAAACTCGTTCTCTCAGCTGTGTTTTAGCCCAAACTCTTCACCGAGAAAAAGAGTAAGGACAGTGCCTTATGCAAAGAGATAAGCTCTTTGATAAGATGGAGCAACAACGTTGCCCATGTCTGCCAATACTTGCGTAGTGGCTTGACGCACCTTGCTGATTATTCCGTCAGCATTTAATTGTTGAATCTGTTTTACGACTGGTACTCAAAGTCGGCTTGCGATTTGTTAACGTGCGATCTTGTCGAATCAATGCATCCCCAGAAAAATATCCCTTTTCAAGATATCTTACTGCGAAGGCTGATTACTTGCCAGTAAGTGCTCGCTCAATATCTCTATTGATCGATTTTTGTCTCAATTCTTTGCGCTTGTCAAACTGCTTTTTACCCTTACCTAAGCCTACAGAAAGCTTGATGATTCGGCCTTTAGTATATAGTGAAAGAGGGACCAATGTCAAATGCTGCCCCTCCATTTTTGACTTCAAAGAGATGAGCTCAGCCTTGTGCAACAGGAGCTTTCTTGAGCGTGCCTCCTGGAACATCTCGGGACGAGCGTACTTGTACGGATACACTTTTGAGCCTACCAAATAGGCTTCACCGCCAAGAATGCGCACAAAACTCCCCGTAATATCGGCATGTCCGGTGCGAATAGCCTTGACCTCGGCTCCTGTGAGGCTAATGCCAGCCTCAAAGGTGTCTCCAATAGCATAGTCGCCTTGTGCGTGTTTGTTGCGTATTGTCATACTCATGCTTATGATAATGAAAGTAGCCCAAAGAAACAAGTTTTTTGCATGTATAGATACCTTTTCTCACGATCGACACTCATTGCTACTGGAATTTTTAGCCTCATTTTGTGCCTTTTGTATGGCTGGATGCAGCTTGCCCATGCACGCGTACCCTTTCACACGCTAAATTACGTATTCAATGCCCATCATTTTATGGCTGATCCACGCATGAGTGGCCATCACTTTAGCCTTGTTGACTCACTCGACCAATATGACGTGCAGTGGTATATGCGCATTGCTGCCGGAGGATATCCTACACATCCAGCCTCACCAGATTTTCAAAATAGGGCTCAGATGCAGGCAGTTACCTATGCCTTTTTCCCTTTGTACCCACTTGTTTTGAAAGCAGCCACACTGGTGATACACCCATTGCCAGTTGCCGCTTTTGTCACGACCCTCTCGCTTGCCCTTTTGACGTTTCTAAGTCTTCGGTTTGCCTTCCTTTCTTGGTTTGGTCAAAAGGTAGGGCAGAGGGCAACCTGGCTCTTTTTCCTACTTCCGATCAGTATTTTTCTCTATGCACCGTATTCTGATAGCTTGCGGCTTCTTCTTCTGGTCTGGTTTAGCTACTTTCTCACAAAAAAAAGATTGTATCTGGCAGCCCTGTTTTTAGCCTGTGCCAATATCGTGAGCGGGACAAGTTGGCTTCTCCTTGTGGTGCTCGTCTATTGGGCATATAAAAATGGATTGAAAAGAACGCAGATACTGCTTCTGTTTAGCATTGCCCTCATTCCACTTGTTCTGTGGGTTCTTTTTAACTGGTATCAAACAGGGGACATGCTTTTTTTCTTGCATGTGAGGCAATTTGGCTGGGCATATGGGATGTTCCCATTTCTTCCATTTTTGACAAGCATCAGTGTCTTTTTTGCACTTCCTCTTCACTCCTTCCATTTCTCTCAACTGGACACGCTGGTTGGACTTGTTGGACTGATTGGTCTTCTTGTCTGGTGGAAAAATTTGCCCGAGCCTTTGGGTCTTACCACGCTAATACTGTGGGCAACGCCACTGATGGTCTCGGATACGATGTCATACATGCGCTATAGTCTCGCCCTCTTCCCACTCATTGGTGTAGCGTGTCAAAAACTTACTGGATGGAAATATGTGCTCACACTCTTGTTCTCAGGCCTCTTTTTAGGTATCGTGTCTTTACTGTTTATTAATTGGTGGTGGATCGGATGAAAAAACTACTTATTCTTATTTGTACTATATTTTTCCTCGTATTTTGGATACGTGGGGCGGTGGTACTTGATCCAGATTTTGGGTGGCATCTAAAAATGGGACAGTTGATCCTCGCACATGGCATCCCGAAAACTGATCCGTTCTCCTATACCATGCCAAGTTTTCATGCGGTCGACCATGAATGGCTGACTGATGTGTTTATTGCATTAACGTTCCCTATTTTTGGGCTTGTTGGGTTATCAGCGATCGTTGCTGCCATTACCGTTGGGAGTTTGGTTTTAGGGTATCTGACACTTTCAAAACGGGTATGCCAGTACGGGATTGGACTGTTAATCCTGAGTGGAACAACCATGCTTGTCTTTGTCGGTGTCAGACCACAAATACTCACATGGTTTTTCTTTGCTTTTACCTTGTGGATGCTCTCTAAAAAGAAGTTTTTTGGGGTATTCCCACTCCTTTTTCTCCTGTGGGCTAACGTGCATGGAGGATTCCCTATAGGGCTAGCTGCTCTCGGAATGTATACCGTTGGGATGTGGATAGAGAAGAGAAGACTGCCGGTGTATCATCTTAGTATTTTTTTATTGAGTATTCTGGTAACGTTTGTAAATCCATATGGGTATCATCTGTGGCAAGAAGTGTGGTCATCTATGAGTGATCGGGCACTTCGCCAATACATCATCGAGTGGCAACCATCAATCTTTGCCTTTGATTTGTTCTCTCTGTGGCTTGGGTTTGGAGTCATCATTGGCATCTTGCTCCTGTTTTGGAGAAAAGTGGGGATTGTCTCTCATGCATTCTTTTTTCTTTTATCACTCATGGCTCTTTCTAGCATGCGAAATATTGTGCTGTGGTTTGTCTTTGCAACAGTGTATATGGGAATGTTGTGTGAAGCGCTGGTTGCAAGTTTGGACAAAGAACAGCTGGTGAGACTACGCATTGCGAATCGGTTTGTCATTGGCGGTATTGCACTTTGCTGTCTTGTCCAAATGGGCATTACTCTTATGGCAGTCAGGGACATGCGACAGGAGAGAATGTATCCAGTACAGGAAGTTGCTTATTTGAAGTCGCATCCATTCTATGGCCACCTGTTCACCTTATATAACTGGGGTGGGTATGTTATCTGGCAACTTCCAAATGAAAAGGAATTTATTGATGGGCGTATGCCTAGTTGGCGCCAGAATATAGCAGGGGAGAGTTCGTATGCCTTTGGAGATTATCTGGCTCTTGGCATGGGAAAACTGTCTTTTACGAAAGTTGCCAAGGAATACAATATCACGACACTTCTGTTACCAAAAGAGAAAACTGATACAAAATCCAGAAAGCTACCTGCATTCTTAAAATGGCTTATGCCAACAGACCAATCCTCATTCTCTTTGAGTAAGGCGGCACTGAAAGCAGGGTTTCATCCTATCTTCTCAGGAGAAGTAGGGACTATTTATCAGCGTTATTGAAGTGCTACTTGATAGATCTTTCCACCAATCACAACCTGGATCGCAGAGGCATCTGGTAAAAGAGTGGCTGCCTGAATACCAGGGGCTACAGGAATAGTTTTGGTCACACTTCCAGATTTATTTATGACATACAGAAGCGACTGGGTTGTGTCGATGGCAAAGAGTGAATCACTATCTGGTGTGGTAAAAAGATAGGAGATGGTTTGGGGTTTACCCATAGATGAGCTAAGGGTAAATGTTTGTATTTTCCCTCGGTTATACTTTGCGATTGAGCCATCATGCATCCCAACCCACATGTTTTGATCAACTGCAATGCTTGTTGCCTGACTTACATCGGTTGTCTGGGCAAAGTAGGAAGACTTGCTGTAGCCACTGCCACTTGGGACAAATTTGAGCACATCCTGAGTGCTGAGCAGGTAAATATTCCCACTATAAATAACGACTGACTTTGCGCTGTCCCAATATGACTTGTTGGAAAGCATGGTGTCACTTGTTGATGTGCTTTTCTGGGTTCGTGTCACATTGGTTGTATTGGCGAGATAAAAGTCTTTCGTATCTTCAAATCCGGCGGTCGTGTCTGGATGGGCGATCCATGCCTGAAGGAGGGGACTGGGTGAGGAGGCGAGTGGGAGGGTCGTTGCATTCTGTGCACCACTTTGAAGCTTGTTGAGCAGGTCTTGTATTTGTTTGTATTCACTAGAATTTGTTGGGAATTGAGGAAGGAGTTTCTCTAATTGTCCCTTGGCATCACTGAGTTGTTGTTGTGCTTGTGTGGGGTTAATAGACTCAATTGCCTGTGCATCAGTAATGGTTTTCTCAAGAGGGATAACAGATGTTTGGAAAAGATCATGAATTTTACGCTCCTGAGAATTTCTCATATACAGAATAATACTGACAATAAAGGTAATCGCGATAAGAAGAGTGATGGTCCAGAGAAGTCTCTTGCGGTGGGGGAAACGTTGCCCGAATGACTCACTTCTCTCTCGTCGTCTTTCTGTGGCTTCAGAGAGCTTTATTGGCGGGGCAGGTGGTGTTTCCTCTTCCTCTTTCTCTTCTGGTGCCTGTTTTGCTTCCTGTATTGGTTCATCTATCTCAGGAGTTTCCTCAGATGTCTCGTCTGGAGTTTGTTCAAAGGCATTTTCTTCTTCTGGTTCAGGGAGCACATCAATACGAGCACAGGCAAGGTGTGGATCTTGAGCCTCGTGAATACGTGCCATATACGTCTCATGGAACTCATCAGGAGAAAGGGTCAGTCCTTCTAATAAATCTTTTGCAGGAATGGCTTCAAGAAGTGCCTGAGTGACCAACAGGAGCTGATCGCCTGGTTCTCTTTTCCCCTCAAGCGCGACGAGTTCTTCACTTGGACCCATGATTTTGCCAGCGTGCCCTCCTCGTGAAAGGAGGATACTTGCTTGCCCATAGGTGTAGATATACATGTGCTCTGAGGTGACACTGATAGCACAGGAGGAAAGCAAGTCTTTGTTGTCTTCTATGAGTTCTTCAATTATTTTTTTAATAGTTGATAGTGTTTTTGTCTGTAATGAAAAAAATTCAGCCTCAAGTGAGTGGAGGATATGCTGACCCTTCTTTGCAAGTTTTGTCCTATCTTCTTCATCGGGTTTTTTCTCCTGAAGGACAATGAGCACGCTTAAATTGCCCGCATGGTATACCTGTGTCCAGGTCGTTTCATCAGGCAGTCCCGTAATTCCAGTAAAATCAATATGATAATTGGTATACATTAGGGCAAGTGTAATGTAACCGCGAAAAGTCCAATGCTACTGGCAATCAAAAGGAGACAGACAAATCCGAGTACCGCAGAAGAAAGTGGCTGGGTAATGATTTTTTCCATAGCGCGAACCTGACCTAAGACGACGATCATAAAGATAAGATGGCACAGAATAAGGAAAAGAAAAATTCCTTTAAAAATTGTATTTGGCTGCAAGAGTGCATTCAAATTTGCAATGATGGCAAAGACATTTTGCATAGAGTTATACGCCTGGTGAGAACGGTGTCCTTTCTCGTCCAATAATATCCTCGACGATCTTAATAACGAGTTCTGGACGGGGGACGCTATTAATAATAAAGTTATCTTGTGTACCTGCGGTCTGGATCAGTACGTCGCCAAAGTCCAAAAGTGATCCTATGGCTCCTGACTGCTGATAGGTAATATCCTGGACAAGAGAAATCTTTGTCGCCGCGACACGCTTATTTACTAAATCTTCAAGCTCGATATCCAAAACGCGCTCCTGAGTAATAAGTGAAATGTTGTAATACCAGCTTAAGAACTTAATGAAGGCATACGTAAAAATGAGAATAAGATAGAAGGTAAGCGCAACGCGAATTTGTGACTGTGTGAAGACGTTAAATAGAGCTAGATTGACATGTTCATATTGCAGGGCAAACTGGATACCAAATGGGGCAATGATGAAAAAAGTTACACTGGCGAGCCAGGGAACATTGGTAATAAAATGCTTTCTTAAAAAGATCAAAATCTGCTCGTGTGCTCCCTGCGTATCAAAATACACGCCTGTTGGATTCTGCCAAAAACTGGTAAAAAGAGGAATACTTGAGGTGTGTGATTCATGCACAAGATTGTAATTTGGCATGACAGGGAATGTGTTTTCTTGCGACATATTTGCTTGCGCCCCCTGGGTCATGTCTGGCGTATGGAATTGTTCACCGAGGGGAGATGGAGTATCTACATCATTGACCTCGATCTCGGGCATAGGTTGGGCAGGTTCTGTTTGTAATGGTTGGAATGAGGGAGGTTCCACAGGTGTTGTCGGCGGTGTGTATACCGGTGGTGTCGGGGGAAGGGGGTTGGATGGATACTCAGGGGTAGAAGGTGTCGTTGTTTGTGACTCAGGCTGATCTGTGTCACTTACTCTCCCGTATCGTGTCGGTTCATTGCTGGATTCTGGTTCGGCAACAAAGATATCAGGCATGCCTCTATAGTATACTGATCCACCCTCTGAATGCAATGAATAGCTGTGATTTAGACTGATATATCATCGTTTCTCAATGTTATACAACGGTCCAACGATGTTGATGTTTGATGGTGCACGCAAGTTAAAGAAGTTTTTAAAATCAGTGCCATTGAAGGATTGTGACATCCCATTACCAGAGACTTGGACATTGGTTGTCGTGCCACTGCCAAAATCAGCGTTAACCGAGACAGAATCAACCGATGTAAATGGAGTGATGCCACGATTTTTCAACTCCTGTTGCACTCTCCCTGCATCCCAGGTGTCAGTGCCATCGGGGTTTGGTTTATCGGGCTGGGCAAGATGTGGTTGGGTACTAGAATCGTTCTTGGCAAGCATGATAACGTTGGCAATATCGGCAAGTTCTTCGGGCTTAAGCCAGGCAGTATTGGAATAACTTGAACGACTACCCCAGTCACAGTAAAACCAAGGGGAGCTCTTGTCATAGGCATTATTTTGTAGATCAGAGAAACTTCCAACTGATCCACTCGCATCAAGTCCGGTCTTGGTATAGGAAGTGCTGGACCAGCCCACGTCACTTGAGGAGTGGAAATAGCCACCAGCGGTAGAGGAGAACCATGCCTTGATTGGTTGTCCACCACTGGTGAGCACCCAACCTGCTGTTGCATTCACTGCATCAATCCATGCTTGAGAATTTAGTTCGGTCTTTACTACTTGGCAGTCTTGTGTTGGACAAATCGTGCTTGATCCATTGTTGGTATAGGCAAGCGCATAGGTACGTGCGGCAACCGCTTGTGCTCGCAGTGCTGCAGGATTCCAGTTGGTTGGCATTTCATAGATGTGTTTTACGTAGTCTTCAATATTCCAGTTGTTATCCAGATGTTCACCAAATTCGTTATCTCCAACGACATGAATGGTATATCCGGTGCCATACCCCTTATTTAGGTCAGCGTTATAGTATGCATGCAAAATATCTTCTGTTGATTGCCCAGCATCTGCTCGCCCTTTCGCACCATATTGGCTCATACCAACTCGGTGTGGAACACCGAAAGAAAACGCGCCAAATTTAGGAGAAAATCCTGGATCTTTACCGTTGGTAAGATCGCTCGAACAGCCGCCCGAGGTCGTGTAGGCAGAGGTTGGAAGTCCCAAACTGCCAAGTTTGGCTGCGATGAGCTGTTGTTGTTTGGCTGAGAGTTGAGCAATCTGGGAAGAGAGTGATGCCTGGTACGCTTTGGCTCCTTGGATGACGGTATCAAGCTTTGCACTTTGTTGGTCGAGTTCAGCTTTTACGCTCACCAGACGGGTCTCTTCTGCTTCCAGTGCGGCTTTTTTCTGCTCGAGATCAGCAATGGAAAGAGCGATATTAGTAATCACTGCTTTATCCTGATCGGATGTTGCCTTCTGATAGGCAAGGATTTGAGTAATGTTCCCAGCATCGTGGGACGCAAGAAGCAGATACATAGGGTTGTTGGCGACTGTCTGGATGTAATAATCTCGTACTTTCTCGTTGAAAATTTCTGTCTTGGTAGAAATATCTGCCTCACTTTGGGCAATGTTGGCTTTCTTGGCGGCAACATCTTGTTCGATAAACGTTACACGGTTTTTGATATCAGTAATTTGTTGCTGCATTTGTGCGAGCTGTGACTCAAGAGGCCGTGTGGCATTGATAGAGGAATTAAGCTGATTGGTCAGATCATTAAGCTGTTTTGTCACGTCATCAAGCTCATCTGAATACACTGAGTGAATAAGAAACTGCCCAACCCCTATCAGTACGAGGCATAAAACAAAACCGATGGGAATCCATTTTTTCATAGAAGTACTTTTATTGTAACACGAAGTACTGAAAATACAGCCCAGAGATTAACTTGAAATGATGAGCGATTTCTACTAGCATGAATGTATGCAACCACAGGTGCTTTGTGTAGGAAATATCATGCTGGACATGTTCCTTCATGCAGAAAAGAATCCTGAAATAGTTTCAGTATCCAATGCAATAACCATTCCTCTTGGCTCAAAGATTGCAATTCCCCAAACAGATATCCATTTGGGCGGGTGTGCCGTCAATGTAACCATTGGACTTTCCCGGCTCGGTGTCACTCCTGTTCTTACGGCGGAGACTGGGGATGATGCATTGAGTAACAGCGCACTTGATATGTTGAAGAAAGAAAACATTGATTGTAGTCATGTGGTGATTACTCCTGGAGCTAAGGCTTCTTTTGCCGTCGTCTTGGACATGACAGGAGAGCGAACGGAATTCGTTCACCAAGAAGTTCGTGAACATAATCTCCCAATTGATGATGTTACTGCACCGTGGGTATATCTGGCTTCAGTTGGCAATACCTGGCAAGAGTTGTATACGCGGGTACTTACTCACAGTGACCAAACACACGCAAAAATTATTTTTAACCCGGGAAGTATGCAGCTACATGCCGGTTTGGAAGCATTGTTGCCTGTTCTTGCCAAGACTGAAGTACTCCTGGTAAACAATGAAGAGGCAGCTGGCCTTGTCGGCAAAGGGGTAGATAGCGATCTGCATGCAATCATGGATGAGCTTCATGCAAAGGGTCCACGCATTGTCGTCGTAACGCAAGGGGAAAAAGGTGCGACCGTTAGGGATGATAGCGGTCAGTATTTCTTCCAGGAAAGTCTGCCAACATCATTTGTTGAAAAAACCGGTGCAGGGGATGCATTCTCCAGTGGATTTACGGCAGCGTATATTCAAGGGAAAACACTTCAAGAGGCACTGCTATGGGGGAGTGCAAATGCCGCATCTGTCATCGCTCATGGCGGTGGACAACAAGGACTCATGGATCCATCCCAATTGGAAATGAGTCTAAGGGAAAGGAATATCGCGTGACCGTTTTTATTGGTGCCGATCATCGGGGGTTTGTCCTCAAAGAGCAACTTCGTGCATGGCTGAATGAGCAGGGGTACACCGTGGTAGATTGTGGAGCGTATGAGCATAATCCTGGTGATGACTTCCCAGAGTATGCACATGCGGTTGCGACCAATGTGGCAGAGAAAGAGGATGGGAAAGGGATCGTTATTTGCGGCAGTGGAGTAGGGGTAGACATCGTCGCAAACAAGGTAAAAGGGATTCGAGCGGCTATCGGGTTTGACGAGACACAAGTGAAGGAAGCGCGTGAAGACGATGACTTAAATGTCCTCGCATTGGCATCTGATGTTATATCAGAAGAATTGGCAAAACAACTCGTAGATATATTTCTGAACACTAATTATGTTCAAAGTGAAAGACATGAAAGAAGAGTCGAAAAAATGGAAACAGTCTAATATGCACTACACTATTATCCCCGGAATTCTAGAACACGAGGCCCTGGGAATTGAAAAAAAGATTGCACTGGTAAAGGACCTGACGACAACTATTCACATAGATGTTATAGATGGAAAATTTGCAGACAACACGACTGTTCTTGATCCAACGATCTTTAAACCATATGCCCAGAAATATTTTTTAGAGGTTCACTTGATGGTGGAGGATCCTGAAAAGTATGTAGAGTCTTTTGCGCTGAATGGATTTAAAAAATTTATTGGTCATGTTGAGAAAATGCCGGACATTGCTTCTTTTGTTGCCAAAGCAGAACAATATGGGCAGGTAGGGCTTGCTCTTGATACCCCAACGCCTGTTACGGCGCTTACGGATGTATCTTTTGAAGATTTGGATTTTTTATTTGTAATGACAGTCAAAGCAGGGCATTCCAATCAAGAATTTATGCCAGAAATGCTTGAGAAAGTTCGGTCACTTCGCTCACAAACGCCATTTCTGCCTATTGAAGTCGATGGAGGCATCAATAGTGAAACCCTGCCTCAGGCAAAAGAAGCGGGCGCCACCGATTTTGTTGTGACCCATGCACTCTTTACTGCATCCGATGTGAACAAGGCGTATCAGGATCTTCAAGCGTTGCTTCAGTAGTCTTTATTTGACTGGTGTTGGAGTCGGTGTCCAGGTGGGAAGAGGAGTGCAATTAACACTATTTTCTGTTCCTTGAATGAAATATTCTGTCTTGCCAAGACAAGGTTTACTGATCACATCCGATGGGACTGGATAGGTTTGATCAGGACTATCTCCAAGCAGCAGTGTCATAATTTTGTTCCAAATTGGTGCGGCACCCGTGATCCCAGAAGCAAGAGTCTGGCTCATAGGCGAATTATCATTATTCCCAACCCAAACTCCTGCGACAAAGGATGGGGTGTATCCAAAGGTCCAGTTATCCCGTTTATCATCAGTCGTTCCTGTTTTGACCGCGACCGTGTGCCCAGGGATGAATAATGGTGAATTAGTTCCAAACTCCCAAGATCGTGCTTGATTGTCAGAAAGGATAGAGGTGAGTATGTAGGCAATGCCTGGGTCAACAACCTGGGGTTGTGCACCGGGATTTGCCGTCATGAGTACCTGTCCATTACGATCTGTCACTTTCATAATTGGTGTCAGAGGGACTCTCTTGCCCGTATTGGCAAGGGTGGTGTAGGCAGTCATCATGTCAACCATCGTGGTATCAACGCCTCCGAGGGTCGCTGAAAGTCCGTATTGTGAAGCGTCCTTGAGATGAGAGAGTCCCATCGCACGCCCCTGGGCCACGAAGGTAGGAAGTCCGATGGTATCCAGTGTTTTGACTGCAGGAATGTTAAAAGAATTGGCAAGTGCAATACGAAGTGGAACATTGCCATGGAATTTCCCATCGTAATTGACGGGGGCGTATATTTCACTACCGTTGTTATAGACAACGGGTGCATCATTCAGGATCGTTGCGGCGGTAAAACCATGTGCCAGAGCCGCGGCATAGGTAACGATTTTGATACTGGATCCTGGTTGTCTGATGGCTGTTGTCACATTTACATTACCATCTGGCGCACTGTTATAGCCGCGTGAGCCAACCATTGCAAGGATTTCTCCAGTATGAGGGTTTACCACCATGGCAGCGCCATTGGTAAGGTTAAGATACTGGTCATTTTGCACTTCTGTGGCAACAATTTGCTGCACCTGTTGCTGAAGTGGAAGATCCAGTGTGGTAACAACATTCAACCCACCTTTTTCAACGATCGCTTGTCCTAAATAGCTCTCCAATAAATCTTTGACGTAAAAAACAAAATGAGGCGCGGCCAATGGTATGCGTTGATTGACAAAAGATAACACCTCTGCAGATGCTCCGTCTGCTTGCTTCTGAGTAATAAAGTGCTCTGTGACCATGTGGGAAAGCACTTCTTTCTGTCTTTCTTTCCAGGCATTTGGTGTACTTCCAAATGGTGAGTATGTGGTGGGGGCTTGCGGTAAGCCTGCCAGGAATGCACACTCAGCAAGATCAAGGTCCCACACATGTTTACCAAAATACGTTTCTGCTGCGGATTCAACCCCCCAGGCACTACCTCCATAGGGAACCTGGTTGAGATACATGGCAAGAATTTGATCTTTGCTATAAAGTCGTTCTGCCCACGATGCGAGCACTACCTCTTCGATCTTTCGAGCAATACTTCTCTCTGGGGTCAGAAGAGCAGATTTGATAAGTTGCTGGGTGATAGTGGAGGCTCCCTGCAGGTGTTTGCCCTGCAAATCATTGATAAACGCTCTCAGTATGGCCACAGGATCAAAGCCTGGATTGTTATAGAACGTCTTATCTTCGATTGCGATGGTGGCCTGTTGTAGTGACTTTGGTATTTGGGAAAGAGGAATATTTACCCGGTTTTGGTCAGCATAAATTTGGTACAGAAGTGTCCCGTGTCGGTCGTAAATATTGGTCGTTTGAGGAGCTAAATTTAATTTTAATTGGACAGGGTTAGGGAGTGTTGTCAAAAAGGTAATTGCAATAAATGGGATACAAATAAAAACAATTGCAACAAAAAGACCAAATGAAAAATATCTCAATTTATTCCAAAAAGAAATTATTTTTTTTCTGCCATGCTTCCTGTGTTTGGGTTTTGTCAAGAACTTCCATAGGGGAAAGAGGGCATACTGGATACCATGCAGAAGGTATGAAAGTAATGTGAGCACGACATCCCCGATGACGATAAAAACATTTGCAATAGTAAGAAATAGTGACTGGAATTGCCCCATAAAAACGTACACCTATGAGAGCAGTCACTGTATTATACGAAACAGGGAAGAGATTATAAAAGATATCAAATGACTATTATTGTCCAGGAGTTGGACTTGGTGTTGGATGTGGGCAACTTAAGCAATATTTATCACCTGTTGGGTCAGTGAGTACTGACTCATCCTTCATTTGTACATTGACCGTCTGTCCTGGTTTTGCCAAATCGTTGGTTGTGGTATCAATAGCAACATTTTGCTTAAGTTGTTCGATCTTTGTTGGCTCTGTGCCCTTGATGAAATATTCAAATCTTGTCTGGCATGGATTTGCTGGGTCAGGCAAAAGCCCAGACAGCGCACAAATAGATTTCTGGATCACGCTTGGTGGTTGCACGAATGGTTCATTCGGCTTGTCCTGCAGAAGGTAGGTGAAGATCTTATTCCAAATTGGTGCGGCACCCGTGATACCTGAGGCAATGCTTCCCATCGGCGTGTCATCATTGTTACCAACCCACGTTCCTACGACAAAGTCTTTGGTGTAGCCAAATGTCCAGTTATCTTTAAAGTCATTAGTAGTTCCGGTTTTGGCCGCGACCGTGTGCCCTTTAACTACCAGAGAAGAGTTGGAGCCAAAGTCGATAAGACGCGCGCCATTATCAGAAAGCATGCTGGATATAATAAAGGTCACACCTGATGGGAGTACTTGTTTGCCAAAAATGGGACTTGGTGGGGGAGTGTAGGACTCAAGCACTTTCCCATTTCTGTCAGTAATCTTAAGGACAGGATGCAGATCAATACGATAGCCGGAATTGGCAAAAACGCCATAGGCAGTATTCATGTCAGTCATCATGACTTCTCCTGATCCAAGGGTAAGTGCGAGGCCATATCTGTTAGCATCAGTGAGTGTGGTGATACCCATTGCGGAAGCGGTTGCCAGCATAGAATCAATCCCGTTAAGCTCAAGCATTTTAACAGCAGGGATGTTAAATGAGTTGCCCAGTGCATAGCGCATTGGTTGCACGCCGTGCCACCCAAAGTCATAGTTCATAGGACAGTACTGTTTGCCATCAGGTCCACCAGGGAAGCAAATAGGTTCGTCTACAAATGGGGTTGCCGCAGTATATCCCTTCATAAGCCCAACGGCATAATTAATTGGTTTGATAGAAGAACCTGGTTGGCGCCTGGAGGTAGTAAGATTAACATTCCCATCAATGTCTTGATCGAAATAATCCTTTGACCCAACCATAGCCAGAACTTCGCCTGTACCTGGTCTGGTCACCAAGGCGGCACCATTGGTTACGTGGTACCCTTTGAGCTTGGCGATTTCTGAGGCAACGGTTGTTTGAGCAAAATCCTGAATATTCAAATCAAGTGAGGTAGTAACGTTTAACCCTCCTTGCTCAACCATCTTTTCACCATATTTATTGTCAAGATAATCTTTGACGTAGAACACAAAGTGAGGTGCCTGAATTGCTTTGGAAATATCCTTATACTGCAGCGGCTCTGCAGCAGCTGAGGCTTGTTGGGCTTTGGTGATGTATCCTTCTTCCTGCATGGCCTGCAAAACTAGCAGTTGTCTCTGTTTGGCAAGTTCAGGATGCGCACCAAACGGAGAAAGTTGGGTTGGTGATTCAGGCAGTCCAGCCAAAAGTGCTGCCTGAGCCAGGGTTAAGTCCTTGGCATGTTTCCCAAAGAATGTTTCTGAAGCAGCCTCGATACCATAGACGGTGCCACCATAGGGGATCTCATTGAGGTACAGTTCAAGAATTTTATCTTTTGGATAGAGAATCTCTGTGGCGAAAGAAAGAATCGCTTCTTTGACTTTTCGAGTGATTGTCTGCTCTGAGGAGAGGAGTGAGTTTTTGACCAGCTGTTGGGTGATCGTTGATCCACCCTCAATACGGTGATGCAAGATGATAGAGACAATAGCACGTCCTATCCCTCTGATATCAATAGCTCCATGGTGATAAAACTCGCGATCTTCAATAGAAATTGTTGCTTCCTGGGCAATTTTAGGAATTTGGCTCAGCGGGATGTATGTTTGGTCGCGTCCTTCATAAAAAGAATAGAGGAGTGTGCCATTACGATCATAAATATTGGTTGATTGTGGTTGATTGGAGCCTGCGAGTTTGGTTGGGGAGGGAAGATCACGAAGTAAAAAAACAAAGAGAAGAACTGTCAGGAGAACACAAATACCAATCAAAGCAAGCACTTTTGTCTTGGTGGAATATCTTTCTAAATGTAGGATGGCCAGGGGGTTAAGTTTGTCTTTTAACTTGGGCATATTCTTATGATAACAAAAAAAAATTCTGTTGGCGACTTTCTGCATGGTATACTCTCTATATATATGGAATACATCTTGGCACTTCAACAGACGATTCAAGGAATTTCGTATGTGGATGTGGTTTTGGTTTTGGTACTTCTCTTTTACGCATTTGAGGGTTTTACAGTGGGTATAGTGAACAGTCTTCTAGATAGCTTCTCGTTTCTTGCCGCATTGACTCTGGGGTTCATGTTATATAAACCACTTGGCGACCTTATGGAGAAAACAGGGATGATCAAGGAATTAGCCCTCCCACTCTCGTTTCTTGCGATTGCACTTATGGTAGAGGGACTTATTCGGCTGGTTCGTCACAGTTTAGGAATACCACTTGGTAAACTTCAAACAATGGTGCCTCGCTCGCTCCATCTGGTAAACCAAGTCTTGGGGATGGCCTTTGGCGTATTGACTGGTGGCATACTCTTGATGAGTGTATTGACTGCGATCAGTGTTCTGCCTATTAGCCCCACGTTTAAACAGGCATTGCAGAAATCCCACGTTACCCAGTACCTCTTGCAGAACGCACAGGGACTGGAAGGGACAGTCTCTCAAGTCTTTGGTAAGCCACCAACAGACTTGATGACGTTCTTTACGATCGATCCCCAAGATCAAAGTGCCACTCAACTTGGATTTACGGTAGCAAATGCACCCACTGATACACAAGCAGAACAAGAAATGTTTTTGGCTGTGAATGCAGAGCGACAAAAGAATGGGCTTGAGCCTTTGACCCTTGACATGACGTTGACTTCTGTTGCCCGTGCTCATGGATCAGATATGCTCTCCAGAGGATACTTTGCCCACAATACGCCTGAAGGGGAAACGCCGTTTGATCGTATGAGTGCTGCGGGGATTGTGTATACCGATGCAGGAGAAAATTTGGCATTCTCTCAATCAGTTGCTTTGGCCATGAATGGGCTGATGCACTCTCCAGGACACCGGGCCAATATCCTTTCAGACAAATTTCATAAAATCGGCGTAGGAGTAATAGAGGCAGGATGGTATGGCGAGATGTTTGTGCAAGAGTTTACCAACTAATTGCACCAAAAAGTAAAAGAACATATACTAGAACTATGAAGCGACTTGCAATCAATGGATATGGGCGTATTGGAAGAGTAGCGCACCGTGTTCTTATCTTAAAGCATACTGATGTCGCTCAGGTCGTTGCTATTAATACTGGCAGTGGCGCCGATCTGCAAGGGTGGGCGCATTTATTGCAGTACGATACTAATTATCGACCATTGAAAAATGCAATTTCTGTCGTGGCCAAGGAGGCACTGGCCAACAGCCCCTTCGCCACGCGTGAAGATTTCCTGGGTGAATTGATTGTTGATGGGACTCAAATCCCTGTTTTCTCACAGAAAGATGCCTCTAAGCTTCCCTGGAAAGATTTGGATGTTGATGTCGTACTCGAGTGTACAGGGCATTTCCTTACTGCAGAGCTTTCTCAAGCACATTTGAATGCAGGAGCGAAAAAGGTGGCTATCTCAGCGCCAGCCAAAGATGATACGCCAACCTTTGTCATTGGAGTAAATGATGATACGTATGCCGGTCAATCAATTATCAGTGATGCATCCTGTACGACCAACTGTATTTCAGCTATTGCTAAAATTATGGATGATACCTTTGGGGTAGAGAAGGCCATGATGACAACAATTCACGCCTACACCTCAGACCAGGAGCTGCAAGATGGAGGACATCATGACCCGAGACGTGCTCGAGCTGCCGCACAAAACATTGTCCCAACCACTACTGGTGCCACGGTTGCAGCAACCAAAGCAGTGCCACATCTTGCTGGAAAGTTTGACGGACTCTCAATCCGCGTTCCTGTCTCAGTCGGATCACTCTCTGACTTCACCTTTGTTCTGAAAAGAGACACCACTGTTGAAGAGATCAATGACGTGCTCACCAAAGCAGCGGCAAATCCCATCTTTGATAATACCATCCGAGTAACAACTGACCCAATTGTCTCATCAGATGTTATTGGTGATGAGCACTCCTCGATCGTTGATCTTTCTCTGACCCAAGTTGTTCAGGGCAATCTGGCCAAGGTCATTGCCTGGTATGACAATGAATGGGGATATGCCAACCGGCTTGTTGAAATTAGCTTGAAATTAATCTCCTGATGGCGTCACCAACCACCACCACTACTGCCAAAGACACCGAGCAAATATTATTGGTATTAACAGGTCCAACGGGAGCTGGTAAAACGACCGTCATGCAGGCTCTTTTTGAGAAATATCCAGAAAAGTTCTTTCACATTAAAACGACCGTCAGTAGGCCAATGCGTGAAGGAGAGTCAGAAGGGAATCCATATTATTTTGTTTCAGAACAGACTGCTGAAGAACTAGTTGCACAAGATGCGTATGAAGAATGGATGCGTTTTCGTGGGTTTATCTACGGAACACGAAAAAAGACATTTTATGAAGGAGTAGAGTCTGGAAAAGATCTGATGTGGGTTATAGATTTGCAAGGTGTGAAGAACGTGAAAGATAAAATGAAGCAAAACTTTACAAAAAGTATCTTTATCTATTTATATAGTGATAAAGAAGTGTTGTATCAGCGAGTTGTCTCTGCAGAAGGAGAGGAGAAAGCAAAACTCCGCTGGCATGAAGACATCGTTGAAAGGGAATTGGCAGAGGCAGCCGTTTGTGACACTATCGTATATAACCAACAAGGAAAATTATCAGAGACGATAGAACAGATAGAGACTCTTATGAGAGATGTTCGTGAGAAGCAGTAGACAAAAGTGGTATACTACCAATAGTATGAACATGAAAGCGGTCTATCAGTCATTGATTACATTTGGTGTCCTTTGTATATCATTTGTGTTGATTTCTCAATCTCAGGCATTTGCTGATTTTACGCCGGCAACACCAGATTCTACTCTTGTGGCGACCATGACTCCTACTCCAACCCCAGTTGACTATACCATGCCATATCCAGGCCTTCTGCCAGATAATCCATTCTATAAATTGAAAACACTTCGTGATAGACTCGTAAGTCTTTTGATATCCAATCCCAGTACAAAAGCACAGTTTGATATCCTTCAGGCAGACAAGAGATTTGCAGGAGCACAAATGCTCTGGGAACTGAGACCATCCCAAAAACAATTATCACTGGATACCTTGTCCAAGGCTGATAACTACATGGAGGAGGCAATCGGTAGTATTAAAAATGCCAAATCACAAGGCATGCACTATACTGATCCAGCCTGGCAAGCACTCAGAAGTAATCGTAAACACCAGGAAATCCTCCTGCAATTACAGTCGGAGATGGGTCCTAACACCACACTCATGAATGAATCAAAGAGAGTTGCAAGTTTTATTACCCGCATTCAGTCTTCTTTTCTGCAATAGTGAACACAAATTTTGTGAGTTGAATCATTAAAAAGAAAATTTTTGACATTTTGAGGTCAAAAAAAATATTGCCATTTTTTGATACAGTAATACCCATTGACCAGTACCGGTAGTGGTCCTATTATGTCCTTGACACTACATGTAGACGGTTTTACGATACATGTATGAAATGTCCATTTTGCGGATCACAAGATACATCAGTACTTGAGTCCCGAATAGCAGAAGACGGGGAATCTTTAAGAAGAAGGCGTGAGTGCAATGCCTGTCAAAGGCGATTCACGACATTTGAGCGCATTGAAGGTCCAAGTCTTTTTGTCATCAAGCGTGATGGCGGCAGGGAAGCGTTTGAGAGGGATAAGATCGTAAGAGGCATTGTAAGATCGTTCGCGAAGCGTCCGATTTCTATAGACTTTATTCACCAGATGGTGGATGACATAGAAAGGGAAATTAGACGTAAAGAGGGGAGTGAAATCTCCTCCAAAATTATCGGGAGAATGGTCTTAAAGAAGTTGAAACCAGTAGATAAAATTGCTTGGCTTCGCTTCGCAAGCGTCTATATGGACCTGTCAGATATTTCTGAATTTGAAAAACTTATAGAGCAAATACATACATAAACATATATGGCAAAACAAACACAAAATAAAAAAATACAATGGGACCATCTCTCCTACGACGAGATGGTTGAGGAGGTTGAGAAGTTGGTCGGACCTCGCCCAGAGGTGCCAACGGACATTGTTCATGAACCATGGACCAAGCAGGCAATTAAAGTGCTTGAAGAAAGATATTTCCTCAAAGATGCAGATGGCAAACCAATTGAAACCGTCGAGCAGATGTGCTGGCGTGTTGCATGGGAACTGGCAAGTGGTGAAGCAAAACAAGGGAAAACCCGTCAGGAAGTGATTGATCAGGCACGTGTTTTCTATGGTTTGATGCTTTCTCGAAAGTTCTTACCAAATTCTCCAACACTGGCAAATGCCGGAAAACATAACCATCTGCAATACAGCGCTTGTTATGTCCTTCCAGTAGAGGATACGATTGAAGGAATTTTTGATGGCGTAAAGTATCAAGCACTTATTCATAAAAGTGGTGGGGGAACAGGCTTTTCATTCTCACGTCTTCGTCAAAAAGGTGCCCGCGTACAGTCAACCATGGGTGTCGCGTCCGGACCAGTCTCTTTCATGAAGATTTATAACGAAGCAACCCAGCAAATTAAGCAGGGTGGTATGCGACGAGGTGCCAACATGGGCATTCTTCGCGTAGATCATCCAGATATTCTTGAGTTTATTCACTGCAAGGACGATGGATCAGGTATTAGTAACTTCAATATTTCAGTCACAATCACTGACAAATTCATGGACGCACTTGAAAAGGGTGGGGAATATGACTTGATCGACCCACACACCAAGCAGTCAGTTGGCAAGCTTCCTGCACGTGATGTCTGGAACGAAATTGCAGAGTCAGCATGGAAAACAGGTGATCCAGGACTGGTCTTTATTGATCGCATTAACCAGAGTAGTGCCAATCCAATCCGCAAAGAAGGATGGGAAGTCGAAAGTACCAACCCATGCGGTGAGCAGCCACTCTATCCTTTTGATGCCTGTAACTTGGGAAGTATCTTCTTGAACTACTTTGTCAAAGACGGGAAAGTCGACTGGAATGGGATCGCAGAGGCGACCCGCACCGCAGTGAGACTTTTGGATGATGTCATTGAGATGAATCCATTCCCCATGCCACAGATTGAGGACACGGTGCGTAATATCCGCCGTATCGGCCTTGGAATTGGTGGATGGGCAGACATGCTGGTAGAGTTGGGTATCCCATACGACAGTGAAGAAGCACTCAGTTTGGCAGAACAAATCATGAAGCTTATTAATGAAGAAGGGCACAAAGAGTCAGCACTTCTGGCCAAAGAGCGTGGCGCATTCCCTCTGTGCAAGTTCTCAATTTACAAAGACACCCCAATTCGTAATGCCACAGTCACCACCATTGCCCCAACAGGGACAATTGGTATCTTTGCGGCAACATCTGGCGGCTGTGAACCTCTCTTTGCCATCGCATACCAGCACATCGTGAAAAGTGAGAATCGTACACTTACCTTTGTAAATCCACTCTTTGAAAAGATCGCAAAAGAGCGAGGATTTTATTCACAAGAACTCATGGACAAAGTAGCAGAGCACGGAACTGTGCGTGATATTGATGAAATTCCAGCAGATGTACGCGCAGCATTTGGTACGGCGCATGAAATTACCCCTGAGTGGCATGTCAGAATGCAGGCGGCATTTCAAAAATACACAGATAATGGTGTGTCCAAAACAATTAACTTGCCAAATGAGGCAAGTGTTGATGACATTAAAAAGTCATACATGCTGGCATGGGAGACAGGATGCCGCGGTATTACGGTATTCCGTGATGGATGCAAGAATGAACAGGTACTCAACCTTGGAACCAGTAAAAAAGAGAAAACAGTAGAAGCAGCACCAGTACAGTCACAGCCAGCAGTTATTATGCCTCGTCCCGTCAAAGTAGAAGGGGCAACGTATAAGATCGAGACACCACTGGGACATGCCTTTGTCACGATTAATCAAGACAGTGAAGGAAACCCATTTGAAGTCTTTGTCACCATTGGCAAAGCAGGGAGTGAAGTAGCGGCGATGGCTGAAGCATTGGGTCGGCTTATCTCTACCAATCTCAGATTTGGTAACCACATGCCAGCACGAGAAAGAGCACGAGAGATTGTCGAACAGCTGCAAGGTATTGGTGGAGGTCGCTCAGTCGGCTTTGGTCCAAATCGTGTGCGTAGTCTTCCTGATGCCGTAGCACGTGCACTCTCCATGCATTATGGATTCTTTACTGTACAAGATGCATCAGAGACACTTGCAGGAGCGTCTGCACCAGCACAATTAACCTTGGATGCACAAGAAGCGCCAGTACTCAACGGTCATGCACAGATGCCTATGTTTAAGCGCAAGATGGATATTTGCCCAAAGTGTGGTGAAGCAGCATTTGTCTTCGAAGAAGGATGCAAGAAATGTTATAGTTGCGGCTATAGCGAATGCTAACTCATAACAAATATATTTTGTCGTCCTGAGAGAATCGAAGGATCACTCTTTATAAAGCAAGATTCTTCGCGTTGCTCAGAATGACACACTCATGTATAATCGCACAAGTCCTATGAAAAAGCTTATCAATCCACTTCTATTTATCGCTCTCGCAGTCATCTTGCGACTAGTCCCACACATGCCAAATGTTGCTCCAATTGCTGCTATGGCACTGTTTGGTGGAGTATACTTGAACAAGAAGTATGCACTTATCGTTCCACTGGTTGCGATGTTTCTCTCAGACATATTTCTCGGGTTCCATAACGTTATGCCATTTGTGTATGGAAGTTTCCTTGTGAGTGGGCTTCTGGGACTTCTTGTAAGAAATCACAAGTCCTTTATCAACATCACTGGCGTGACACTCCTGTCTTCAGTTATTTTCTTTACCGTAACGAATTTCGGTGTCTGGGTGATGGGGAATATGTATCCACACACTCTCTCAGGACTCATGACATGCTACGCGATGGGAGTACCATTCTTTAGAAACACCCTCGTTGGCGATCTCTTCTATGCAGGGGTACTGTTTGGCAGTTATGAGCTCGTGTTACACTTAGTAAAAGGGCAAGCAATTGCAAAGGTTAGTAAATAATCCTACACATGCTTGACGCACTTCACGCCTGTATGCCTATCTATACCAAAACTGGAGATAAGGGAACAACTGCACTCTTTAATAACTCTCGCGTTTCAAAAGCGCATATCAGACTTCAAACCTATGGGGATATAGATGAGCTTAACAGTCTTTTGGGGGTTGTCATAAGCGAACTTCCCAAGTCCTATTCTCAACGCGTCATGCTCTCACAGGTACAGAAGGATCTTTTTGCAATTGGCGCAGTTCTTGCCAATCCTGTGGCGCCTATTGATACAGCGTTTCTAGAGACATTAACAGCCCGTACCAGTGAATTTGAAAAAGAAATCGACACAATGACCGGTAAGCTTGCTGAGCTGAAGAATTTTATTCTCCCTGGTGGAGCGAAAGCAGCGGCACTGCTGCAATATGCGCGTGCTGTGTCTCGACGAGTAGAGCGAAGTAGTGTGGCACTACATGAGAAAGAAACAGTTGCTCTTGAGATATTACAGTACCTCAATCGTCTGTCAGACTATCTTTTTACCTGTGCCCGGTTGGTGAATCACACAGAAGGTCAGGAAGAAGTGATTTGGAAAGGCTAAATTCTCTGTACTTTCTCTTCGGTTCCCCCTAAAATCGCTCATAAAAAAAGTTTGACGCACTTGTTGCAGAGCGCGAAATGAGATTATTTGAATAGGGAAAATTTCTTCATTAACTCCAGGGCAAACATACTCAGGTAGGCAAAACCTGCTCCCAGGAACATGCTAGGGAAGGAGAATCCTTGTGTTTGAGTGGTAATAACTTTTTGTGGCAACGTCATTGTCTGTGCTCCAAGCACACCAGGAAGTGGTGCTGTGGTTGGGGTAGGTGACAAAAGTGTCGATGCTGATACCACTGGTGCAGTTACTGTCGGGCCTGGCGTTGGCGTGACGTAGGTAGTGGTATATGTCGTCGTCGTTGTGGTTGTTGATTGGGGTGTAGGCGTAGGGGTGGGGGTGTTGGGTACAGGAGTTGGTGTTGGTGTCAGAGTAGGAGTCGGTGTGATGGTGCCAGATGGGGTGCTGGTAGGTGTTGGGGCTGGAATAGCGCCTTGATAGATAGTCATCGGCCATGATTTGCCCGCTAAGGCCATCAGGGCATAGGAAGAGGTGTCCGTGTCTCCTGTTGCAGCTGGACTTCCAAGCTGCCAGGCAAATGAGCCATCTCCAAGATATTGATTCTTCTCGATAAAGCTTTCTGCTGTTGTGACATGACTATCACTTAGGCCAAGTGATCGTAGTGCCATCAGTGCCCACGTAGTACTGGAAGTATTGGAAGAGGGATCGTATGATGGGTCGGAAGGGAACCCTCCATCGGCATTTTGTTTGCCAAGCAAGTATTGCTGGGTTTGAACAATAGCTGCTGAGAGAGAGGCGCTGGAAAGGCCACTTTTATCCACTGCCACCAGTGCCATGAGGGTAGAGGCACTATCATCGACATCACTGGTTCCTGTTGCCGAGTAGCTAAAGCCGCCATCACCATTCTGATGTGTCAGAACAAAGTTTAAAGAATCGTTAAGGACAGCGCTATCAGTACTAACGTGTGCCGCAGTGAGCGCAAGCAGGCCAAACACATCATCATTGAGTGCGGTTGTGCTCCCGAGTTGGTTGTTGTTAGTATAGGTCTCAAGCTGACTCACTGAATCGATACCACCAAAGGTGTATGGGTCCTGTCCTGCGGTCACAATGGCCAGAATATGTTTGGCCCAGTCAGTTGTTTTGTCGCTGAGTGTTGGATTATGTGAAGACAGGTAATCAAGAAGGGAGGTGCCACTGGCGAGTTTGATCGTGCTCAAATCACTTACTCCATTTGCCACAAAGGCATGCGTCGCCCAGGAGCTCGCGCCATCAAACTGTGATGTTGAGAAATCATATCCTGCGATCTTACCGGTACTATCCTGCTGTGATTTGAGATAGGCGAGGCCATACTGAATTGCCTTCGTCTTATTATCCATTGGGTCAAAATGAAAAAACAACCAATCACCATTTTGTAAGATCGCCGTGCTATCAGCGACACCTACATTGGCAAGGGTTCGACTGGCATCGTAGGACCAGTAGGTAGAGAAATCAGCGGCGCCACTGTCACTGGCAATCCCTTGGATGAAAAGCCCAAAAGAAGAATTCTCAATTTGATACATGAAATTCCCGGTTTGTGCTGCTTTATCCAAGGCGCAGACAGTCAGGGGGGAAGTGAAGGTGTGAACTACATTGGTAGTGTCTTTTACGCTGCAGCCAGTACTATCGACATTTACATTGCCATAAAAAATTGTTTTGGTGCTATCGATTATTGCGACATGTACGGTGATGGTGTCAGCAAGTGCCGGTGTAGCAGATGCTAAGAAAAATAAAGCAAAAAATATGATTCCCAGCAGTCGGATGCTGTCATTCTGAGCGCTTGTGAATCTGAGCGAAGAATCTCTTCTTTTTAAATAAAGATCCTTTACCCCAAGGGCACTTGCTACATAGTAGCGGCGCACTATGTTCAGGATGACACTTGTTGTTTTTTTTATCATTGATTGCTTCATATAAAACGTTATTGATAACTCCAGACGACAGTATCCCCTGAGTTGAGTGAATAGTAAGAGCATCCCATGTTTTTACTGTCTCCATTGAGCGTAAATGTCCAATTGTCAGAATTGCCATTTATCTCTTTTACGTAATCACTGTTGAGCGGAGCACCGTAGTGCTGGATGGTAAGCGAGGAGAGTTTCCCTTGATCTTTGGCTGCTTGCAGAATAGAGCAAGGAGTCTGGGTGCCAGAGAGGCTTACTGCCCAGGTGGTTAGATTACTCCCGACATGAAGGCTGAGTGCGACATAAGGACCTGACTGGCTGACAGTTGTTGAGGTGGTGGTATGTTGCGTCACGATAGTCGTTGTCGACTGAGTTGTTGTCGGTTGGGGCAGACTTGTTGGCGCAGATGCAATAGCAGTAATAGTTTGGGTAGCTTGTGTGGGGACAGGTGTTGTTGTAACCGTAATGGTTTTTTCGATCGTCGCCTCAAGAACTTTCGGATGTGCACTAAGAATATAGAAGGAGCTGCCTGCCAGTAAAAAACTGACAAACGCAAGAACACTCAGTGGCGAAAAGATTTTTTTGTACATATGCTTTCCCTCAAGCCTTAGATACAAAAAAACCTTCTGCTGAGCGAGAAGGTCTTGGACAGTACATCCTGTGCTCGAGGACAATGCAAAGATTCAGGCAGTCTGGCTTTACAGTTGCGGCACAGCCGTGGAATTTCACCACGTTTCCCCTGATCGACCGGGATCTGAACCCCGGATCTTTGTTAACTTGTTAGTTTTATTGTACAAGAGAAACAAAATGTGTCAATGGATCACTTCAGATCAGTATACTGTACTTCTAGGCAGGCGATTGCTATGATAGTGATATGGAAAACACAGGCCAGACAGCTCCTTCTCAGGTGCAACATGCTGCGTCTTTACAGACCGATACCAGTGTAAGGGTGTTCCAGGACCCAACAGTACCGATACCAGTTGATGTCCCAGATAATGATCCCAATACATCGATAAAATATTTAAATCCAGAATCAGGGCCTCTGCCTGCTGTCTCTCCAGAGTTTCAATCAGCGTTTCAAGACATCGTTCAGGAAGTATTTGTAGCACAGGAGACTGCTGATAAGGAAAAGGCCGAGGAGAGTGAGGAGAAACGACAGCAAGAGGTGGAAGCTCTTGAGAGTAAGTTGCAAGATCTTGCCGGTCACCAATCGCATGCAATACCAGCAGTGCAGACCGCGGCTCCTGTATCAACCCCTGTCCCTTCTGCTCAGTCACAAGCAAAAGCACAACAAGTCATGCAGGCACTGGGCAAAAAGCCATCTGTCACTAATTCTCTTACCTGGCTCGCGACACTTTTCTCAAAAGTGTTTAAAATAAGAGGGAACACCAATGAATAACATTACCGACCTCCTACCACTCATCTTTAATCCAGAAACACTGGTTAATGCACTCTTGATTGCGGTTGGCGTGCTTGCTGCCTGTGTTGTTACTGGGACGGTTTGTTACTACGGGGGATATGTGTTGCTCCTGTTATATAAATATCGAAAGCGTGAACAAGTGTCACTGGACTCAGTTCTTTTGCAAATTGCGGTTCCTCGAGAGAATGAGTATAAGATCGATGCCGCAGAACAGCTTTTTGCAGGACTTGCCTCACTTCGTAAGGGAGGACGATTTGCTTTTCTCTCTCCACAGCCATTTGTGTCATTTGAAATAGTAGGCCAACCCTCAGATATCAGGTTCTATGTCTATACTCCAAATAAATTGCGTGATTTGGTAGAGAAACAGATCAATGCGACCTACCCAGACGCGGACATTCGGGTCGTTGATGAGAAAGATCCCCAACAAAAGAGGATTATTGGAAATGAATACAATATATTCTCAGAAACAGGCAAGGTGGCCTTTGCGACGCTCAAATTAAAAGGGCAGAAATATCAGCCAATTAAGCTTTTTAAGGATATGCCGGTGGATGGCATGTCTCTTCTTACCTCGACCCTTGCCAAGATGGAAGAAGGGGAGGGAGCAGCGATTCAGATCATGGTAAGTGCCTCCGATAATAAGTGGAAGAAGTTTGGCCGCAAGTTTATTTCCCAAACAAAAAAAAGAGAGGCCAATCCAGAGACAGCAAAATATGGTGTCGACCCAAAAGAACTCGAAGGAGTAGAGAATAAGATCGGTAAGCCTGGATTTGATGTGGTGGTGCGCGTGGTGGTATCAGCACAGTCTCAGGAAAGAGCCAATCAGCACCTCTCAAATATCACCGGTACCTTTGGTCAGTTCGGTGGTGCCAACTCATTTAAGAAAGTAAAACCATTCTTCAAGAACTTGGTTGTAGAAGATTTTGTGTATCGCTACTGGCCAATGCATGATCAAACTTCAGTAATGTCATCAGAAGAATTGGCCACGCTTTTCCATTTCCCAAATCGTAGTATCACGACACCGCATATTTTCTGGCTAACCAGTAAGCGGGCTCCAGCCCCAACACAGATCGCAACGCAAGGGACATTCATCGGCAACAGTACGTTCCGCGGCGCGACCAGACCTGTCTATGTGGACTTGGATGATAGACGAAGACATTTATATATTATCGGTAAAAGTGGTACAGGGAAATCACAACTGCTGAAATCACTGTCTTTGCAGGATATTGAGGCAGGGCGTGGAGTGTGTGTAATTGATCCACACGGCGACTTGATAGAACAACTACTGCTTCGTATCCCTGCAAGCCGTGCAAATGATGTCATTGTGTTTGATCCATCTGATGAAAATCGTCCCATGGGGCTTAACATTATGGAAGCATATGGGGAGATGGAGAAGCATTACATGGTGTCATCCATCATCGGATTGTTTTACAAACTCTATGATCCACACAAGACCGGTATTGTCGGGCCCCGACTGGAGCACGCTATTCGAAACGTGATGTTAACGGTCATGAGTGAGCCAGGTGGGACGTTCATCGAGGTACAACGCGCTTTGACTGACTCAAAGTTTGTCCAGGAACTGTTACCTAAAGTGACCGACCCAATTATTAAGAGATATTGGACAGACCAGATTGCCCAGACCAGTGATTTCCATAAATCAGAAGTCTTGGATTACATCGTGTCCAAATTTAGCCGTTTCACAACGAATAAGCTGATGCGAAACATCATCGGTCAGTCAAAAAGTGCCTTTACATTCCGTGATGTGATGGATAACAAAAAAATTCTTCTGGTGAATTTGTCTAAAGGAAAATTGCAGGAAGAAAATTCTAACTTCTTAGGGCTCGTCTTAATTCCAAAAATTTTGGCTGCCGCGCTGTCGCGCCAGGATATCCCAGAAGAGCAGCGTGAAGACTTCTTCCTGTATGTCGATGAATTCCAGAACTTTGCAACCAGTGACTTCTCACAAATCTTCTCTGAAGCACGTAAGTATCGTCTTAACTTAACGGTTGCCAATCAGTTTATCGGGCAGATGGATGAGGAAGTGAAGAATGCTGTCTTTGGTAACGTAGGTACCTTAGTCTCTTTCCGTGTGGGTATTCAGGATGCCAATTTCTTGCAGCATGAGTTCCAACCAGTCTTTTCAGAACAGGATTTGATCAATATCGATGCACAAAATGCGTATGTAAGAACGACGGTGAATGGGGCCCCAGTGACACCATTCTCGATTGATACGCACAAAGATTGGGCACGAGAGCAATCCCTAGACAATCCACAGGTAGCAGAGCTACTCAAAGAACTTTCACGAGCCAAATTTGGTCGTGATGCGATGGAAGTAGAGCGCGAGATTCAACTTCGTGCAAAACTATAATGTCATTCTGAGCACAGCGGGCTCCCAATCCTGTGTCATCCTGAGCGAATATGAAATGGAGCGAAGGATCTCTATTTATAAAATACGATTCTTCACCCCAAGGGTACTAGCTACACAGTAGCGGCGCACTGCGTTCAGAATGACACGCTATATAGATTGTCGTGGTTGAAAAAGGTATAATGGCACTAGTTTTGCGCCCGTAGTTCAGTGGCTAGAACAGATGTCTTATACACATCACGTCGGAGGTCCGAGTCCTCCCGGGCGCACCCTCAAAAAAGTACAGGCTACTTAACTCTTCCAAAGTTTCCCACTAAATAATGAGCAGATATGAAATTCCTTAAAAGGAAGTACTAAGACAACTATTATTGCAATTAGTAATAATGCTTTGTAATCCAGTGTAACGTTACCTACATGGAAGACATAGCAATCCAGAATAATTAAGAAGTTTAGTATTATGGTTAATTTTAGTCTTAACATATTTAATTTGTCTCTACACTCCTATGATAGGCGTTTTAATCTCAAAAATTGCGCGCCCCAGATTTTAACTTAAATTATCATCATCACTAACTTCCTAGGCATTTCCCATAAAAAAAGCCCGCATTTCTGCGAGCGATGTACTCTAGGTATATTATACCAGAAGGCAATAATTTTATAGTTCTGACAGGTGGGTGGTTTCTTTGGCTCGATCTGGGACAAATTCCAGATATCGCTCAGTTGTGGTGAGACGCTTGTGGCCAACGATCTTAGATAAAAATTGTGGATTGACGCCGTGCTTGATGTGATGAGCGATAAAGGTATGGCGAAGGTCATTAACCTTGGCCCCTTTGATCTCAGCAATGCGGAAATAGCGCTCCACAGCAGTACGGATGTTACGAATCAAGAATGGTTTGCCTGATTTGGTCACAAATACGTGATCATCTTTGACCTCTGGACGAATTTTCATGTACTTTTCCATAGATTCACGTGCAGCACGATTGAGGGGGACGAGGCGTGCTTCATGTTTTTCCATAGGTCGGATGGTCAATCCCTCTGGGGTCACATCAGAGAGTCTCAATTCTGCGAGCTCGCCGATACGAATACCAGTCTGGAGAAGTGTCTGGATGACGGCATGCATACGTGCATCATTTCGGGTTGCATCACGAAGTGCGCGGTATTCCATAGGAGTCAAAATACGTGGCTGTCCTAGTTCATATCGTGGGTGTTCTAAGAGTGCTGATGGGTCTTCTTCAGTGAGATTATGGGTTTTGAGGAAACGATAGAAAGTACGGGTAGAGTTAATCTTTCTAGAGATAGATTTGACGGTATATCCTTCTTGTGCGAGTTGGGCTAAAAATCCTTCCAGGTCTTCTTTTGTGATCTGGTCAACAGTTGATTTTCCTTGTTTTTCAATAAACTCGATCACTTGATCGATGTCTTTGTTGTAGGCTACAATGGTGGCACGGGATTTATTTTTGCTTTCAAGAAAGGTCTTGAACTGTTTATGGGCGTCGCGCATTTGTATCATATTACAGGTTTAGATCATATCACGGTTTAGCTGATTCGTCAATGAAAAAAGTCATAACTATTATTATTGTTGTCTTTTGTGTTTTCTCAGCAATTCGCTCTGCACAAGAAATTATTTCTCTGCTGCAAAAAAGGAGTATTGTTTTGCAGGCGAGGGACCATCTTGCGTATCTGCAACAAAAGAATGCAAAACTCAAATCACAGATGAATCAGGCACAAGACCCTAACTTTGTACAAGAGCAGGCGCGAGATAAACTCTTCTTAAGTCTTCCCAATGAGACGCGTATCTTGGTAGCAACGGGGAGTGGGGAACAAACGATTGAAGGGAAGCCTGTGGTATTACCAACCTGGCAGCAATGGCTCCAGTCAGTGCATCTGTGTTGCGGGGCCACTATCGAAAGTGGACTGTGAGATTATGAGCCTCACGTGCGCCTTACACTACCCCGCGCGTATGTCCCATTATACCAATTGATTAGGCATGGGTCAAATTGGTATACTTAGCAATGAAATCCGCCACAAGGGTGGAGCCCTGGCAGGGTAGCTCAGTTGGTTAGAGCACAGCATTCATAACGCTGCGGTCGTGGGTTCAAATCCCACCCCTGCTACCAAAAAGAATAGAAATAGCATGACTTCAGTATCTTTTACTATCATCCATCAAGACAAAGCTACCAAAGCCCGTGTGGGTGAGATTCATACACCCCATGGCGTGGTACAGACGCCACAATTTTTCCCCGTAGGCACCCAGGCGAGCGTAAAAGCACTCACTCCTCGGGATTTGCGTGATATGGGAGCCCAGCTCGTGCTCGCCAACACCTACCACCTGCATTTGAGGCCAGGGGAGGATATTATTGATGAATTTGGGGGCGTAGCTGAGTTTATGGGGTGGCATGGGCCAACCATGACTGACAGTGGGGGATTTCAAGTGTTTTCCCTCGGGGTCAATCTCGAGCATGGCATGGTCAAATTCCTCAAAGAAGAAGAAGCCGTCCATGAGAAGGAGGCTAAGCCAAGGCTCAACAAGATCTCAGAGGAAGGCGTCCTCTTTCAGTCCCACCTGGATGGGTCGTCCCACATGCTCTCGCCTGAGAGCTCGATCGCGATCCAAGAGAAGATTGGGGCTGATCTGATCGTAGGGTTTGATGACCTGGAGTCACCCCTCTATGACTATGACAAGACCAGAGAATCTCTAGAACTCACAGAGCGCTGGCTTACTCGATCACTGGCGGCACAGACTAGAACCGACCAGCTCTTGTACGGCGTGACCCATGGAGGAAAGTTTGAAGATTTACGCCTTCAGTCAGCGAAATTTGTTGATGAACACTTCCAGGCGGTTGCGCTTGGGGGAGCACACGCCAGTAAGCAAAACCTCTATGAAGTAGTAGACTGGACGACGAGCCATATTTCTCTTGAGAAACCACGACATCTCTTGGGTATTGGGGATATTGATGACATTTTTGAAGGGGTAGAGCGGGGTGTGGATACCTTTGACTGCGTCACGCCAACCAGACTTGGCCGTATGGGAGTCTTTTTCGTGCACGGGCCAACGGGTACGAAGGAAAATCGCTGGCGCCAGGACATTACGAAGGCTGACTATACCCATAGCCATGAACCACTTGATGCCACGTGTTCGTGTATGGTGTGTAAAACCTATACCCGTGGCTATATCCACCATCTCTTCAGAGCGCATGAATTAGAAGGCTATACGCTCGTGAGCTACCATAATATAGCGTTCTTGATGAATCTCATGAAAGAGATTCGAGAAGCGATCCAGGATGATCGTTTCACTCTTCTAAAAAAGGACTGGATGGGGGTCTAAAAAGCCCGTCATATCAGTCATTGACAGCCTCAGGATGGCTATGATACTATCGGGATACGATCAGTGGGTATCTGTATGCAGCATTTCTTTATCGAAAAACATACTTCAGTGTAAGTTTTTAGCTTCAGATACGTACCGATCGATTAACAAATAAGGGAAGACCGTGAGAGCAGGGCCGGTAGCTTAGCTGGTAGAGCGTCGCTTTTGCATAGCGAAGGTCGAGAGTTCGAATCTCTTCCGGTCCACCAGGTTGCTCAGAAGAGATGAGAAGCGACGGGCAGCGACCCTAGTCCTGTGGACGCCGCTACGAAGTAGCTAGTCCCCTTGGGGGAAATCTCTTCCGGTCCACCAAGGCGTACATGTTTACATGTTGTTTGGAACAAGCCCTCCAGCAAGGGAGGGTTAGTTCCAGATGAGTATATGTAAGCTCTTTAAAAAGTGAAGAGAAAATGCAGGTTTTTTTAACATGCAATAAATTTTTAAATCTACTCATAATGCCAACAACGAATGCCTAGGAGATACAAGCCGATGAAGGACGTAACAGGCAAGCGATATGCCTCGGGGAGCTGCCAATAAGCATTGATCCGGGGATTTCCGAATGGGGAAACCTATCCGTAAGGATGACTTTACATAAAGTTAGATTCGCAAGAATTTATATAGTGTAATAGTAGGGCACGGCGTGAACTGAAACATCTAAGTAGCGCCAGGAAGAGAAATCAGTAGAGATTGCGTCAGTAGCGGCGAGCGAAAGCGCAAGAGCCTAAACCGTAATTTATTACGGGGTTGCAGGGCAGATGATATGTGATGAATGTTTTTTAGTGGAACACTCCGGAATGGGTGACCATAGAAAGTGAAAGTCTTGTACGCGAAAAGAAACATTCCGCTAATCTGTACCTAAGTACCATGGAGCACGATGAAACTCTGTGGGAATCTGGGGGGTCCATCCTCCAAGGCTAAATACTTGTATCTACCGAGAGTGAACGAGTACCGTGAGGGAAAGGTGAAAAGCACCCCGGGAGGGGAATGAAATAGTACCTGAAATTGTTGGCTAACAAGCAGACAGAGCTGGATTTATCTAGTGATGTCGTGCCTATTGAAGAATGAACCGGTGAGTTATTGGATACTCTTAGTCTAACCAACTTGCGTTGGGGAGGCGGAGTGAAAGCGTGCCTTAAATGGGCGATAAGAGTATGTAATAGACCCGAAACCAGGTGAGCTAACCATGAGCAGGTTGAACTCTCTCGAAAGAGGGAGGGAGGACCGAACCCGTAGTCAGGGCAATGACTTGGGATGACTTGTGGTTAGAGGCAATATGCCAAGCGAACTTGGAGATAGCTGGTTCTCCCCGAATTGCATTTAGGTGCAGCGTGTGTTGATCCCTACTGGGGTAGAGCACTGAATGGTTCTCGGTGAAGCAATTTGTCGAAACTAATCAAACTCCGAATACAGTTAGGTTACAGACACATAGTGAGTCATGTCGGGCTAAGCCGATGTGTCAAAAGGGAAACAACCCAGATTCCCGTCTAAGGCCTCTAAATAAAGGCTAAGTTTACAAGGAAGTCACAAACCATAGACACCCAGGAGGTTGGCTTAGAAGCAGCCATCCTTTAAAGAAAGCGTAACAGCTCACTGGCTGATTGGTATGTGGCGCCGGAAATGTAGGAGGATTAAGCCTTTTGCCGAAGACGGAGACTTTTCTTAATTTATTAAGGAATTTGGTAGGGGAGCGTTGTGATTGCGGTGAAGTTGAACTGTGAGGTTTGGTGGAGCGGTCACAAGTGAGAATGCCGGTATGAGTAGCGAGATGAGGGTGAGAAGCCCTCACACCGAATGTTCAAGGATTCCTCAGCCATGCAAATCAGCTGAGGGTGAGTCGGCCCTAAGGGTGTGCCTCGACAAATGGGGTGTAGCCCGATGGATATGGCGTTAAAATTCGTCAACACGATAGAGTTAATCTTAGGGAGGGTAGAAATTGGATAAACGAGCCGTGTATACACGGTCTAATATGTGAATAAGAGAGGGTAGGAAAATCCGCCCTTTTGTTTCCTAATTTATTAGGATAGATGTGAGCATAGAATGCAAGTGAGCTCTTTGAGTTCACGAGTCGGATGACTTCAGTTTCCGAGAAAAGCTTCACGAGGATGCAGTTTACTGTTATCAAAAGCTCTATGGTACCGTACCGCATAACCGACACAGGTGAACTGGTCGAGTAGACTAAGGTGATCGGGAGAAGGTGGATCAAGGAACTAGGCAAAAAAGCTAGGTGTAACCTATGGGAGATACCTTACCAACGAGAAATCGTTGGTCGCAGCGAAAGATTGCTTAGCGACTGTTTATCTAAAACACAGGTCTCTGCAAAGCCGAAAGGCAATGTATAGGGGCTGACACCTGCCCAGTGCCAGTAAGTCAAAAATCTTTAATGATCCCGCAAGGGTTAGTTTCGGATTTAAGCTCTGGTGAACGGCAGCAGTAACTATAACTGTTCTATGGTAGCGAAGTTCCTTGTCGGGCAAGTTCCGACCCGCACGAAAGGTAGAACGACTGAGCAACTGTCTTGACCCACTACCCGGCGAAATTGAAATGGCTGTGAAGATGCGGCCTAGTATTGCATGGACAAAAAGACCCCGGGAGCTTTACTGTAGCTTGGCATTCGTGAGTTTGTTTTACATGTTTAGTATAGGAGGGAGTCTTCGGACGACAATGAAATACCTCTCTTTGAAATAGACGAGCGTTACTTCTATCCCGCACAAAAATTCGGGAGAGGGACAGTGTCTGGTGGGCAGTTTAACTGGGGCGATTGACTCCTACAGCGCAACGGAGTCGTACAAAGGTACGCTTACTTCGGATGGAAATCGAAGTGTAAGGGCAAACCCAGAAGCGTGCTTGACTGTGAGACCTACAAGTCGAGCAGGAACGAAAGTTGGTGTTAGTGATCTTCCGATGCTTTATGGTAAGCACGGAACTTAACGGATAAAAGCTACCCCGGGGATAACAGGCTGATCGCATCCAAGCGTCCACAGCGACGATGCGGTTTGGCACCTCGATGTCGGCTCATCCTATCCTGGGGCTGGAGAAGGTCCCAAGGGTCGGGCTGTTCGCCCGTTAAAAGGGTACGCGAGCTGGGTTCAGAGCGTCGTAAGACAGCTCGGTCTCTATCCTGCAATACCGTTTGAGATTTGAGAGGATCTGTCCCTAGTACGAGAGGACTGGGATGGGGGAGTCCCTTGTGTGTCGGTTGTAGCTAAAGCTGCACTGCCGAGTAGCGAAACTCCCAACGGATAACCGCTGAAAGCATCTAAGTGGGAAGCCGTCCTCAAGATAAGATCTCGTGTACTGAGCAATCAGTACGAAGACCCCTGGCAGATCACCAGGTTGATAGGTGGGCAATGGAAGTACAGTGATGTATTGAGTTAACCCATACTAATGGTCAAGTGGTAGATTTAAAACGCATGTTTTAAAAACCGTTACTTTTCTCTTCGCTTTTTAAGAGCTTACGACAAGCACATTTATAAGTTTGCTGTTGAATGTTCGGTCTTTGGAGCGGCGTGGAACCACCTTTTTCCATTCCGAACAAAGTCGTGAAACGCGCCAGCGCGGACGATACTCTCCCTTCGGGGACGGGACAATACGTCAAGGCCGAGCATTGAGCAGCAAACTTTTTTCTTTGTATTTATGAATAACACTCCCGCAACTTCCATGGCTGACCTCATGAAAAAACAGAGTATCACTACTCGAAGTATTTCCAAAGGCCAAACAATTGATGGAACGGTCAAAAAAATCTCTTCACAAGAAATTCTTATTGATATTAACGCCAAAGCACCAGCATTGGTCCTCGAGCAAGATAAAACACTCATGCAACAGCTTTTGGCAACACTTCATGTCGGTGACAAAGTCTCTGTCTATGTTCTTTCGCCAGAAGGCGAGAGTGGATACCCGGTCGTATCACTGAGAAAACATATGAGTAATGCGTCATGGGCACTGTTAGATGAAGCCCTTTCTAAAAAAGAAAAAATAACTGTTACTATCGGTCAGCAGACAAAAGGAGGGTACGTCGTTTCCTCAGAAGGTGGGCTTTCAGGCTTTCTTCCTAACTCTTATACGACTTCTCGGGATATGGCCTTTGGCACTGAGGTAAAAGTCTCACTGGTTGAAATAAATCGCGATAACCATCGTTTTGTTGTAAGTCAAAAAGAGTTGTTCTCACGTGATGAATTCATGAAATTGAGTAAAAAAATGAGAGTCGGGGATAAGGTTGCTGGTACTGTCTCAGAAGTGTCTCACAATGGTATAGGGGTCAGTATTAAGGTCTCAGAAACAGAGACTTTGCCAGGGTTTGTGCGTCCTGATGAAACTGCATGGGAAGGGTTTGACGAAAAGGCCTTTACTATCGGTCAAGAAGTATCAGCAGAAATTATTTACATTGATACTAACAACGCCCGTATCATTCTTTCTCTCAAGCGTCTTCTGAAAGACCCACTGGCAGATATTTTTGCAACTTTTGCCTCTGATCAGATGGTGCAAGGTACCATTACACATGTTGAAGAAAAAGGATATGTTGTCGATCTTGGGAAGTCACCAGTTGTTGGCTACATTAAAAAAGAAACTGTCCCTGCAGGACAAGAGTTGTATGAGGGAAAGTCTGTCCAGTGTTCAGTAGTTTCAGTTGCACAAGGTGAGAGACGTATTTATCTCGTACCAGTGCTTCTTGAGAAACCAATGTTCTATAGATAACTCCTTTTGACCTCTTTAGCCTCGAAATCATCGTGATACAATAGGGTATGCCCAAGAAGAAAACGAGTACGGTATTTGTCTGCCAAGAATGTGGGTATGAAAGCCTCAAATATTTAGGAAAATGCCCTGAATGTGGGAATTGGAATACGCTTAAGGAATTCAAAGAGAGTGCCCTCAGCACCAAAGAGACAGCATCCGGGAAAGAGCGTCCTGTTATTCAAACAATTTCTGATGTGGTAACCCGAAAGATTGATAGACTCTCCACAGGATTTAACGAGCTGGACACAGTTCTCGGTGGTGGCATTGTGCAGGACGAATTGATTCTCCTTTCTGGTGATCCTGGGATTGGGAAATCTACCCTCCTGTTGCAAGCAGCCATGAATATTGCCAAAAGCGAGCGTGTACTCTATGTTACTGCTGAAGAATCAGCAGAGCAGGTAAGTCTTCGTGCCAAACGTCTAGCCCCTGGCACTACGCCACAAATCCAACTCGTATCTCATTCGGATACTGATCAAATTGTTGATCTCATGCTTTCAGAAAAACCTTCTCTTGTCATTATTGATAGTATCCAGACTATGGAATCAGCCTCACTTGAAGGACTGGCAGGCAGTGTCGGTCAGGTCAGGTATGCCACGCAAAAATTTCTTGAAGTGGCTAAAAGAAGTCATATCGCAATTATTCTGGTAGGGCACGTGACCAAAGAAGGTATGGTCGCCGGACCAATGGTGCTTTCTCACATGGTTGATGCAGTACTATTTCTTGAAGGTGAAAAATTTACCTCAACACGTATCATTCGGTCATTTAAAAATAGATTTGGACCAGTTGATGAAGTAGGAGTATTTCTCATGCAGGAGAGTGGGATGCAGGAAGTGTCTCATCCCGAGCTTCTTTTTATGACCAAACGAGAAAAGGAGGTTCCGGGATCGATACTCTCAATGATCATGGAAGGGACACGGCCATTTCTTGTTGAGGTACAAGCCTTAACCGTCCGGTCGTATCTTCCTATGCCACGGCGCGTCTGTGCAGGATTTGACCAGAAACGGTTGGAGCTTTTGCTCGCAGTACTACAAAAACATTGTAATGTGAACTTTTCTCAGCAAGATGTCTTTGTTAATATTGCAGGAGGGCTGAAAGTTCAGGAGCCTGCGATGGATTTGGCTGTATGCTTAGCACTGGTTGGCAGCCTGAAAAATGTCCCTTCAAGTAGTATGATTGCCATAGGAGAAATTGGCCTCTTGGGAGAGGTGAGGAGTGTCGGTATGCTTGAGAAGAGAATAAAAGAAGCAAAAAAGTTAGGGTTTAGTAAGATTGTTACGCCAGAAACCGCGCGAAGTGTCAGTAGTGCGCTGAGTCAGCTTGAAACCGTATGAAAGATAAACAACCAACCCAACCAACAGCCATTGCCATGCAACCAGTCGCTGAGCTGGTAAAGACCGTGGCCCCCAATTCACCCCAACAGAGATTTTCTATGTCCGCCTTTGCTGATGAGGTGGCAAAACTGGTCATAGCGAAGCTTCCTAAAAAGCCAACCAAACCCAAAACGACCACGCTCAAAAAAGACGCGATTGGCAGCCTCTTTCTTGATACATCCGCCATTATCGATAAACGCATTCTTGATGCGATGATCTTAGGGTTTGGTCCGAGTGTGGTGACCTTGTGTGAAGGAGTACTGCATGAGCTCAAACATATTGCCGATGGCAAAGATGAATTGAAAAAACCACGAGCCAAGGCGGCTCTCGCCATGCTCTCAGAGGTAAGAAAAAAACGCAGTGCCCAGATTATTTATGTGGATGATAAAACGATCACAGCCAAAGAGGTTGATGAACAGCTGTTGGCTCTGGCAAAGAAATATCGTGCACGTATCGTGACAGGGGATGCCAATCTGGAGAAGAAAGCACAGGTTATGGGTATTAAAGTGGTGAATGTTCATGCGCTTGCCGATGCATTTAAGGTTCATGTCGTTCCTGGTGAAAATCTCACGATCAAGATCATTCATACCGGGAAAGAGAAACACCAAGGAGTAGGATATCTGGATGATGGGACAATGATCGTCGTAGAGCAGGCCGCAGAAAAAGTAGACCAGATACTGCCGGTGACTATTGCCAGAGTCATACAGACAGTAACAGGGAAAATCCTCTTTGCCAAGATTCGTAAGGTCCCTCTTAATACTCCCGTAGCACCCAGACAATAAGTATTACAAGAAAGAGAACTGAAGGTACTAGCACTACTATAAAACCCATAGAAGTGATATAGATTAGAAGGAGCACTCCTAGTGTAAGCAGTATGAAATCAAAAATCATAGAAAGTATCATCATTGTAAGATGGGCAAAATGTGGAAGTTTCTTCTGTGGTATACATCTTTTAATACAAGTAGTCACGATAGTTATGAGGAGAAGTATTATTAAAATAATCGTTATATCATCTAGAAGTCTTCGTGAGGAGGCTATGAGTGTTTTGAAAACAGTAAAAGCTTCCATCGTATCGGTAAGGCCATTTTTGAGGTAGGAAAGATAATTACTCAGTCCCAGAATATTTTTATGTAGTTTTATGGTTGGATATTGGGTGCTTTGCTCTCCGCCAATAGTAAAATAAACCGTTTTTTGATCATAGCCAAGGCTGGAAACATCAGCTCGATAGTCACCAGGTGGAAGGACACTTACTATCTCTCCATGTGCATCGGTAAACGCCGGGTTCATCGCATCTTCAAATGTGGTAGCGAGTCTGATGTATGCATTTCTGAGATAATCTCTTCGATAAAAGAGCACGCGTGCATTGACTGGGTTATTCGTTGCTTCGTCTTCAACAAGCAAAGGATGGGTAACATTTACTGTTCCTACAGGGGTGCGAGTGACATTCCCTGCAGTATCTAAAATTTGTACTTGTAGTTCATACAACCCAGGAGCAGGTGGTGTAGTGAGATTCAGCGAATAGACACCTGGCGCTTTCTCAATAACGGGGACCTGTGTCTCGTCACCGGCATCATATGCAAATGTATTAATCCCAAGCACGTGTTTATTCTTTAGAATGCCAATAATAGAGACGATAGGTGTTTTTTGTGTGACCTCAAAACTTACCTGAAATGGATGTTGCACAGGGAGTACGACGACTGGAGGAGTGGGAGAGGCTTGTGGAACAGAAGGGTTGGTTGACGAAGAGATTTGTCCTGTTGTCGATTGTACGCTTGAAAGCGTTAAGTTCTCGCTCGCAAATGTAACAGTCAGTGGCGCAACCTGTTGGGGGACACTCGTTTCAGCAGTCATGGCGCTTAATAAATCGGAGGACTTACCTCCTGCCTGGACTTTAAAGTAATACGGTGTGTGCGCCGTGAGTCCTGAGAGAGTGAGAGTGTGTGTGGTAGATACTGCACTATCGCTAACTGACGCAGTAAGTACACGTGAGCTTGTCCCATAGGCAAGGGTTGCAATGGTAGGATAATTGGTCTTTGCTTCGATAGTTATGGTGTTACTTGTTACCCCGGCAATGTCAAAGGAAGTAAATGCCAGCGGCAAGGATGTCTGAATTGGTAGTGGTGTTACTGATATGACGGGGGTTGGGGAGGTGGCTTTTGTCCCAGTTGGAGGAATAGGTGATGGTGTTACGGATGGTTGTGATTGCTGGGGTTGGGGAGTAGGTGTTGTCGTTGGCGCAGTTCTCGCAGCAGTAAGCGTATATTGACGGGTGTACACATAGGACTTGGTATCAGTCAAATCACCAAAGGTAAAGAACTGGTTTGCAGCGGTTGCATGAATAGTTAATGCCTGCGCAGTTGAGCCAGTATAGTTACTGTTTGTTCTGACACTAAAGCTGACCGATTGTGTTTTGCCAGCGGGAAGTGAAACTTGCCACGTAATTGTGTGATTTAACAAATTAATGACAGGTGTTGCCCCGTTATATCCAGTGGTTGCACTCCCCGGCACATACTCAAGCAAATCTACTCCTGCACTTGCCTGTGTCGTGTAGGTCGCTGTCAGTGTAACTGTTGTCGTTTGTCCAGAGGATGCAAGTGATCCATAGCTTAGGGTATATGCCAGTGTCGTGTTTTGAGCTACGGTAGATGTGGTAGTCGCTGGGGTCAGTGAAAAGGTAAAATCTTTTGTTTGTGGAGGGACAGTGCCAGTGACCGTAATAGTCTGGTCTGCAAAAAGGAGTTGTTGCCCCGCAATAAAGAGTGAAATAGCAAGGGTTATGAGGCAGAGAATGATTTTCTTCATGCTATCTCTAGCATAGCAAATATAGTGCGTATTGCGTATGATAAAAACGTATGCGCTGGTGGATCGTTGGTATTGGTGGGATTTGTTTGGCAGTTGGTGTGATCCTCGTCACTCGATATGAGAATTCTCCCAAAGCCCGCCTCACGTCTCAAGAGAAAATGGATGTTTATAAACAAATTTTGGGGCGGGAACCACAATTAACGCCAGTTGATACGAATATCTATGATACTTACCATGGGAAGTATGTGACCTTTGTGTATCCTGCATGGGCATCTCTCTCTGTCAGTGCATCTCCGTCAGGGCTGCTTCTTGAGAACGTACATTTCTTCGATAACATCTTTCATATTGATGGACAGATAAGTGTTACCAAAAGGCCTGGACTGTCAGATATCACCGGTGATCCAGCTGTCGATATGCGAAAAATAAATCCCAGCTATGCCACTCGAGCAATGGGGAGCACTGCATACACGTTCTCAAAGAATCCACCAGATGGTGAAAGATCATGGTTTGTTCTCCAGGACGAAAATGTTTATAGTATCGTTATCTCAGGGGAAAATAGTGAAAAAATGGACATTATTTTTAATCGAATTAAAGACTCGATCGTAATAAAATGAACAATTAATGTGATTGCTTTTCGCGAACTCTAAAATATGCAAAAAAAGCTACACAAAGGACACCAATCCCACCAAGTACCGCTAGCACTCTTCTAATAGGAAACGTCCCAAAAGAGAAAAAGGTTATCTGTCTGGTGAGGACCTGATTGCTATCACTATAATGCACGGTAAGTGTTGCGTGATACACCCCAGGCCAGATGGTTGATGTAACATTTTGTGAGGGAATGGTAAAGGAACGAGTCGCTCCCGGGAAGAGTACGAGTGATCCAGTGTTAAGTATCCCACGGGCAATCAAAGTAGTGTCTCTGGTTGAAAGGTCTAGTTTGCCATAGGGGATGACCAAGGTATTCCCATTGTTTTTCATAACAAGTTGGAATTCTGCAGGAAACTTCCAAAAGGCTGAAATAGGTGATAGAGAAACTATTGAAGCTTGATCATGCTCGTTGCCAGTGTGAGTGCGAAGAGCAATACTAGTGGCTATGATTGCCTGAAGTTGTATTTGTCCGGTTGGTGCGCCACTGTACTGAATTTGTGCAAGCAAGTTTGCAAAATGCCCCCCCGGACTTAGCTTATTTGGTGCAAAAGTAAGAAGTACTTTTTGTGTTTCCCCTGGGCGAAGGACAAAGGAGGTAGGATTGTATGATATCCACTTGGATGGAGCAATCGGTTCTGGATTTGCCAGATCATAGGATTGATCTACTGATATGTTGACACGAACAGGGTATGTGTAGCCATTCGTGTAGGAGACCGTGCTTGATGGTTTATTGTTGGACAAATCTAAGGAGACGAACGCGGGAGCAACAGTAATACCTGCTTGTGCAAAGGCACGAGGCGTGATAAGTAAAGCTAAACACACAAATGACGCGAGGAGCAGATATCGTTTCATACTGATATTAGCGGTGTTGTATCAGGCGATGGGTCGTCTGGACAGCTCCTTTTATAGTAAAGAATATCCCAGCAAGTGTAAATGTTGCCAAAAGAAGTGCCCCAGTAAGTATCTCCCATGGGATAATCCAAAAGCTGGTGCTACTTTCGTAAGAATAATCTTGTGTGTCTCCAGGTACCACTACCAGAGCCGTGGCAGTATATCTCCCGATGCGCATGTGCAGAAGTCTGTCGAAATGGAAAACCAAATGGGTTCGGGGATGATGGGAGCTGTCATACACAATCATGTCATTTTGCATGACAGTCTCCTGGGTAATAAAACTGTCATCCCAGGGAATCATAAAGTCTTTTGTCATGCCAGGAATTACACTGCTGGCACTGGGGTTAATCGGGAGAATAGCGACTTCTTTCCCGGTCGCATCTTTAATAAAGATGTCTCCTCGTGGGCGAACATGAATATTACTTGTATTGTGATAGGTCAGATCGAAATTGACTGGCAAATACTCAGAAAAGGGGCTGGTAGTAAAGGAGTTGATGGCTCCAGAGATACTCACTTTGCCACTTCGTACACTTAAGAGTACTGGAATAGCAACAGATCCATTCAGATGAGCGGCTGGTTCTTGGGCAGTGCCTGGAGTATCAAGTGGAGCAATATAAAGAGCGAAATAATACCCAAGACTGGCATCTGTTGGAATATGAATGGTAAATGGCATCTCTACCCAGTCGTTGGGGCTAGCGGTAGCACTGGCTGTTTGGAAAGTTAACCAATGTTGATACGTATCTGTAGGACCAAAGTCAGTGAGTGAAATATCTCCTTTGGCTCCTGCAATCAGTTTTTTAATACTAAATTGGAGGGTCACTGGAGTACTTGCATTGTTTCTGATTTTTACCATCTGGGTTATCGTTCCTCCTGGTTGCCCACTCAGATCAAATGAAGTTGGGGAGGAGGTGATGTTAAATGGTTCTGCCGCATATGTGTGGTGAGCAAACATGCTCACGATGACAGCCCCGATAAGCACGCAAAAAAGGAAACGGATATATGCTGGGCAGCACAGTTTAGCGGTATGTCGTGTCATTAGAATGAACCTGCACCAGTGACGGTGAGTGTGTCACTGTAGTCACTTGCGGCCTTGATTGAAGAATCAGCTTTTGCTTTTACCGTAAGCGTCAGTTGATCCCCTGAAGTAGCTGATGGACCAGAAGAGTAGTATCCAAGCCTTTTGTAGGTAGTGGCCAGTGAACCTACTGTTGTGCCCCCGAGGGCATACGTTGAAGCATCAGCAACGGCATTTCCAGCGGTGGCACTTACGACAAGTCCATAGCCATTGGATGCACTGGAAAGATCAGCTTGAGCAGATGTGATAGAACCACCCGTGCCTGCAGAACTCAGTGCGCCATTGGTACTCTTAACCCATGCTTGCCATCCTTGTTGTGCGTTTGTGATTGCGGTCAAAACAATACCTGATGAGCTAATAGTACTGCCGAGGGTCAACGTCCCAAGTGCTGCGGCATTTGATCCCAGTGAAAAGGTGAAGGACTGTGGAACAGCTGCGGTAACAGAAATTTGATCGTTTGAAATAATGGCATAGGCGTTATTCACGGTATCGATAGCTGATGCGCCTGATGTTTGAGTCTGAATACTGCCAGTTAAGGTGTTACCCGACGCAGCAGAGGATGGATTGGTGAGGGCATTCCCCGTAACGATGAAACAATAGGTTGTCCCAACAGTAAGGTCAGGACTGGTAAAAGTCACCGTGTTGGTTGAAACAACAGGAGAAGAGACACTCCATGCGCTTGTCCCTGATGGAATGCCAGTTGTCGTTGTCGTCCATGATCCTGCCGCAGCTACGCCAAAACTTGCTGACCCTGCTGACCCAGTTCCAGGGAAGGTGAGGACGACTTTGCCTTCAGTTGCCGTTGTTTGTGGTGTCATACAGACGAGTGCACCACCAACAGCAGAGGTACCTAAACGATCAAGTCGAATATATCCTGATGCCGCAGCTGCGTGCGCACTACTCAGAAGGGTTTGCTCATAGAGACCAACCATTAAAAGTGTGGCCATGAGAGCTCGAGTAAACTGTTTTTTGTTCCCAAAACGGATCATATACTTAGTATACACATAGATTGATTTGACTTGTCAAGAGTTTCTGTTGTCTGAAATATAACACTGAAATTTTTTAAAAAACACCTGAGGCCACCACAGTTAAAATATCAGAATAATCAGTAGCCGCTTTGGCACCGCTTCCTGCTTTCGCTTGAATCTCAAAGGTTCCTTGTCCATTGGTTATTGCCGCCCCTGAAGAATCAAAAAGAACTTGTTTGGTCGTTGCCACTTGCCCAACGATATTCCCACTGCCGTTAAACGGGGAGAGTATTTCAAGAGGCCCACCACTGGTCTGGGTCACAGTCTTACCTCGCACGCCATATCCTTCGGTTGTTGTTGCGAGGTTATTACTCACTGAGTTGATCGTGTAGTTGGTGCCGCTACTGAGAAGTCCATTGTTTTTATCATAAATTACCACTTGTGCACCAGCATTGGTATTTGTGCTAACGGTTGTCGTCACCGTCGTTGGTGCGGTAATTACGGTCCCAGGAGTAAGTTGTCCTAGCCCAACCGCGTTGGTAGAGAGACTAAAGGTAAAACTTGGCGTAACTGTCGCAGCAGTTGCCACTGGCCCAAAAGGACTTTGTGAAAAATTTCCTTGCTTGGCTGTCACTTTCACACTGTATGTGGTGCCAGGAGTAAGCCCAATGAGGGTAAATCCAGAGGCTCCCCAAAGTGTATTGGTCTGCCAGACAGGAGAACTGCCGAGTGTGTCATCGGATTGGACATATTTTGTGGTACTAAAATTATCGGGAGAAATGGCAATGGCATACATGGTGTCAGTTGGGTTGCCACCTGTCGCAAGCGTTAGTGATAACTTATTGTAATAGTTATTTGGATTGGTGAGGGTTGGCGCTGGGGGTACACTGACGGTTTGTAAAAAAGAAAGCCCATTCTTGGATGCATAAGAAGTTGAGGAGGTGTTCCCGGACAGAGGACCCAGTATCCCGTTGAGTTTATAGCTTGCAGAGCTTCCTGTTCCCAGTCCACCCGAACCCACGCTGTAGCTTTGTATCGCGTAGTTCGTGCTTGCCGGATTTGCTGCCTGCGCAAGTGAGGGTGTGAGAGCCCCTATATATAATAGTATAGTTAGTGCAATAACGTGCTTCATACCGGTAAATAGAATGCGCTCATGCCAAGGTACGGGTGGATATAGGAGAAGGTCGCGATAGAAGGGATGTGATTTCTTACACACAAGGTAGCTTGCAGCGCATCAGTAAACGTTATCTCAAGAGTTGGACTGTTGGTGACCAGTTCATAGGTATGTGCCAAATCTTTGTCATCGGGAAAGAGCATATTAACCTCAGTCTTAGCAAAACTATCCAGGAGCTCGCGGGCGAGTGACACACTGATATCCTGAGCGATTTGGGTATAGGCATGATCAAGGATTGTTGGAGTGGTGAACAAGGCAAAGTGTTCACTGGCAAAATAATGCATGAGGGTTTTGGCATGCAGATGTTGTGGGTGCATACGGTCCACAAAAGCGACTAACATATCGGCAGCGAGGAATACTTTCTTTGTCATAATTGATTTATTGCGAAATATTTATACATATTACTATATGTTTTGATACATCATTTTTCTGATGGTTTTGCTCCTCTTCCTTCCAGTCGAAAAAGGGGATCACTGTCGCGAAAGACATGCAGAAGAAGACGGGAGGGAGATTGTGATGGTCTTTCTTGTCTGGGTGCCGCTTGCCTTTCAAGTGCCTGTAAATTTTCCTGGGGGATACGAATATTGCCGGCGATCTTGATAGCTTGGAGCTTGCCCTGCGTAATATAGCGACGAACACTGAGTGGGTGAATGTGAAGTATGGCAGCTACTTGTGAGACGGTAAGCAAATTCTGCATGAATTAAGTATACAATTTATAACAATATTATGCAATAGTATACAAAGAAATTGTATTGTTGTTTATAACTTGACGAACATAAAAAAATGTCTGCATACTAATATATATACGCGCATGCGCGAGACCTGCCCATGAGAAAAACACTTAGTTATCAAGCCAAACTGTCTGTGAAACGCGTGAAAAGGATCACACTTATCGCGCTCTTGATGATCGCTCTCTTTTCGGCCTCTATTTTCTCTCTCCAAAGAACTTTTGCTGCCAGTGGCATTAATAAGCAAATAAGCTTTCAAGGGAAGCTGACCAACGCAGATGGGACGAACGTGACAGATGGGAACTACAGTGTCGTCTTTAGTATCTATACCGTCTCAAGCGGAGGGTCGGCGACCTGGACAGAGACTGATACCGTGGCGACAGTCAACGGGATCTTCCAAGTACCTCTTGGTGCTACGACTGCACTTCCTGGATCAGTCGATTTTAGTCAGGACACGTGGTATCTGGGCATCAAGGTTGGCAGCGATGCAGAAATGACCCCACGTATCAGGCTTTCTGCGGTGCCGTATGCCTTTAACTCAGATACGGTGGATGGTATTAACTTCTCAGGAACATCGGGCAACAGTTACAGCTTGCCAACTACCAACAGTGGGACAATTCTGACCAGCAATGCACTCACTCAATCCATTGCGCCAAGTCAGGCGTCAGGAACCGTGCTTGGTATTTCTGACAGTACAACTCAGACAGCGGCGCTGGTTGGTCAGTCTATTACACTTTCTGGGACGGGTGCCTTTGATCAGACCGGGTTACAGTTCAATCTCTCAGGTGCAACCGGAACCAACTTAAATGACATTGTTGGCACTGGAGGGTCATGGAAGATTTCAAAGTCTGGTGCACTCACAGTTGCTTCTTGTAGCGGGTGTGGTGGAGCAGGGAGTGCAAGTTTGAGTGGTTTGACTGCTGCAACAGGAACCTCAACTCTTTCCAACGCAGATAACGCCATTGTGTGGAACTGGGCACCATCAACCGCAGGCAGAACCAACTTCACCTTTGGTTCTACGAGTGCTCCTGCCAGTGGAACCAATACCGCTCTTGCCCTCAGTCTGACGCATACCAGTAATACCATGACCAATGGATTGTTAGTCAACGTAAATGGCAGTGGCGGCACAACAACCAACGGCATCCAAATTAGCCAGACTACTGGAACACTCACCAACGGGTTGAGCTTTGCTGGGACGATTGGAACAGACATTAACTTAGGAACCATCGCCGCAACAGGAATTTCAGGGACACTTGCCAATACGACTGCTGCTAATGCAACAGGAGTTTCCCTTACCACAGGCACCATTACCACCTCAGGGACACAGACGGGAGTAGGTATCAGTCTAACGGCAGTGGGTGCTGGCACTGTGAATGGTCTTCTGATAACTCCACCTGCGACAACAACGAGTGGTGGGACGATGAACGGCATTACTATTGGATCCATTACCACTTCCAACGGTGGCAATACCGCTATCTCAATTGGTACGGGATGGGACACTGGCATAGCGGTTGGCTCGGGAAAAATAAGTCTTGGGGCAGCAAGCAGCGCAACAGGGAATATTGTCTTTAATGACAGTGCCAATGCCAACACAGTTACTCTTCAGGCTGGCGCAACAGCCGGGAGCTACACCTGGACACTTCCTACTGCCGATGCCGCAGGATGTTTGCAATCTAATGGCTCTGGCACCCTCTCCTTGAGCGCATGTGGTGATACTAATACCCAAACATTTACCGCGAGTGGTACGTGGACCAAACCTGCCAACGCCTTAATGGTCATTGTTGAGGTTTGGGGTGGTGGTGGCGGTGGTGGTGGCGGCGCTGGAGGAAGCACATCCACTATCGAGCTTGGTGGTGCTGGTGGTGGTGGTGGTGCATACTCCACGACACAGATCTCGGGTTCATCTCTGGGAAGCACAGTCGCTGTTACGGTGGGTTCTGGAGGAAATCATGGAAATGGAGGTAGTTCAGCTGCCGGCACGGCAGGCAGTGCTGGTGGGCCAAGCTGTTTTAGTACCAGTGCTAACTGTGCTGGGACAATGTATGAAGAAGCCTTTGGTGGAGGTGGAGGTTCAGCAGGAGGCACAACAACGAGCTTTGGTGGTGGTGGAGGTGGAGGAGGAAATAATGCTGTTGGGGCTAACTCTACAACCAACACTGGTGGTGCTGGCGGTGGCCCGCTTGGTGCTGCGGCAAGCACTGATAACTCAGGCTTTGGTGGCGCTGGTGGTCGTACCGCAACGACAGGAACTCCTGGTGTAGGGGGCAGTGGTGCGTATGGTGGTGGAGGCGGAGGTGGATCATCGACTAACGGAGCCGGCAACGGAGGAAACGGTGGAGGAAGTATCCAAGGTGGTGCTGGTGGTGGTGCTGGTGCCTCTTGTGCCGTGACTACTTGTACCCAGCGATCTGGTGGTGCCGGAGGGCACGTCCCTGGTACGGGTGGAGGCGGTGGATCAGCCGGAAGTGGTGCTGGAGGGCCAGGAGGTGTCGGTGCGGATGGAGTCGGCAGTGGCGGAGATGGAGGTGGTGGTGGTGCCGTTAATCCATCTGGGACTGGTGGTGCCGGAGGCAACGGTGGTGCTCGTGGTGGCGGAGGAGGCGGTGGTGGAGCTGGGGAAACAACCACTGGTGGTGCAGGTGGTAATGGTGGGGCAGGATATGTACGCGTAAGAACATTGATGGGAACAGGAGCTGACGTTGCTGAAATGTATAACACCAATGATACGACCTTGATGCCAGGAGAAATTGTCTCAATTGATGCGAGTTTGTCAGCTGGGGTTATGCGAAGTAGTGGGGCATATGATAGAAATACGCTTGGTATTGTCTCAACTCAACCAGGACTCATTATCGGTGATGGCAATATCCAGGGAGCCAAAACCGTACTTGTAGCCTTGAGTGGTCGTGTCCCTGTGAAGGTTTCGATGGAAAATGGGGAGATTTTGCCAGGGGATTATCTTACCCCATCCTCAACCCCTGGAGTTGCTATGAAAGCACTTAAATCAGGCAGTATCATAGGTCAGGCGCTCACTGCTTATACTGATCCTGATATGCCAGGCTACGTGGTAGCATTTGTTAAAAACAGTTTTACTACTGGGCAAACATTGGCACAGTCTATCCCAGGTCTTGATGCCAATCCTGTGACTGCTGGTCAGCAAGCACTGAGCTACTTGATGAGCCATCCCGTGGCTACCAACTCAGCAACCCTCTCAGAGCTCACTACCGATAGGCTTACTGCTGGTCTTGAGATTATTACCCCACGCATTTTGACAGATCAGTTGGCCGTGCAGTCAGATGCAACGTTCTCTGGAGTATTGCGCGCGGCTGAAATTCATGCTGACCACATTGACGGCGTTGATGAGCAGTTGGCATCTCTGTCTGCTCGCTTGTCGCTTCTTGAATCACTCTTTGGAACTTCTACCCAATCAGCAGTGCTTGGCTTGAGTACCAGCGCCAGTGATTCTGGTGCGCTTACGCTCTCTTCTGACAGTGGAACTGCAACGGTTTCAGGAAGTCTTCGAGTGAAACAAAATGCCCTCGTAGAGGGGATGCTCCAGGTTGTTGACACACTCACTGCGACGAACTCCATTGTCACAAGTCTCGCGACCTTTATGGGCGATGCTGTGATCCATGGCAATACGCATTTGCTAGGAGATATTTTTGTAAACCGAGATCATGCAGGTATGGTCTCTATCCCAGCAGGAAGTGATCATGTGAGTATCACCTTCTCCAAAGACTACCAGGCAACACCAGTTATTACCGCCAATATCGCCCTTGATGCATCGGTAGGGAGTGACGTCACGCAAGCTATTGTCTCGGGGGACATACGATATACCTTGACCCAAATCTCCCCTCATGGCTTTACCATACAGCTCAATAAAACAGTCACTAGTCCAGTACCATTCTCATGGACGGCAGTGAGTGTTGAAAATTGAGGGTAATTTCCTTGACAGAGAGGAAGAGCTTGCCTAAGATAGGAATATGGCTGAAAAAGAATCATCATCAGGATCACGAGTGCTTATGACCATCATGATTGGTGGATTTCTCTTGCTTCTTCTTGTGGCATTGATCCTGGCAGGATACTTCTATATGCAGTATCAAAAGACGCAAAAGATTCTTCAAAACCCAACCTTAGCTGCGGTACAGGAGGCGAATGACTTGGTACAGAAGGTAGGCATGCTTATAGAGCTTCCTAAAGGAGAACAACCAACTATTGCCACGGTCTCTGACGTGAAAAAGCTCTCAGGTGACCCATTCTTTGCGAATGCAAAAAATGGTGACAAGCTGCTCGTGTATACCGCTGCCAAAGAGGCCATTCTGTATGACCCAACAGCCAATAAAATCGTTGCCGTGGGACCGGTGAATGTAGGGAGTCCAACCGCAACACCAGAAGTAAAAGGAAAAGTAAAACCAACACCAACAACAGAGCCAACAGCTACCATATCTGCACAGTAGTACTTCTTGAGAGAAAAAGAGTAGGGGAAAAGTAGGGTTTGTTGTCTCTAATGAGATAGAAAAGCCTGCCCAACTTTCCTACCTCACTACAAAAAACAAACCACTTTCTAAAAAAATACGAAAGATGATTTTTGCCTTTTTAGCAATCCAAAGTGCTCATTTTGAGCCCATTTTTTTGCTTGACAGGACTAGGGCTATTTGTGTATCAATAATACAGCAACTAGTTTTTATCCTGCCTTTAAGGACTATTTGCATTTTTCTAAGAGCATTGCTTTTCGTATTCGAGCTACAATTTGAGTAACGAAAGCGATGCTCTTATTTTTTTATAAAAGAGTTACCGGCATGCGGCTCCCTAGTCGCATCATCTGCCGAAACTGCTTTTCAGCCTGCCGTATAAGGACTTCTTGTTGATATTCCTGGAGGGTTTTTCGCCTCACAGGCTTTTTCCCAAAGAGCATAGAGAGCTTCTGTACAAGTGCCATACTCAAAGCGTATCACAGGCAACCCCCTCTGTCAACCTATAGCAAAAATGTGTTCAATTTTGACATATCTTATAGTTTTTCTTCATCAAAATAGCTTGGTTTTAAGCCATTTTTAACGCCAGAGAATTTATGTGGATAACTTTTGGATATCTTGAGGAGAAAAAGTGGGCTAGAGAGCTGGGCTCATGACATTGGCAAAAACAGCCGTGAGACTTGGTGCCTGTTGGTGGTTTACTTTAGCCTCAAGCCAGACACGAATACTCTTGGTAAATTTGTGCATGAGATGCCCAGTGAGATGTTGTGCCATGTGGGTGTGCAAATATTCAGGGATAGTGACGATTTCGCCATAGGTGAGCAGTCTACTGATAAGTTGTGCGGCAAAAAGTGCTGGCTCGTCAGCCTCACAGTCCAGTAAATCTTTAGGAATACGGTACCTATTGATCATGATGCCTGAGAAGAGTACATTTTGGCGATAGGGAAGGTGCATTGCCTCTGATGCTAGGAGTGGGTAGTGACTTTTCCCCACGCGCTTGCCCAGATGGTTCATGGTCATACACTGACTGTTGGCAGCCACGACATGCTTGTCTTTTCTAAGCTCAGCAACCTGCTTGGACAGCTTTTGGGCGGTAATCATATCGGTAGGCTCCATAAAGACAATGAGTTTACCTCGTGCCTTCTTGAGCGCACGGTTGATACTGATCGCACGGCCATAGGTCTTTACATTTTTGATAATTCTGACCCTCGAGTCTGTCTTTTGGAACTCACGAAGGATCTGAAGTGAGTTATCTCGTGAGCAGTCATCAACGGCAATTACTTCTATATGGTGGTAATTCTGGAACAGGAGACTCTGAAGACACGGGAAGAGCGTTTCTGCGCTATTCTTTATTGGCAGAATAATCGATATGAGTGGTTCTTCTGGTAATGGGATTTCCATATGATAGGGCAGATCATGGGCAGATATGTAAAATTCGGTGTAGTCAAAGTGTACCAGAATCTGAGAAAAAGTCAAATTTATGACAACAGAACTCGCTATTGACAGGCTCTCTCCACTATGGTTTAATAGCTTCAGAGTTACGCAGATTCTTCCGCGATTCGTTTATCCATTCGTTTCCAGAACATGCAAATATAAAAAGTAAACCTCTATGAATGATCAACATTTTTCAGCTGATGATTTCGTGGGTCAGCCAGTGGAGCCTCAACAGGCACCACAGCAGGCACCTGAAGCACCAGAATCTATGCCACAAGAGCCAGCACAAGGGAATAATTACTCCCAGGAAAGCGATTTTGGCGATATGCAGCCTCAACAGGGTGGGTATCAGAGACCACATTATAGTAATAATCGTGGCTATGCCCCTCGTGGTGGTGGCTATGGCTATCGTGACCGTGGACAAGGCCAAGGACAAGGACAAAATCAAGGTCAGGGAAGATTTTATCGTCCCCAGCCAGTTCGCACCGGTAATGACCTCACTGACGGACCAACAGAGCCAGTAAGTGGCATTTTAGAGCTCCAGCAGGAAGGACATGGCTTTTTGCGTCCTAAATTCGTTCCTGGACCACGAGATGTATACGTATCCCAATCTCAAGTACGACGATTTAACCTGCGAGCAGGGGATTTGGTCGGGGGTATTGCTCGTCCACCAAAAGATAATGAACGCTATTTTGGACTTCTTAAAGTAGAGACAATTAACGGCAAACAGGCTGACGAGATGGGTCAGCGCCCTTACTTTGACGAGTTAACACCAATTTATCCAAACAGACAAATTGTGCTGACAACCGGCAAGCAGCCACTTTCTACCCGCATGATCGATCTGTTGGCACCAATTGGATTTGGCCAGCGCGGGATGATCGTCTCACCACCAAAAGCAGGGAAGACAACAGTGTTGAAAGAAATTGCAGCAGGCATCACCACCAACTTTCCAGAAGTACATTTGATGGCGGTTTTGATCGGGGAGCGCCCTGAAGAAGTCACTGATATCACGATGTCTGTCAAAGGTGAAGTCGTTGCAAGTAATTTTGATGCCGCTCCTGAATTCCAGACCAAAGTAGCAGAAATTGCTCTTGAGAGAGCAAAGCGTTTGGTAGAGGAAGGCAAAGACGTCGTTATTCTCTTGGATTCTATTACCAGACTTGCTCGTGCGTATAATTTGGCAGTTGGACCATCAGGGAGAACACTCTCTGGAGGATTTGATCCAGCAGCCCTCTTCCCATCTAAGAAATTCCTGGGTGCCGCACGTAATTGTCAGGAAGGTGGCAGTCTTACCATCATCGCAACTGCATTGGTGGATACCAACTCCCGTATGGATGATCTGATTTATGAAGAATTCAAAGGAACTGGTAACATGGAACTGCATCTTAATCGTCAATTGGCAGAAAGACGCGTCTTCCCAGCTATTGATGTTCACAAATCAGGAACTCGTGAAGAAGGAAGATTCTTTGATGCAGACACTCTCAACCGTATGGCAACGATGCATCGTATGCTTTCTATGCTTCCTGATGATGAGAGAACAGAGATGTTTATCCAACAACTCGAGAAGTTTGATACCAACGCAGCACTCTTGGCAAACCTTGGAAAATAGGATAGCAGTAAGCTAATGTGACCTAGTTTGCACTCAACCCTTCTTTTTGCTAGCATAGAGGAACAAAGGTATGGACCAACTCCCACCAATTTTTACCCTGGTACGTCTTGTCGGTGAGCTGATTGAAAGGCGCATGCGGGATATTCGAGAGTTTGTAAAGTTCTTCTTTTTCTATCTGCAAAAGAAAACAAAAGGGGGACTAAGAGTTCTTGAGTTTAGTAAAGACGAGATCGTACATCTGCTTTTGATGAAGCGAGGGAAGTATAATCGCGCGCTTTTGCATACGATTACGCTAGCAGGCATTAGTATTGGCGTTATTGCGGCCCCATTTATTACGGATACATTCCCTGTTTTTTCTCAGCAAAAATCTCTTTTGCAGCCAACGTCTGCACAAGCTGCCACGTCAGTTATTTCAGATACCAATGTGTTTACTACCCAGGCCTCAGCAAAACCTCGTGACAGTGTCGTCACCTACACGGTAGAACATGGAGATACGCTTTCAACCATCGCAGATAAATTTGGTATTTCTGTCAACACCATTAAATGGGCAAATGATATCACTGGTGACACCGTGACAGTTGGGGATCAACTGAAAATCTTACCGGTCTCGGGAATCTTACACAAAGTACAAGCTGGTGACACGGTCTATACTATTGCAAAGAAATATAACACTGATGCTCAGAAGATCGTCAACTTCCCATTCAACGACTTTGCTAACCCTGAAACGTTCTCACTGGTTGTTGGACAGATGTTGGTCGTGCCAGATGGTATTCAACCTGAGGCGCAGGCGGTCGTGAAGCGAGAAGTATTCGTCATTCAGGCTCCAACCAATGTCGTCCCAAGTGGTGGATACAACTGGCCACTGTATGGAACGATCAGTCAGATGCCTATCTGGTACCATATGGCCTTAGATATTGCCGTTCCTGTTGGTACGCCAATTCATGCGACCAAGGATGGTGTGGTGAAGTCAGTCAATTTGGCTGGATGGAACTATGGCTACGCACTGGATGTGGTCATTGACCATGGCGATGGGATGAGTAGTCTGTATGCCCATATGTCTCAAATCTATGTCAGGCCAGGAGATAGGGTAACGGGAGGTCAGACCGTGATCGGACTCTCAGGGAACACAGGTAACTCAACTGGTCCACATTTGCATTTTGAAATTAGGCGCAACAATGTGACCCAAAACCCACTCTCATATTTGAGATAATAGCTTTCTAATCTGTCTTTCTGCATGGTATAATGGGCACGAGACCAAAGGGGTAGGGGCCAGTAGCTCAGTTGGTAGAGCGTTGCATTCGCATTGCAGAGGTCGGGAGTTCGAATCTCCTCTGGTCCACAAAAATAGGGGCCGATGGCGCAATGGTAGCGCACCTGCATGGCATGTAGGGGGTTGAGGGTTCGAATCCCTTTCGGTCCACAAAAGTGTGCGTTTCTAGACACAAAAAAGTCGATCGTGCCCAGGCTGGTACGGTCACGCATGCGCCTGTAGCTCAGTGGATAGAGTACTTCGCTTCGAACGAAGGTGTCGGGGGTTCGAATCCCTCCAGGCGCACATTTTAGGAGGGATGAGGGGAAATATCCTTCCAGGCGCACAGATTTGCTTCTTGGGATCCCTTATGATATACTCCTTGTAGAGTCTCCAAAGTCACCTTTCTAGAGATACATAAAGGAAAACTTAGTCGGGAGCTAGAGGGAGGTGATACTTCATGAATCAACAATTTCAAGACAAGCAACTTACCTGTGAAGATTGTGGCAAACCATTTGTTTGGACTGCCAACGAGCAGGATTTTTATGCATCTAAAGGGTTTACTAACCCACCAAAACGATGCCCAGATTGCCGTGCTAAGAAAAAAGCATCTTTCGGGAATGATCGTGGTGGATTTAGTCGAGGCGGTTTTAATGATCGCCCACGTGAATCATTCACGATAACCTGCAGTCAATGTGGCAAACAAGACACAGTGCCTTTTAAACCAAAAGGTGATCGTCCGGTTTTGTGCCGTGACTGTTTCCAGAAGCAAAAGTCTGCATAATAGCAGTTTTTTGTAACGGAGAAAAAGCAGCGGAGGAAACTTCGCTGTTTTTTTTGGGAGAAAAGGGAATTTGCGGAAGAAAAGAGATGTGTTTCGGGGTTTAGTGTTGGTTGACGACTTGGATGATCTGGATTACTACCCAGGCCAAGACTGCAACAGCAATGAGGATCGAGAAGACTCGACGCACTGTTCTGTTATTCACAGCACCACCTCCTTTCTGTCTCTAATTTCTCTCTCTTCCGCAAACTCCGGAGATACAAAAAAACTTTTTTAAATATCTCTGGAGCGGGAAAAGAGCTTTTCTTCCGCAATGTAAAAGTACAAGAACACACTTTTACGCAGTGTGTAAAAGGTTTCTTTTGGTTAAGAAAAAAAGAAGTGGTTTCTTCTTGTCTTAGACAAAAGAGAAGGGTATATTCAGCGTGATTGGAGCGGGGGTTGTGTGTGGGAAATGACAATAATGAGTGGAACTAGTTACCTAGTTCTTTGGTAGCGCATCAAGCTTGCTTTGTAGCAGAGCTATCAACTCGTCATAGTCACTGACGTCCGCAGTTGGATCTGCGTCGAGAGCGTTCTGGCGAGCTGCTTTGGCATCGGCAAGCTGTGTTTCAAGCAGCTCTTTCTTTGCTTTAGTAGCATCATCCATTTTTTTCACCCCTTTCTCCCGCTTAGATTTTTGTCATTTCTCCTTTCTCAAGTCGGTTCCCACACACACCAATATAAAGACAAGGTATTATCTTCATATTGGCATGTATGGGTTATCCATCACGCTGAATTGTAAAAGTGCCTGAAACATTCTTCCGCTTATGGAAAAACTTTCGTTTTCAGTCTTTTGACTGAGAAAAATGTATCTACTATACACTTTGCTCAAGCAAAAAGGGAAAGTGGTATCGGTTGTTTTGTTGGTTTCAGGGATGTATGGGAAATGGGGCAATGTGTGCAGAGGGGAATGTTACGTTGTTGTGTCTAGTGGTGAATCACCAGAGCGATGATTACACCGACAAGCGCTCCACTGTTAATGAAGCACCACAATGTTAGGCCAGACAGCCAGCGGTTTTGCTGTTTGTCGGTATCACTTGGCATTCTTGTTTCCTCCTTTCCGCCCCCATTTTAAAGTAATTGCTCCTTTCGGAACGCTCTGCACACACGAATAGTGAGACATACAATATATCTCTCTACTCGCATGCGCAAGTATTCTCAACGAGCAACCGATACCATGTAAAGGTGCATTTCTCATATCCCTCGCTTCTGAGAGTAGAGAACAGGGAGGTTTAAACCTCATCCTGTCGTGGATTATACAACAACAACATATCAATTGCAATTGTTCGATATGGTTTGATGTACTGTGATTTATATCACATGGCAACTTCTCGCGTCAAAGGTGAATTATTACGATATATTTTGATACACCATCTGGTATAATACAACAGGTGCACACTCCGCCAGTCGGGTGTTGTATACTGAATATATGATAAGTGAAAAAGTCGTCCTGGAAATCAAAACAAGCCGGGACAACGAAGATACCCCAGAGTCCATGGTGCGTGTTTTGGAAAGCTTTGCGCACATGAGGCACAAACATCGCTGGTTTTTTACCAAAGGCGTACCTATCTCTTTGGAGATAGGGGTTCTTAACCAACAGATCCACTTCTTCGTGGTCGTGCCTCAGGAATATCAAGACTTTGTTACCAGCCAGATTGTCGCTCACTACCCACGAGCTTTTCTAACTAAGGTCAAGGACCCGCTTGCAAGCCTTACAGAAGGTTCTATAGAGGAGAAGAGGCCTATCTACGCCATGGCGCATATCCGACTCACTAGAGGGCCATTTTTGCCCATCAAGACCTATGCAGATTTCCCGGAAGCTGACCCCTTGGCTGCCGTGGTCGGATTCTTGGCCAAGACAACCCCTCAGCAGCAGTTCTGGATTCAGATTCTTCTTGTGCCAGCAGGCCAAAACTGGCAGAAGCGTGCCGCAGCCTCACTCAGGCGTAAAAATGATCCTACTCAGCCAGTCGTGCATGATCCGCTCTCCCAGGTCTATGAAAAGTTGGTCGCACAAAAAATTACTCAAGCTGGCTTTTCAGTTGACATTCGACTTTTTGCCAAGGACGTGTCTGTGGAGCAGAGTAAAAGTCTTCTCTCACAGCTTGGGCACACCTTCCATGGATTTGGATACCCGGGAGGAGGGAATAGCTTCAAAATCGTGTATCCTGCTGTCTGGCAAAAGAAGAAATTTGTGCGTGCATTGTCTAACCGCAGTGAAGAGTATGTTTCGCACACAAATATTCTCAATTGTGCTGAAATAGCAACCCTTTTTCACTTGCCTAGCAGTAAGCTTGCCATGATGCCAAACATTGCCTGGCACAAAACCTTGATCTCAGAACCACCAGACAATCTTCCTATTGCCGAAGGACTGACTGATGAGCAGAAAAAAGAAATTAATTTCTTTGGCAGAACGCAGTTTAAGAACACACTGGCGACTTTTGGTATTAAAAAAGATGATAGACGAAGACACATGTACGTGATTGGGAAGACGGGGACAGGGAAGTCTACCTTGATTGCCAACCTGGTGATCTCAGATATTCGTAATGGTCGTGGCGTGTGTGTGGTAGACCCACACGGAGACTTGTGTGAGAAGATTTTGGAGTTTATCCCATCTTTTAGGCTCAATGATATCGTATATCTTGATCCTGCGGACAGGGATTATATGTTTCATATCAACCCTCTGGAGGCCTCAACACCAGAACAGCGAGAATTTGTCGTGTCAGGGCTCGTGTCGATCTTTAAAAAGATGTATGAATTCTCTTGGGGACCTCGTCTTGAATATATCTTGAGAAACGTCTTGCTGACACTGGTAGAAGTGCCTAACTCAACTCTTCTAGATGTACCTCGTATACTCACTGATGAGAAATATAGAGAAAGAATTCTCACACAAGTACAGGATCCTGTGATGCTTCGCTTCTGGAAATATGAGTTTGCCGAGATGAATGACAGACAAATGACTGAGGCGATCGCGCCAATTTTGAATAAAGTCGGGCAGTTTATCTCCAGTCCTTTGATGCGCCGTATCGTCTCAAGTCCATACTCTACCGTTAATCTTGAAAAGTTGATGGAGCAGGGGAAGATTATTCTCGTCAATGTCTCCCAAGGCAAACTTGGTGAGGATAATGCGTCACTTCTTGGTGCAATGATTATCACGAAGTTGCAGCTGGCGGCTATGAATAGAGTCCATGTGCCAGAGCATGAACGAACCGATTTTTATCTTTATGTTGATGAGTTCCAGAATTTCGCGACCAGTAGTTTTGTGAAGATTTTATCTGAAGCGAGAAAGTATCGCCTGTGTCTGATTTTGGCCAATCAATATATCGGACAGATTCCAGAGGATGTGCGAAGTGCGATCTTTGGTAATGCTGGCACACTATTGACCTTCTTGGTTGGGGCAGAGGATGCTAAGTTTCTTGTTAGAGAGTTTGGAGAGCGATTTAAAGAGGATGATTTGCTCGCCCTTGACAACTACCAGGCAATCGTAAAACTCGCGATAGATGGCATCACACGGGCTCCCTTTGTGGCACAAACATTGCCACTGCCAAATAGTCGCACACAGAATCGTGAGAAGGCCATTAGGAACTCCAGAGACCGCTACACGAGGCTTGTGCAAAAGCCAGAGAGTGATGTGAAGCGTCAAGAAGAATAGTCAGGAAAAGAAAAGGAGACTGCGCAGTGCAGAAATTTTCTTTTTTGGACTCCCCACAAGACGATTTATATTTTATGTTGCCTTTTGAAGACTCCTTGACGCTTTAGTAAGCATCCAGGGAAATAGCGAGAGATGAGGAGGGTGGTGGCCTCACCTGGGGAAGATTATTGCTTCATGCTACGGTCGCAGATCAGCTACGTTGGCATAACCAACTAAGCCGGTCGAAACGACCTGATAGGTCACATTGGAGCCGTTTACTTCCTGAATAAGAACAGCAGTCCCAGAAATAATGGGTGTTATCCCATCTGAGAGCTTACCGTCTACATTCATGATCCACGTTTCACCTGGTTTAGGTGTCTGTGGTTGAGTTGGCATAGACATGGCTTTATCCTCCTTGTCTGTTGATGCCCTGCAATTGCACAGTAAAGTGCAGTCCATACGTACGTATGCCACCCTGACATTGTAGGGAAGAAAAAGGATACGTATATTCTTCTTCTTTCCTACAACGTTTCGAGTGATGGGCAAACTATTTCCTGTCGCTTGTGAAAGATCTGTATCCAGGAATTCTAGATATAGGGGGTATGATATCAGATTGTCAGGAATTACCTAGTGATTGAGATCACAGCGCGAGGACTAGCTGAGGATAGTGCTTATGGTTGCTGTGCAGAGCCTGATGATGCCGGGGTCTGAATTTGCAGTGGCTGCTGGTTTTGGGCGGCTGGTGTTACTTCTGGCGTTGGGGCAGGCGATTTCGTCTGCTCGGTCTTCTGGGTGCCCGTTGACTGCATCTTCTGCTGGAGATTACTGATATCAGCAGTAATAGTCTTTGCATTTGCTGCATTTCCTTGTACTAACTGTTGGACTGCCTGGTATGCCTGGAGTGCGTTGGCAAGGTCACCCTTCTCTTCATACGCATGCCCGAGATTGTAGTAGGCATTTGCATAGTCTGGTTTCAAGCTGACTGCTGTCTGGTATGCCTTGATGGCATTGTCCCATTGTTTTGCTGCGTAGTAGACACCACCTAGATCAAGGAATGCTTGCGGATTGGTTGGGTCAAGGACAGTTTCCTCCTGGAAGGAAGTGAGTGAAAATGAGTCTGCATTTTGGCCAAAACCGATCAACATTTGGTAAATTGCTCCCAAACTCTTCCAGTTCTGTGGGTTATATGGGGAGAGTGTTGTTGCCGTGCGGGCACTGGTGATAGATTGCTGAATAAGCTGGAGTGTTTGCTGCTGCAATTGTGCACTTGGTGAACCATTCTTTTGTGATGCTGCGACTGTTACGAGTGTATTAGCAAGAGTCATGTTGGTTTGTGCAAAGACACGATAGTAGACATCACGATAGGGGAACATAGTAATCGCATCAATTTGTTTTTTGTAGGTCACATTGGCATTGTTTGATTGTGCGGCGACGAGAGATTGCTGAAAATAGACATCTGAGAGAGTGTATGTCGTTGTGGCCCATGCAATGCCGCTTCCGATGATCAGTAAGAGAAGGAGTACCCCAATTGGTAACAGTGATGAGAAATTAAATTGTTGATTGTGCTTGGTGACAAGACTAATCTCCAAAACATCTTTTTCACTTCGTGCATTCCTCAGTGCTACTTCAAGAAGTGCCAGTGCAAAAAGTACTAATAGGAAGAATCCAAATGTTACTGGTAAGAAGGTAATGCCAGCAAGGAGTATCGCAACTCCTGGGACAAGTGGATGAGAAAGATTTTTCTTCATCTGTGTCAGGGAAACACTCATTAAGGCAAGCAAACTACTGATGCCAAACAGACCAAGCATCGCAACACTACCCAAAAGGAAGGTTGTTGATGTCCCAAATGGTAAGAACCAAAGGTTATTGTCCGCATTAAATGAGGCCTGCTTAAATCTTGCGAAGTCCATGTAATAGGTGTCAGGTCCACTTCCAAAAAGGAATGATTGCAAAAGACGGGTGCTGTCCTGAGAGATTGCAGCAAAACTAATCTGGAATCCTGCCACAAAAGGCAGAATGATTGGTTTTTGTGTGGTGAAAAGGAGATAGGTTGTGACCGTGAATCCTGCCAGGAATACAAAACCGCCCAGTGCCAAAAGAACTGTCTCAAAAGAGGCGTTGCGGCGGATATGATCAACAAAAAGACGTACACAGATAGCAAGTGCCGCGAGGAACAGGACTGCTTGGTCAATCAGTGTTCCAAAAGGCGTAAATCCAGCACTATGAGTAAAGCTTACCGGCAAAAGGTAGATATGGAAATATCCTGCGATATTAATAAGTGAGAGAATACCAACACTAATACCCGCACTCATCAAGACGAATTGCACTTGTTCTTTTTTCAAAAGCATTTGTGTCATGAGGAACGCGAGAACACTGGCACAAAAGACAGGGACAGTCCATGCAGCACTCTCATACACAGATACGGAGAGGAATGTACTAATGGCACTCACCAAAACAAATAGTGAGAGAAAGATAGAAATAGGTGATTTATGAATAATAAGTGCTTTCTGGATGACTTGCATGATACCCCATGCCAAAAGAGCGAGGAGTGCACAGGCAATGACAAAGACTTTTTTAGGAAGAAGAATAGCATCAGTGGTCCCTGATGTAATAATGAGTGGCATGACCAGTACCACAAGACCTAAAAGGAAGACAATACTACTTTGTAGGAAAGATAAAGCCTGTTGTTTTTTCATCGTATTATCACTGTAACAAGGGTAAAAGTATAAAGTCAAGAATAAAAACGTCAAGCGTGTAAACGTTTGTTTTTTTGTCTCTTAGTGAGTGTAACTCAGGCCGTATTGACCCATGGACCTTCTGAGGAGATTGTAGTCAATGCCATCAATGGAACCATCGTCATTTAAGTCAGAGTACAAACCAAA
>JAJYDJ010000005.1 GCA_021777565.1 bacterium | reverse complement strand
CCAGACTGTCTATAAAGAGCAGATTGAACCTCATAAAAAGAGAATTTTTTTAAGACATATGCACATGCTTGTCTCCCAAGGAGTAATTGCATCCTATCCAGATACTGAGCCAATAGTAGCTTATATGTTCCCTCGTTTGAACCTGTTTGTGAATAGGTATCTGCGCTATGGTGGTATCTATCCCGATGGGGTGCTGCGTCTCTTTAAAAAGGGGAAGGCACGTATTGCTGCGGACACGCTTCATAAGCAGCTAGAAGTGCATGGCCGTATCGGCTGGACTGAAGGGGAGTTGTTACATCGAGATTCACCCACGCTTGCAAGGTATCTGAAGAGATGGTATCGATATATAGACTATCTCAGAGAAGATATGGAGAAAGAGAAGGTTTCGATGGGTCCAATTACTTTTGTTGATTGGTGTATCTTAAAACCTCTTCGTTGGTTTATTACCACCTACATTCTCAGAAGGGGATTCTTAGATGGCTGGCAAGGATTTGTATTCTGCTTTTTCTCATCAGTGCGCTTTGCAGGTGCGTACTATTTATATATGAGAAAATCCAGATAATACTTTTCACAAATTTTTGCTACAATAGATTTATGCATGTATTAGTTACTGGTGGAGCTGGCTATATAGGCAGCACAACAACAAAGTTACTTCTTGATACTGGCCATCAAGTAACTGTTTTTGATTCTTTGGAGAAAGGACATAAGGATAACGTTGATCCTCGTGCCACATTTGTTGAGGGAAACCTGCTCGATCGACCTTCTGTTGAAAAAGTTGTTTCTTCGAACCAATTTGATGGAGCTATCCACTTCGCAGGATATATCCCTGTCGGAGAGTCAATGCAAGATCCATACAAACATATTTACAATAATATTCAAGCGGGAAATGTATTGGTTGATGTGTTGCAATCTCATGGGGTACACAAAGTGGTATTTTCATCAACTGCAGCTGTCTATGGCGATCCTGAACATACGCCGATCCCTGAAGATCATCCTAAAAATCCAACCAGCGTATATGGTGAAACAAAATTAATGTTTGAAAAAATATTACGATGGTATTTCATCACCAAGCAAGTCTCATCTGTCTCCCTGCGCTTTTTTAATGCAGCCGGTGCCGCACTTGATGGGAGTATGGGGGAGCGTCATACACCAGAAACTCATATTATTCCCCTGGCAATTGATGCACTCCTGCATGATAGAGTATTCGCTTTATTTGGGAATGATTATAAAACTCCTGATGGGACTTGTATTCGAGATTATATTCACATTCTCGATCTAGCACAGGCACACGTCCTTGCTCTAGCTAAGCTTGAAAAAGACCAAGGCACATTTGCCTATAATGCAGGGACTGGTAAGGGGTATTCGAATAAGGAAGTTGTTGAGATGATTCAAAAAGTTGCTGGAAAGACACTCCAAACTGAGATAAAACCTCGTCGTCCGGGTGATGCTGATATTCTTGTCGCTGACATCTCCTCTATTCAACGAGAGCTTGGGTTTGAGCCAAAGTATTCTGATTTGGAGACGATCGTGAAATCAGCTTATGCATTCCATTCGCGCGCTACTGCATGAAAAAATACACAGTCGCTATAGACATCTCGCCACTCTCTTCAGGGCATAAAGTCCGAGGCGTTGGTCACTATACCTCCCACCTTCAGTCCTCCTTAAATAGTCTCAAACAGGAAAAGTTTAACTTTATTTTTTATTCAAAGAAAGAAGATGTGAAAGAGTCTGTTGATTTATGGCATATTCCATATTCCGATCCATTTTTTATGCAAATACCTTTGAATAACTTATCAAAAACTATGGTAACTGTGCATGATCTGACACCTATAGTGCTTTCAGAATTGTATCCCAAAGGAATAAGAGGAAGTTTCGCCTGGCAAATCAATAAATGGGCGCTCCAACACGTCCAGGGGATCGTTACTCCATCGCAGTCTTCAAAAAATGATATATCTAGACTTGCCTTGGTCAGTGATGAGAAAATTTTTGTCACACCACTTGGTGTTGACCCACTTTTTCATAAAATTACAGATAAGAAAAAATGCGCTTCTATACGAGCTAAGTATCAATTGCCAGAAAAGTTTGCACTTTACGTGGGAGACGTAACCCCAAATAAAAACCTCCCCAGGTTAGTACGGGCAGCAACTGTCGCACATATGCCACTGATTATGGTTGGTAAATCTCTCACGGAAACTGACTTTGACAAGACAAATGCCATGAACCAGGACAGGATATATGTTCAGAACTATTGTAAGGAACATCCAAATATAAAGTTGGTGGGCTATGTGTCAGATGAAGATCTGGCTCTTTTATTTAATGTTGCAACGTGTGTTGTGTATCCCTCATTGTATGAAGGTTTTGGACTGCCCGTAGTGCAAGCAATGGCAAGTGGCACACCTGTCATTACTTCGTCAGTAAGTTCACTTCCTGAAGTCGTTGGTGAAGCGGCACTCCTGATCGATCCGAACGATGAAAATACTATCACGACTGCAATGCAATCACTACTTAGCGATGAAAAGTTAGCAGATCGTTTGGCAAAAGATGGGCTTTTGCGCGCAAAGAGATTCACATGGGAACATCATGGAGAAATGGTCCTAAAAGCATATGAAGCAATCCTTACTCACTAAAATATTCCCCATTGCTCTCCTTCTGTCTGTCTGGGGAGGGCTTATGTGTTTCTCATATCGTTTGGGGTTTTTGATCTCTCCATTCCCAGGGTACCGTAATCCAAATCCACTGGTGAATTTTGATGCTATGCAGTATGTGAGTATCGCTGGTAATAATTATTTTGCCAACCAGCAATCATTTTTCCCATTTTTCCCGTTCTTTTTGAGACTTATTCACCAAATGACTCAGGTGGATATTATTACTATTGGCATCATTGTGGTATATGTGTCACTTCTACTTGCGATTGTAACTTTTTATTGGCTCATTAAAGCAGATGGACTGAACAAAAATTATCTGTGGATAATCGCTTGGTTTTTACTTTTCCCGACCAGTTTTTTCTTTGGGGCTGTGTACACAGAATCGCCTTTTATGCTTCTTGTTTTTCTGACCTTTCTCTTGGCAAGAAAAAAACAGTTTATTTTTGCAAGTATTGTTGCAGGAATTGCATCTGGAGTACGGGTGACTGGCATATTTCTTCTCCCATCACTACTTATTGAAATATATTTAATGAGAAATGTCCTAACATTCAAACAAAAAATTATTTCGACCCTTGCCACACTTGTTGCCGCACCGTTTGGGCTCGTTTGGTATATGTGGTATTGCTGGCAACAATATCATGATCCATTGGCATTTTTCCATAATTTATCGATTTATGGTGCTCAACGGTCGGGGACTCATCTGATTCTTCTCCCGCAAGTAGTATATCGATACATAAAGATATTTATCTTTGCTGATAAATTTACTCACGATTATTGGCTGGCAGTGTTTGAATTTCTTATGTTTTTTGTTGTGCTTGGGGTACTTTTGTATTTTTGGAAAAAAATACGTGTATCGTATCTATTTTTCTCTCTCGCGGCACTCCTTTTGCCAACACTAACGGGATCTTTCTCATCACTCCCCAGATATGCATTGGCTTGTTTTCCTCTTTTTATGGTACTAGGAAGTGTCCAGAATAAGAAAATTCAGATTGGCCTTCTCATTTTTTCTTCTATTCTTTTTGTAATCGCTTCTGGTTTATTCTTTCGGGGGTATTTTGTCTCATGAAAGCAACACTTATATCCTATACACAAAGAATTATTAAACATGAGCTAGTCAGTGGAAGCGCGCTATTGTTTGTTGGCACTATGGGGGCCAATGTCCTAGCTTTTCTGTTTAATTTTGTACTCGTGCGTTGGATCACGCCAGCAGAATATGGAATATTTGCAAGTATGGTTTCTCTGATAACCTTACTCTCTGTCCCGAATCAGTTCCTAACTACAACTATCACACAATTCGCCACATCGTTTTATGCAAAGCACGAGTTAGACAAAGTGAAAGCTTTATACAAAATGCTTTATGTAATGCTTACGATAGTAAGTGGTGTCATTCTTTTTTGTTTTTTTCTCTTCCTTCACCAATTACAAAACTTCCTTCATGTAACAAGTTCATTCGCGTTTATTATTACGGGGGTAATTATTGGGCTGTCATATCTATCTATAGTCAATGCTGCATATTTGCAGAGCTTATTGCGATTTGGATATAGTGCTATCGCTCAAGTAATAGGAAGCGCTGCAAAGTTGGGTGTCGGTGTATTCTTTCTATTTTTAGGATGGCAGAGTACTGCAGGCATTATGGCAATTTTGGGTTCGTATTTAGCAGCCTTCACATTCACACAACTTCCATTCCTGTCATATCTAACAACACAGACAAAAAATATTGCACTTCCCAAAAAAGAAATTTTCTTTTATTCTCTTCCAACTGCACTTACCATCATCTCACTCACATCACTAACAACAACTGATGTGCTTCTTGCAAAACATTTCTTACCAGCATTCTCAGCCGGAATTTATGCGGGTATGTCACTGATTGGACGCGTTATTTTCTATTTTTCCGCTCCAATTACTACGGTTATGTTCCCCCTTATAGTGAAAAAACATGCACAACAAGAAAAATTCCAACATCTTTTAACTAGTGCGATTGGGATCGTTGCGCTCATGTCATTCTCAATAGTCGTTGCATATGCAATTGCTCCTCGGATTATTATTCCTCTCTTTTTGGGACAGGGAAGTTATATTGAGTATGCAACATCCCTGTGGCTTTTTGGATTGGTTGCAAGTCTTTTCAGTTTGGCAAGTGTTCTTGTTAATTTCTTCCTGTCAACGAAACACACCAATGTTGTTTGGCTCGTTACTCTCAGTGCACTATTACAAATAGTGCTGATTACAGTCTCCCACCAAGGTGTTCTTTCAATAATGATAAATTCACTCATAAGTCTTGGTAGTTTACTTACAGGTCTTGTGGTATATTATTGGTATTCATATGCGAGAAAAAAAGAATAACGCTTCACATGTATTAACTGTTGTAATGCCTGCCTATAAAGAAAAAGCGATTGAGAAAAGTATTCGATCTACCCTGCAAGTGCTTTCAGAGTTAAATTGTAAGTACGAATTGATTGTTGTTGTGGATGGATTTTTGGACAAAACGTATGAAAATGCTAAAAAAGTCCACTCAAAATATTTAACTGTACTAGGATATAAAAACAATAAGGGTAAAGGATATGCGGTGAGATATGGTATGGCACGGGCAAAAGGGGATATCATCGCGTTTCTCGATGCTGGGATGGACATTGACGCTACCGGTCTTGCATTGTTCTATAACATCTTCCTCTGGACAGATGCTGATATTGTTGTCGGATCTAAACTGCATCCATTGTCAAATGTACAGTATCCACTCCAACGTCGTATCCTCTCACTAGGATATCAAATGTTTATCAGGACTTTCTTTGGTCTTCGCATCCATGAAACACAAACGGGTATAAAAATGTTTAGAAGAAAAGTTTTGGAAGATGTATTACCACGTCTTCTGGTGAAAAAATTTGCATTCGATGTAGAAGTGTTAGCAGTTGCAAACCATTTGGGATATCGAAAAATTTTTGAAGCACCTGTGAAAATCAACTACACAAATTGGTCAGCCGTTATGTCGCAGGGATTTATTCAAGTTAGCTCTCGCATGCTTTGGGATTCTTGTGCAGTGTTTTATCGATTATATTTCCGTCATTATTATGACGATAAAAGCTCCAGACAATGGCGTTTTGATCCTGATTTGAACTTCCGCATTAACATTGGTTAGTATGAATATTCTTCTTCTGAACTGGCGAGATATGAAAAACCCTCTTGCTGGAGGAGCCGAAGTTGCGACGAATGAGCATGTGAAAGCATGGATGAGTGGAGGGAATCATGTTTATTGGGTCAGCGCAAAGTTTAATGGCGCCAAAGATCAAGAGGACAGTGGGAATTTACATGTTATACGAAAAGGAAACTTTGTCACTATATATATTTGGGCAATCTTTGTTTATTACTTTAGTGGTATTCATTTTGACCTTGTTGTTGATCAAATGCATGGAATTCCTTTCTTTACGCCGCTATATGTACGTGTCCCAATAATTGTCTTTATCCATGAGATTGCAGGAGAGATTTGGGATTACATGTATCCTTTTCCAGTAAATATCTTTGGGAGATTTATAGAAAAAATACTACTTTTGCCTTATCGAAATAAACAGTTCATGACTGTCTCAGAATCTACAAAAAAAGATTTAATAGCTGCTGGTATTCCTGGCAAAAATATAGTTATTTGTATTAATGGTATTACGAACAAGCCTTTGGAGCGTATCCCTCAAAAAGAGAAAATTCCAACATTTCTTTTTGTGAGTCGAGTCGTTCGTATGAAAGGGATTGAAGAAGTAATTAAAGCATTTGGATTTATTACCCAGCACATCCCGAGTTCGCAACTGTGGGTCGTAGGCGGCGGAGTACCCGCGTATCTTGAGCAGTTATCGAATATGGCAAAAGAATATGGAGTTGATCAAAAGATTTTCTTCCTTGGTAGACTAAGTGAGTCAGAAAAGTTGAAGCGAATGCGTAGAGCTCATATGCTTTTGCATGCATCCGTAAAGGAAGGATGGGGATTGGTTGTTGTTGAAGCAGCGAGTCAAGCTACACCAAGTATTGTCTATAATGTCCCTGGTCTACGAGATAGTGTAAAGGATGATGTTACTGGTGTTGTTCTCAGAAAGAATACGCCATCAGCAATGGCAGAAGCAGCAGTTTTACTCTTAAAAGATAAAAGAAGATATGCCAAATTTCAGAAAGCATGCCTGAGTTTTGCAGGAAGTGTCTCCTGGGAGAATGCAAGTAAAAAAAGTAGTGATCTTCTGAAGAAATGTATATAATAGCTGTATGAAAAAAGGTTTAGTAACTATTGTTATACCAGGATGGAATTCAGGTAAAAGACTTCCAGCGTGCCTTGAGAGCATTAAAAATCAATCTTACAACTCAATTGAGGTACTTATCATTGACAACTTCTCCAAAGATGAAACAAAGACAGTCGCTAAAAAATACAAAGCAAAAGTATATGATTATGATCCAAAATTGCCAAAAGGTGTTTTTGATGCAACGTATAGACGTAATTATGGCGCTAAAAAAGCAAGTGGTGAGTACGTCTACTATCTCGATGATGACATGAGACTCACACAAGATGTTGTGAAGGAAGCGGTTGAACAATGCAAAAAAGGAGCAGACGCCGTAATCCTTCCTGAAGAGTCATTTGGTGAGGGTATCTGGGCAGAGGCGAAATGGCTGGAGAGAAGATGTTACCAAGGTGATGATACTGTTGAAGCACCTCGTTTCTTTAAAAAAGCAGTATGGGATGCACTTGGTGGTTTGGATACTACCGTTGGTGGTGGTGGCGATGACTGGGACATGTATCAAAAACTTTTACAAAAAGGATATAAAGTAGCAAGAACTAAAAGCCTTGTAATGCATGATGAAGGGAATTTAGAGCTTTATAAGTTGCTTCGTAAGAGATTTATGTATGGACGAGATAGCCTGCGTTATATAAAGAAACGTCCTGGAGTTGCAACGCAAAGTTATTTCCCTATTCGCATGGCATACATCCGCAATTGGAAATTCTTACTTTCTCATCCTATTATCACAACTCGTTTTATCATTATGCGAACTGGTGAATATGGTGCGGGAGCACTAGGAATTCTTTATTCATTTATAAAAAAACATGACTAATTTTTGGAAGGGCAAAAAAATTGTTGTAACAGGCGCAAGTGGTTTTATTGGGAACGCATTTGTCAATGCGTTATCACAAAAGCCATGTCATATTATCGCTATTATTTCTCCTCATGTTGATATAACAAGGCTAAAAAAAATATCTAAAAAAAATGTAGTATTTCTCGCCAAAGATCTATTGAAAGAGTCACTTGATGAGCTAGAGGATGTTGATATGCTTTTTAATTTTGCGGCATTTGATGCAGGGTATGAATTCAAAAAGAGTCATTCTGCCGACTTATTTGATGTAAATATAAAGCTCTCCTTGAATGTCCTCAAATCTGTAATCCAAGCAAAGATACCACTCCTAGTACAAATGAGTTCTATTGATGTATATCCGAAAAGTCTTGGGAGGGAAGTTGTCGAAGAGGATGCCTTGTCTATAGAGGAACTTTTACCAAATGGATATGCAATGGCCAAAAGAACAATTGAACAAGTTGGTCATATCTATAGTCATCAATTTGGCACAAAAATTATTACGGTACGAGCAGCAAACATCTACGGTCCAGGAGATAAAATGCAGTCAGATAGAGTAAGAGCTGTACAAAGTTTTGTCAATCAGGCATTGACTACAAATAAAATCGCTATTAAAGGTAATGCTGGGTTTACGATACCGCTATTATATGTAGGAGATTTCGTTGACGGTCTTATTCGTTTAATTGAGAAAACTCAGGAGCCAAATATCTACACCTTTGCAAATCCTCGTCCAGTTAGCTTAGGAGAGGTAGCTCAAGCAATAAAAAAACAATTGCCAAAGACTGAAATTGAAATAAGTGCGAATGAACAGGTAACAATAACTTATGACACCAAGAAACTAAAAAGTGTCATTGGCGAATTCGCCAAAACTTCTCTGGATGATGGTGTGGCAGAAACAATCCGATATACAAAGAAAGTCCTATGAAAAGAAAAGTCCTCATAGCTTCTCATGCTGTTTTTACTTCGCAAAATGTAGATGTACATGGATCAGCGCATGCGATTTATGATTATCTGTTAGACAATAAATATCAGGTAATATTTATCATGCATCCTCTGTTTGGGAAATTCATGACAAAGATTATAAGAAATAAGAAGGAGACTTACGTGAAATTTCTTTCTATCCACCCACTGTTTCGCTATATCCAAGAATTCTTCTATAACATACTCGCTTGTTGGAACGAACGAGACAGTAAACCTTTGTATATTGGTGTCGATCCATTAAATATTGCCGCAGGTGTTCTTGCGAGAAAACTGGGATTTGTTGAGAAGTGTGTGTTTTACATTCCTGATTTTATGGAGAAAAGGTCAGAAAATAGTTTTCTTAATGGGTTTTATTTTCTTCTTGACTGGCTGGGTATCACATTCTCAGACGACGTCTGGTGTGCAAGTCCTCGCATAATTCAAGCAAAGGGTGCACAGGGGTATGCATCCAAAAAGTTTTTTCTTTTAGTAAATGCACCCAGGTATTCACAATTGAAAGGAACAAAGCACAACAAATTTCATCTTATGTGTGTGGGAAATATTGATACGGGACTGTCTAATGATTTGATTATTAGCGCCATGCCGACTCTTTTAAAGAAATTCCCACAGATTACTTTAACGCTCATAGGTCCAAATGATCAGTTAGTAAAAGAAAAATCTTTAGTAAAGAAGCTGAAACTTGATGGAAAAGTGATATTTGCAGGAGTAATGCCTCATAAAAAGCTCATGGAAACGCTTCAGACAGGGGGGATAGGGTTAGCACTGTATAATGGGACTACAATGAATAATCCTTATGGGGATTCAATAAAAATCCGTGAATATCTGGCCTGTCATCTTCCTGTGATTACAACTCCATTGGTAGTTACGTCCGAATTAATCCAAAAATATCGCGTTGGGTATGTTTCACAACTTAGAAAAACTGATGTTACTCATGCCGTTGAGGATATATTGGGAAATTATCCAACATTTACAAAAAATATGGCATTAGTCAGGCAAGAAAACGATTTCGATAAATATATGGTGGAGGCACTAAAAAGAGTATGAAAGATTTTGCAGTATTCTTGGTTACTTATAATAGTAGTAAGGATTTTCTGGGATGTATAACATCAATGAAAAAAAATAAATCCGCAACATATGATGTATATGTTTTAGATAATAATTCGCAGGATGACACACCGGAACTGATTAAGAAGAATATCCGTAAGGAGAGATATATTTTGGCAAGCACGAATACTGGGTATGCTGGAGGACACAATAAACTATTGAAATATATTGATTTAAAAAAGTATCGATATATTCTGTTTCTCAATCCTGATACTCGTGTGGCGCCTGATCTTTTTACAGAGTTAAAAAAGGCATTTGTTGATCACAGTCATGCTGGAATTGTCTCGCCTGCAATTGTTGATTACGACAATACGATTGATTCTATCGGAGGTAAATATCTTTTCTGGACAGGGACTACCATGGGGAATAGGTATGGGGAAAAGTATAAAAAATCAAATGATCTGTATCAATGTTTTTGGGCAAGTGGTGCTGCCTTGGCTATACGAACAGATGTCATAAAAAAACTTGGAGGATTTGAGAATTATTTTATGTTTTATGAAGATGTTGATTTGGCATGGCGAGTTCACAGTGCAGGATATAACGTGCTGGCTACAGCCAAAACCTATGTAAAACATAAACAAGGAGGATCAACAAGTGACCGGAGTTGGGCACTTCATTTGAATGAACGAAATAGAATAATTTGTCATTATCAAAATCTTTCTCCAATAACATTCTATCTCTGTTTGCCACTGCTACTTGTAGCGCGAATTCTGTTGTTAAAAAATTATGCTTCAAATAGTAAAACAATTTTTGCAAAACTTCGTGGACTTCGTGACGCATTTCTCATGCTTCCCAGCTATAAAAGACATAGTAATGTAGATTTGCAGAAAGAATGGGGGACTATTCTGAGTATGCTCAAATGTGATACAGTTGCTTAAGATATGTTCGGATTTTCTAAAACTTCAGAAAGAGCTCAGGAATTTGATGAAGGAGTCTATACCAGATATAAATTTGCGTCAAAATTTGCAAAAGGGAAAACGACACTGGATGTTGGGTGTGGCATAGGAACTGGCAGTAAATATCTGCTTAAACATGGTGCAAAGAAAGTCCTGGGTATTGATTATTCAGAGCAAGCATTGCAAGAAGCAATGGCTGGAGCGCATAAGGGATTAGAATTTAAAAAAGATGATGTGCTACATCTGAGCAAATTGGGGCTCACTTTTGATGTTGTTGTTGCATTCGAGATTATTGAGCATTTACCTCTGGGTACTTTTGAGTCTTTTGTTGCCTCACTGAAAAAGGTTACAAAAAAAGGAGGGTACTGTCTTATCTCAACACCAAATAAGAACATCACATCTCCCGATAGAGAGAAACCCTATAACCCTTACCACACCAAGGAATTCACACCAGAAGAACTGACAGTGATTTGTAAGAAGGTTTTTAAAAACGTAGAACTTTATGGGATTTATTGTACAAATGATAATTATGCTGCAAGTGTTTCCCAATTAAAAAATAGTCTATGGTATCAATTTATTCTGTTCGTCGGTTCGAGTAGATTTGTCAGAGCAACGATCTCAATCGTTCCTAAATCTTGGCGAGGTGCGGTTACTGGGGAGAAAACACTTCCTGAGCTTTCAGAGAACGATTATGCAATTTCAAAAAGATATATAAAAAAATCTATAAACCTCGTTGCTGTCTGTAAAAATTAACTATGCAAAAACCTCTTGTTTCAGTAATCATTGTTAACTGGAATGGCGCATCACATATTCCCAAATTTCTTGCGACGATGAAAAAATGTGCTTATAAAAATCTTGAATACATTATCGTCGACAATGGTTCAACTGATAACAGTCTTGCCATGATGAAAAAAGCTTTTCCTCATGCAAAATTCGTCGTGAATAAAACAAACAAAGGCTTTGCAGAAGGAAATAATCAAGGCCTTCCTTTTGCAAAAGGTAAATATGTGTTGTTAATTAACAATGATGTCTATGTGCCATCAAACTTTTTAGATATTTTAGTGGATGCGATAGAAAAGGAAGCATTCATTGCTGGTGTGCAACCAAAAATTTTAATGGAGAAGACAAAACAACTGCAGGCGGGAGCATCGTTTTTAACTGATACAGGATTTTTATATCATTACGGATTTGGCAAGAATCCCAAAGACCTAAAATATAACAAAATGATTCCTGTTTTCTCTGCAAACGGATCTTGCTTACTTCTGAGAAAAAGTGCAATTGAGAAAGTGTTTGGTTTGTTCGATAAGGACTATTTTGCATATTTTGAGGAGACTGATTTGTGTTGGAGACTTTGGCTTGCTGGATATAAGCTATACTATGTGCCGACGTCTGTTGTCGAACATGTAGGAAGCCAAACGTCACAACATCTTCCTTCAACTTTCGTCTACTACCATTCATTTAAAAATAGGCTTGCATCACTGATTAAAAACTTAGATACCAAACATGCATTCATCATGATACCTTTTCATGCAGCCATCTGTGAACTGTTTGCTTTTGGGAGTGTAGTGAAATTTCATACATTTGTTTTCTTCCTTGCGATTCAGCGTGCAATGTGGTGGAACATAAGCAATCTGGGTAGACTTCTTGAAGACAGGGAGAGAGTGCAGAAAAATATCCGCAAAGTAAGTGATGAGACTATTTTCTTACATATTAAGAAATCTGTTCCCCTGTCATACTTTCGTGCCCTCATTGGTGATTTGGCTGCATATAATGACATAGAATTGTAATAAGCACTTACTTCATACAAATTAATGTATCAATTTGTAATTGTGGTCACAGATGCTCGTTTATGATCTAAAAATAATAAGTCTGTATTTCCCCTGAAAGATTACCTTTGTATAAATCTAAAAATAGTATGTGAAAATTATAGATACTCTGGTATGATTCATGCTATACTCGAGCAAGGCACAAGTTTTTTTACAAACATACTTGTTATGAAGAAAGAAACACTATTACATCGCATACCTATTGATTTAATAATTCTCTTTCTTGTGAGTCTAACTCCTCTTTTTTGGTTTACGGGGAATGCATTTATTACTGGCTTTGATTCGGGGTATCCACTAGATTCAGTAGTCAACTTTATTGACAGACTATTTTTGTGGACTAATCGTTTTGGGTTTGGGCAAGATACTTCAATGAGCGTCGGTGGTATCTTCTTGCATGGTCAGGAAGCTCTTACCGCAGCATTAGGACTTTCTCCACAAATGCAGCAAAAAGTAATCTTTGTTTCATGGTTCTTCATGATTGGGTTTGCTCAGTATATCTTTGCAAGGACAATAAGCGATAAAAAGCTACGTTTGTTCCCCCTCATTGCTGCACTTTTTCTCATGTTTAATAGCTTTACTTTACAAGCATGGCCGGTGATTGAGAGAACAAGATTCTCAATGATTATTGCAACTACCCTTGTGGGGTCTTTGGTGTTCAGAATGTTAGTAAAAAAGATGTCGATTGTAAGAGCAAGTATTTTATCTGCTCTTACGCTTTTTGTTTTTAATGCAGATGGGAGCGAAGGTCTTCCTCTCTATGCAGGGATGATGATATTTATAACAATCTTTGGGCTGGGTGTCTGGTATGTCAACAGTGATGAGAATGAACCACTTATAAAAGGAGCAAAACGACTTATTACTTTTGCCGCAAGCACTGCCGCAGCACTTTTTCTGCTTGATGCCTATTGGATCATCCCATTTTGGCAGTTCACCCACACTATTTTTGATGCGATAGGGAGTATTAGTGTGGATGGTCCTATTAATTGGCTCAGGAGCGTGAGTGTTAGTGCATCACTTTTGCATCTTTTTCAATTACAAGGAGAACCTGGCTGGTATGAAAAGGGAACGAGCCATCCATTTGGTCCGTTCTTCCTGACGAATCCCCTTCTGGTACTGGGAAGTTTCCTATGGGTTCCACTGGCCTTATGTGGCGTGATTTTAAGCAATGACAAGATAAAGAAATATGCGATAATTTTCTTAGGGATTCTTCTTGTTGGGATGTTTTTCGCTGCGGGATCACACCCACCAACAGGTACACTTTTTGAGTTCTTTTTTGTCCATGTGCCAGGATTTCTTATTTTAAGAAGTGCGTGGTTTAAGTTTAACTATCTGATTTCTATTAGTACGGCATTACTTATCGGATTGGGTATTGAAATGATTCTTGCCAGAGTGCCAAAACGCATTGGGTATGCTGGACTTGTGTGTTTTATCGTCATCTTAGGATTTTACAACTTTCCTTATTTTCAACGACACATGTTTGACTGGAATAGACCGCTTTCTCTTCTTGTCTCAGTTCCGCCGTATGTGAATGATTTTGATCAATGGGCAAAAGTGCAGCCACAGTCTGATAAATTTCTTGTACTTCCTCCATTAAATGCGCAGTGGGATGGTATTGCGTATCAATGGGGCTATTACAGTTTTGGGAATCCTCCAACATCATTATTAATGCAACAAACGAACTTTACGAATAATACATCAATTACTTCTTCAGAGAATATTATTCTTTCTCAAATCTATCAGAGTCTTCGTGATCATAATGAACAAAAGACAGAACAATTATTGCATTTGCTTGGCGTTACCCACGTTATTGTCCAGCGGGATGTTGAGAGGAAGTTAGCGTGGATTCCTGCAGAGGACCCAGCGATATTTACCAATGCGATAGAACACATGAAGATGTTCTCAAAAGTGAAGACATTTGGGATGTGGGATATATATTCGTTGCATGATGGTATTACAACATCCCAGGCTCAAATTATTGCGACATCAGTTGACACATCGAGTGCGCTTTCTCTTGTGACCTCTGGTACTCAAGGGGCAACAATGACTATTGATCCAAAAGGAGATCATCTCCCTTTCGAGGCAAATGAAGCGATTAGTGCAGAGTGTATTACCTGCAACCTCCCTCACTTAGAATTGAAGCTCCCTACAGTTAACGTATTTAAAAGAATTTTCTCGAGTCCTTGGTTTGTCAAACGAGATCTTAATAAACAGACGCAAACAGCACAAAGTCTTTCTGGCTCAGAAAAACTGAACTACCTACTTGGAAATAGTTTGAAAAATACTGCATTTTTACTCTCAATTGATCGAAGTAAAGATAGTCAAAGTTATCAGCTAGTATTTGAAGCTATTAAAAAAGATTTAGATCAAGTAGCTGCAATATCACAAGCCAATCCGAGTCCGTATAACACAACGTATGCCTTACATGTCCTGAGTTTCCTTAGTGACATCTTCATCAATATCGACATGGGTGATCAAACAAGCAAAGATCTTCTCGTTGGTCTTGCGAATCACATGCAGTCATTGTATCAACAGGTCGGGTATGTCCAAATGTGGGGCCAACAAGACTATCAGCTTTCAGTCATCTCTGGTGACATGTATCGTATCTCAACGCCACTCTCAGATAAAAATATACTTTCCTTGTCTCTTGATGGGAAAGAATTTGATCCTACGAAACCTTTGTATTTGTCAGCAGGGATGCACACTGTTCATGCTACGTTCCCAACAGAGTTAACTGAGATGGAACAAACCCCTGGGAAAACAATATGGCAAACACCAATGCTTTCTCCAGAGATGTCCTATCGTTTACATATTGTATATACATTGTCTCCCGACACTTCTGGGTATGTTCGCATTGTGCCGACAGTTTCATCAGAAGACGGGATACGTGAGATTTTGCCAGTTTTAGATGGACAGTCTCATGATTTCGATATAATATTTTCTCCTAAACAAAAACCGACTGCATATTCAGTCATTGTAGAACATGCAATGTCAGTAAGTAATGTCACACTCGAGCAAGAACCGTTACAAAATTCATTCTTGTTTGTAACAACTCGTGCACTTGCCCCACAGCCAATAATCCCACTATCAAAATTAAATAATACATATTATGTAACAAGACTGACAAAGCCAATGTCAGGTCTGGTATATCTACCAGATACCTATTATCCAAGTTGGAAGCTTTTTGTTGACGAGAAGCCGGTTCCAGAGCGAAGACATTTTCAAGCGAACTCATTTGCAAACGCATGGTATATTGATCAATCAGATTACCAAGATTGGGCACCACACACAATCTCTCTTGTTTTTATGCCACAAGTGGGGTTTGTGATCGGAGCAGGGATAAGTATACTGACACTTATTGGGTGCTTGATTATTTTATGGAGAACTCGAACATATGAAAAATCTTAGTATTACATTAGGTGCACTAGCAGGTCTTTTTCTACTTGAGAAAGTTTTCCTGCTGAGTCCATTTATTCACATTTATCCTACTATCTTAGGATATGTTGCAATTATGTTTGTCTTCTATGTGTGTGGAATTACCTCCAAAAAAATAGTTGGTATTGTTTCTTTCATGACATTACTTGTCTGTCTGAATAAATTGCCATACACAAATCTTATTTTTACCAGGGAGGTTATAATGATAATTGGTGCGGGTTTACTTGTAGCAGTATATCGTTTGTCCAGTAGATTTTTACTTCTCGCTGGAATGGTAAGTCTCCTCAGTGCATTTGCGCTCCACTTCATACATAGCGATTCATTTGCAGATGAAATAGCATTTGTTGCGTATGGGGCACTCATATTGAGTGTCGTTCGCTACTTTACAGAACAAAAAGTTACTTTTGGAACTTTTTCTCTCCCCTCATTACCATTTAGAAAAGTAAAAAAACTTCTCCCATATATTGTGCTGGCAATTATTGCCTATATACCTCGAGCTTGGTTGGCAACACACTTCTATGGCACTATGGATACGAGTGTCCATATACAACTAGTATTTAGTTACTTGTCAGGACATAATCCGTACAGTGATGCGAACTATGCGTATCCACCGTTGTGGCTGGCTATGCTTGTTGGGCTACAGTATATAAGTTGGTTTACACAAGCTTCCTTCGTATTTCTATCTAAGTTGCCATCTATTCTTTCTGATGTTGGTATTACTCTTTTGATTTTCTCGTTCTTTTCGCGTCCTAAAAAGCAGTCTTCTGCATTCCTGTGGGCCCTACTATACGCGCTTAATCCAGTTGCGGTACTTGTCAGTGGGTTCCATGGACAAATTGATAGTATTTGGATCTTTTGCAGCCTTGTTGCGTGGACGCTGTTTGAGAAAAATAAAAAGTTATCTTCTGCATGGGCACTAAGCGCAGGGATCGCATTAAAAGTTTTCCCTGTTATCTTCTTGCCATTGTTCTTGAAACGATTGCCAACATGGAAAGAAAAAATACTCTTTACATTCATTGCACTTATGCCACTTTCAGTATCAATGATAGTGCCATTCATGCTCAGCTATAGAGAAGTTATGAATAATTTTGTCAATTATGGCATAGAACTTAATTTCTGGGGGACATCCTTTATCTCAGCGTATTTGTACCAATTATACCCAACACTTCTGCCTGTGAGAGCAGTATTTAAAATTTTACATAGTGCACAAATAGATAGAATTTTCCTTTATGGAAGTTTACTTCTTGCGTATGGTTGGGTATTCCTCAGGTCGCGCAAGACACTTATTCAGGAAATGCTTATCATTATGCTGGTGTTTCTTATCATGCTCCCATTTATTTCTATTCAATGGTGGATATGGTTCGTCCCGTTTGCAATTTTAGGAGGACTTTCACTTAAAAAAATAATGACGTACTCTATTGTCATGGGGTATGTGCTGGCCGTACGATACTATTTATATCAGGCGAATATCCCTGAATACTTTAGGCCAATCTCCGTTATTCATGATACCTTTTGGGGGATGAAGTTAGATGCCATCAATCTGTATTTGGCTTTAGGGATTTGGGTACTTCTCATCTGGTGGCTCTATAAAGAAATAAAGGCGACCTAGGTATGCAAAAAATAAAAAAATATCTGCCATTTTTTTCTTATTGCGTGATTATCCTCATGGTCTTTCATAAGTGGTTTTCTCCTGGTTTGATTTCTGGGTTTGATCACCCATATTATTTTAACGATAGACTTGTTGAGTTCTTCCCCATTCTTCCTAGTTGGGATGGTGTCTTTGGCAATGGTTTTGGTGAGACCATGATGAAGTATGGGTGGGTAGAAAGTTATCTGAGAATTACAGTATTTATCTTTCATACGCTGCTTCATCTCCCGTGGGATTTTATGCAAAGAATTGCCTGGTTTTGGGCGTATCTTGCTCTTGCAACGTTCTCAGCGTGGTATTTTTTAAGGAAATTTACGAAGCTTTCATTCTCTTCTCCGGCGCTCTGGATAGGTGTTGGTATATATGTAGCAAATACCTACGTGCTGATGTTGGTAGAAGGAGGGCAAATGAATGTAGCCCTTGCGTATGCATTGTGTCCAGTGGTGGTTACATCGTTCTATCAACTTTTCATTCACGTGACAGGTGGTCTGAGGAGACAGGTTGCTGTTGCATCTTTCCTTTTTTCTGCTCTTATATTACTAGATATCCGTTTTGCATACATGATCGGAGGAATTATTGCTCTTCTTGCAATTTGGCAACGGAGAAATATAGTGCCGGTGATAAGTTCGCTAACGTTAGGATTGTTGGTCCACTTGTATTGGATATTCCCGTTGTTCTGGTATCACCAAAATCCGAATTCGACAGTCGCTGTGTTACAAAGTAGTGAGGCTGCCATTCGTTTTTTTAGTTTCGCCAAGTTAGAAAATACACTTGGGCTATTGCATCCAAATTGGCCTGAAAATATCTTTGGGAAAGTTGGATTTATGCAGGAAGAATTTCTTTTATTCCCACTTGTAGCGTTTGCATCACTGGTTATAATACATGAAAAAACAACAAAACAAGTTGTGTATCTTTTTGCATTGCTGACACTCATAGGTGCATTCCTTGCAAAAGGGGTAAATGATCCTTTTGGGCAACAGTATTTGTGGATGTATGGACACATCCCTGGGATGAATCTCTTCAGAGATCCATCGAAGTTTTATCTTTATATTGCACTGGGAATGTCTGTCCTGATTACATTGTCAGTTGCACAAGCAGGTTCATATATAAAGAGGAGGAATCTGCGTATAGTTCTTCTTTGTGTTCTCGTAATAACATTTCTTTTTGTTGAGAGAAAGGCATTTACTTTGCGGGGTACATTTGCGTCTCACACACTGCCTCAGGAGTATGTGCAGCTGAGTGCATTACTTGCGAGTGATCAAGAATTCTCTCGTGTACTTTGGGTTCCACAAAAAGCACATTTTGCTGACAGTACGTCTCTGCATCCCGCGGTAGATGCTAGTGGTTTTTTTGCAGAGAGTAGCCAGTCGGCGACACTTGATGATCTTTCTACCAAAGGGGTAGATTTTTTGGCAAACAACAGTATTGGCTATGTAGTAGTCCCGGATGATCCAGAAGGACAAATATTTATTCGTGACTGGAAATATTCTGAAGAATTGCATCAGCAAGCAGTAGCGCAGGTAGCAACGATCTCGGGACTTGCTGCACTCACAACAACTTCCAATATAACGATTTATACGGTCCCACAGCCCATGGATCATCTTTCTCTCCTCGGTCCGGGGAGACTGCATTACCAGATGATCTCTCCTGACAGGTACGGACTAGATATCGACAGTGCCACCTCAGCGAGTAGGCTAGTTTTCTCTGAAAATTATGACCCATTGTGGAGAGTAAGAGTAACAAATGGTAAAGAGCTTGTCCCAGAGAAACAGGACAGTACGCATATGGAGTTTGTTTTACCTCAAGGGCAATATACTGCAGAACTTGTTTACAGCCAAGAGGACACCAAGTGGTATGGATATGTTATGAGTAGTATCGTGATAGCCTTCCTTCTCTGTCTGGTCTTTGTTTAAAAAATTGTTCATTCAGCATGCGCATGTTACAATACGCCTATGCTCAGCATTGTTATACCCGCGTACAATGAAGAGGATAATCTGCCAGTCCTCTATAAGAAAATTATTGACGTCCTCCATAAAGAAAAGATTGGATATGAACTTCTTTTTTTCAATGATGGATCGACAGATAAGACAGTACAGGTCATGCAAAAAATTGCGCACAAAGATAGTCATGCCCGCATACTATCATTTGCCGTTAATCGTGGCAAATCTGAAGCACTGAATATTGCTTTTACACAGGCAAAAGGTGACATGATCATGACCATGGATGCAGATTTACAGGATAATCCTAATGATATCCCCAAATTTATTGCAAAGATGAACGAGGGGTATGACATGGTGGCTGGCTGGAGAAAAAATCGTAAAGATAAGTCATATATGGTCATCCCATCTCGGATCTGGAATGCAATGACACGAATCTTTTGGAAACTTACGATTCATGATTATAACTGTGGGTTTAAGTTATATACTGCGGAGGCTGCGAGAAGTTTGAGGCTTTATGGGGGGATGCATCGGTTTATTCCGATGATGTTACAACAACAAGGGTATCGAATCTCAGAGGTTGTCGTTGATCATAAACCACGACTATACGGGAAATCTAAGTATGGGTTTATAAAGATTTTTAAAGACTGGCCTGACATGTTCACTGTTCTTTTTGTGTCGAAATTCATTAAAAGACCAATGCATTTTTTTGGATTTACCGGCACACTAGTACTTTTTATTGGTTTAATAATGCTGAGCTATTTAACTATTCTTCATTATGCCTATCACCAGACAGTAGGGGACAGACCAATTTTAATTATTGGTGTGCTTTTCGTTATTGTAGGACTCCAAACAATATTTACTGGTCTTATAGCTGATATGATGGTATATATGGATCAAAATGCTGCGAGGCATATGACGACGTTTAGAGAAATAGCGCCCGTAAAAAAACACTAATATGAAAATTCAAGATATCTTTTTTCTGGTTATCTTTGTCCTTATAGCATCTAGACAAAATATTCGATTAAGTGCAGGGATTGGACTTGCTTGTGTGGTGCTTGCCATACCACTTTTTGCTAAGTGGGTATTCTTTACTGCAGAGCACTTGACCTGGTACGCGGCAGGATTTTTTCTCCTGGCAGTTGCTCAGGGGATTGTGATAGAGATAAAAAATAGTCACAATAAGAGGTAATATGAAGATAGCTATTGATATCTCTCAAACCGTGTATCCACAAGGAGTTGGGAGACTCACAAGTCGCTTAGTTTCTCATCTGATTGAAAAGGATAAAGAGAATACGTATGTGTTATTCTTTGCAACATTAAGAGGTGAACTTCCTGCTGCAATGAAGGAATTGGCAAAACAGTCCAATGTCACTCTCAAAAAATTTCCCTTTCCACCAACATTTCTTCATATACTTTGGAACGTGTTACATATTGTACCGATAGAACTTTTTATTGGGAAAGTCGATGTGTTCCTTTCTTCAGATTGGACAGAACCACCAACACTTTTTGCCAAAAAGGTAAGTATTATTCATGATTTGAGTGTCTATCTATATCCTGAAGAAGCGCATAAGAAATTGGGATTTTCTCTTAAAAACTTTGCTCCTGTGGCAAATATCGTAGCTGTGCAAAAGAAGCGACTTTCATGGGTTGCAAAAGAGTGTGATCAGATAATTGCCGTCTCGGAGGCAACCAAAAATGACATTATAAATATTCTGCATATACCTCAGGATAAAATTACCGTAATATATGAAGGAGTAGGTATATGATTATTGGCATTGATGGAAATGAAGCAAATGTGTCGCGTTTAGTTGGCGTAAGTGTCTATACGTACGAGCTTCTTGCAAAGTTTCAGTCACTCAAAAGAGAGGATATACAATTTGTTATTTATCTCAAAGAACCTCCACTTCCCCATATGCCGGCTCAGACGCAACATTTTAGATATCGTATCGTAAAACCTAAAAAGTTCTGGACCCAAATTGGTCTTCCGATAGACCTCTTTACTCATTCCCCACGTCCAGATGTGTTTTTCAGTCCCAATCATTATGCACCACGCTTCTCACCAGTCCCATCTGTCATCGTTATTCATGACCTTGCGTATCTTTTCTTCCCGGATCACTTTCTAAAAAAAGATCTCTACCAGCTTATTAACTGGACCAAATACTCAGTAAATCAGGCAACTCATGTGCTTGCAGTGAGTGGGAAAACACGAGATGATATAATCAAATTATATAAGGTCAAGCCAGAGGATGTGACAGTGACCCATCTTGGTATCAAAGAAAGTGAACATATGGAAAGTACAATAACCTTACAGCAGCTAGAGAAGAAATATGCATTTACTTCCCCGTATCTTTTGTATCTTGGGACAATTCAACCACGTAAAAATCTCTCTCGTCTTATCGATGCATTTGCGAAAGTGAGTAAAGAACATACTGACTTACAGTTGGTGATTGTCGGAAGGAAGGGCTGGCTGTATGAACCGATCCTTGCAAAACCAGAACAGTTGGGAATTTCCGATAAAGTACACTTTTTAGACTTTGCCCCTGATGAGGAAGCAAAAGTGTTGTATGCCAATGCTGAGTGTTTTGTCCTTCCAAGCCTCTATGAAGGTTTTGGATTGCCTATCCTTGAGGCTATGCAAGCAGGATGTCCTGTGGTGACCAGTAATGTAAGCAGTCTGCCAGAAATCGGTGGAGACGCCGCAGAATATTGCAATCCAGAGGACACAGATGACATTACGCGAGCTATTGAGAAAGTACTAACTGATAAAAAGTTGCGTAAAGACATGGTTGCGAAAGGATACCAACAAGTGAAAAAATTTAATTGGGAGAAGACCGCTGAAGAAACACTGGCTGTTTTGGAGTCGGTCGCAAATGGGAAATAATATGAGCAAACTATCTATACAACAACGCATTATTCGTCGCATTACGACAGTACTACTGGAGTTTGAGATTTATCTATTGACTCTTATTGGATATGTCCCATCACATTTCGTACGTAGGTTTTTTTACCGCTTAGCTGGTATAAAAATAGGCAAAGGGTCAGTCATCCATATGGGAGCCGTTTTTTATGATCCAGCTAACATCCGTATTGGGAACGATACAATTATTGGTGAGCAAGTGATACTTGATGGACGATCTCCCATAACTATTGGGGATCACGTAGACTTTGCTACAGGCGTGATGGTGTATAACAGCCAACACGATATGAATGCCGATGACTTCCATGCAACTTCAGAATCAGTCGTTATCGAAGATTATGTCTTTATTGGGCCTCGCGTCATAGTTCTGCCTGGGGTGACTATTGGGAAGGGTGCCATTGTTGGTGCTGGGGCAGTCGTGACCAAAAACATAGAACCATTTATGATGGTTGGAGGCGTACCCGCAAAGGTAATTGGGGAAAGGCAAAACAAAGATCTTCATTATAAGCTTGGTAGAGCTGCATGGTTTCGATAAAAACCTATGTTGAGTATTCTTTCTCTTACGTATAATCGTCCAGAACTTACTATCTCCTGCATGGAGTCATTGTGGAAATATTACCGCAAGGAGTTTGAGTCAGGAGAATTTGAGTACATTGTGATGGACAATGATTCACCAGATGGTGCGTATGAGGTGATGAAAAAAGAGTTTAAGAAGTACAAAAACGTGCACGTGTATGAAAGTGGGCATAATGGAGGATTTGGGTTTGGGTATAACAGAGCAGTCGAGAAAGCGAAAGGTGACTATATTGTCCTTCTGAATAATGACTCTTATCTTGAGGATAACTCTCTTTCTTCAATGTATGAGTATTTAGTAAATAATCCAGATATAGGTTTGTTAGGTGGAAAGATAAAGAATGAGAATGGCACACTACAAGTCTCTACCGGGAAATTTTATACACTGTGGTCAGTCTTGGAATATCAATTGGGGATGCAACGACTTGATGGGTTCCAAAAAACAGCGGATACTATCCATCCCGTGGATTGGCTCAAAGGAGCATTCCTGATGATGAAGAAAGAAACCTATCAAAAAATTGGTGGATTTGATGAAAAGATTTTTATGTATGAAGAGGATGTTGACTTCAATTATCGTGCCATGAAGCTTGGATTTAGCCGTATTTATTATCCTCAAGCACATATCGTGCATAGAGACTATGGGAGCTCGAATAGAACATTTGCCATAGTAAATATCTATAAGAATCTTCCCTATCTTTTCAAAAAGCATTATTCTCTGCCAGAATATATAGTAGTAAGGATGCTTTTGAAAACAAAAGCTGCTATATTAATTGGAGTAGGTCGAATTTTGGGGAATAAGTATTTATACCAAACATATGAGAAAGCTTTTTGGATGGCTTGATGCTAATTTTTTGCGTTTTGGAGTGGCATTTGCGCTTGCTTTTGTTGCGTTATATCCAAAACTACCAACAATTTATATCCACCACACGTGGGTGTATATTCGATTGGAGGACTTCCTCATCGCATTGCTTGTTGCATACTATCTCTTTCGATTAGTGCGGCGAAAAGTTAGCTTCCCTGCATCGATTGGTGCCTCATTTATCTTGTACTGGGTCGTTGGGCTTGCTAGTTTGATCATTTCTATTATATATATTGGCCCACATGTTGCGAATTTCTTCCCAAGTGTGGCTGTGCTTTCGTACCTACGCCGTATTGAGTACATGATTTTATTCTTTGTCGGTGTTTCAGTCATTACCAAAGTGAAAGATATTCACTTCTATTTCAAGATATTAATGGCAACTCTGGTTGCTGTGCTTATCTATGGATATGGCCAGAAATTTTATACCTTTATTTGGCATTGGTTCCCGATCGTGCACGAAAAATTTAATTTTTGCTTTCCTTCCTTCCAGACGGGAAATGAAGAATTTGCGAAAGGACTTCCTCTCTGTTTGCCATTTGATAGTCGCATGACGAGTACGTTTGCTGGTCACTATGATCTAGCGGGATGGCTCGTTCTTCTGATCCCTGTTATTTTTGCCGTAAGCTTTACTTATGCATGGAAAAAGAAAGTTTCGCTTTGGATACTCGGTGTGTTATCCATTCTTATGATGAGCTTTACCGCTTCACGAATCGCTGTCGTAGCGTACTTTATTGCTATGGGGGTGACATTGATTATTATCAAGCAAAAGAAAGCAATTATACCCATTTTCGCGATCAGTATCTTGTGTCTTTTCACATTTAATAGCTCAACAATTAAGAGAATTGCCCAAACTTTTCGCACGCAGTCGGTTGTTGTTGATAGTCAAGGAGAAGTGGTGGGACTTGCGAACAACTCACTGACCGATGAACAAAAGCAAGCACTTGATCAAGGGAAGAAAGTAGCAGTTGCGGCGGCAGCACCGGACCAAAATGTTCCTTTGGGTACCTCGTATATCAATATCCCTCAGACAACAACAAATGTACAAAAGACTACCACTGCAGTTGTGCAGAGTTCACTGTCGGTAACAAAGGCAAAGCAACTCAATTTTGACTATGGTGGCGTGCAGCTCTCCAGTGTCTCAGGCAACTTTACGGTGAAAAAAGTCTTGGTATATGACATCTCATTTACAACCAGACTGCAAGGAGAGTGGCCCAATGCGTGGAACGCCTTCCTAAGAAATCCATTCCTAGGGAGCGGTTTTGCGACCATTACTTTGGCTGCCGACAATGACTATCTGCGAAATCTTGGTGAAACCGGGCTTCTGGGAGTACTTTCATTTGCATTCATTTTCCTGGTAATAGGTGTACTGATGCGTCACTCATTTAATGCCATTGAAGATAAGATGGTCAAAGCATTCATGCTTGGCATCGTAGGGGGAATAGTTGGCCTATTCGTGAATGCTATTTTTTATGACATGTTTGAAGCATCAAAGATTGCAGAAACAGTATGGCTGCTTTTAGGTATCATGGGAGGGACATTGCTTTTGGTAAAGGATAAGTCGTTCTCCCTCTTGAGTGCGGTAAGAGAGATTGTCACTTCACATTTCTTCCTGATGTTTTATGTTTTTGTCATCCTCATTGCAATTACGTTGCCATTTATGAGCAACTTCTTCGTTGCAGATGATTTCACCTGGCTGAGATGGGCTGCCTCAGCCGTGTTTACAAATATCCCAAGGTACTTTACTGATGCACAGGGATTCTTCTATCGACCACTGGACAAGATCGTAATGATTGGGTTGTTCTCTTTCTTTGGGTTCAATCCTGAGGGGTATCATACATTCTTTGTCTTCCTTCACTTTGCAGTCACGGCGAGTGCATATGCGTTGTTTTATAAGGTGTTTAAGTCAAAATTGTGGGCATTCATTGGAGCAATTATTTTCGCATTTGGTTCATTCCATGCAGAAAATATTTTCTGGATTTCGACGATTTCTATTACTCTTTCAACATTGTGGATGCTTCTTGGTATTTTGCAGTTCATACGATTTAGAGAGAAATCCAGCTGGGTTTCATATAGTTTGTCACTGATATTTTCAATATTGAGCGTTATCACATATGAAATGGGTGTAGTATTTATGCTCCTTTGTCTTGTTGCTGATCTCTTTGGAGTAGAAAAAAAGAAAAAAACATGGTGGGTATATGCGCCATTCCTGATTGTAGACGCACTCTATCTTTTTGTACGCCAAACTTCACATGTGGCTGCAATTGCAGGAGATTATAGTTATAATCTTGCTCATTTTATCCCGAATGCAATTGGGAACAAGATTGGATACCTTGGACTCTTCTTCTTTGGGCAAAGTTCACTGGGGACCTATACTTGGCTTCGTGAAAGTATGAGACATAACAATGCTGTCATTGTCGCCTCTGTGGGGGTCACATTCGCAGCACTTCTTCTGATACTTGTTTTCTGGAAACTTATTGCAAAGTCATTAACCAAAGTAGATAAAGCGATATTCTTTGGATTTGGGTTTGCTCTCGTTGCTGCCTTACCATTTATTGGACTTGGTAATATTACTGAACGATATATTTATTTGGCTTCAGTTGGTCTGATTATTTTCTTTGTGGCACTTGTGAGATGGTTGGTACAATCCTATCCTTCCCGAATCTTGATTACAGTATTGACTCTCCTTTTTGTCGTCTTCATGGGGAATCATCTGTGGAACCTATACACAGTAGGCATGCAATGGCAAAGAGCTGGGAAAATAACCCAAAACACATTAGGATTTTTCAAAACAAAATACCCGACGCTTACTCATGCAGACACAGTATACGTTAATAAACTTCCTATCAGGGAAGCCAATGCCTGGATTTTCCCTGTAGGGTTCCCAGATGGGTTGTGGTTTGTCTATGGCGATGAAAATCCTGCTGTTATGATTGCTAAGACTGGTGAGTTTTATCCAAAAGATGCAGCACATCCGTATACTTTCACCTTTGAGCAGGGTGCCGTTATCGAAGATCAGCCATAATCTATGAAAAAGTTCTCATCGCTTCTTCTCTATGTCATTCTACTCGGTGGATTTGTTGTTCGTCTGTATCACTTCTCTGGCCCAATTGCCGATTGGCATTCATGGCGACAGGCAGACACGGCGGCAGTAACTCGTAATTTTATAAAGTATGGAGTTGATGTCCTGCATCCACGTATGAATAACATCTCCAACGTCCAATCAGGGCTTGAAAATCCTCAAGGATATTTTATGGCAGAATTCCCTTTGTATAATGTACTTGCAGCTACTGGGTATACGCTTTTCCATCACTTTACTATTGAAGAATGGGGGAGATTGGTATCAATTTTGGGTTCACTTCTTGGAATTTGGAGTATTTATTTTTTAACAAAAAAACATGCAGACGAATTAGCAGCAACAGTAGCCGCTTTTTTCTACGCATTTTTACCCTTTGCCATCTATTATGGTAGAACGACGCTTCCTGACTCTTTGGGTATTGGGCTTTTCCTTTTTGGATTGTATTGGTTTGACAGATGGCTTGAAAAGACAAAAGCTTCATGGGGATATCTGTCTCTTGTGTTATCTATTCTGATGACAGCAAGTGGAATCATGGTACGGCCTCATGTGATATTCTTTGCCCCAGTGTTTCTCTTCTTGGCATGGAGTGCATTTGGCTTCTCCCTCCTAAAAAAGTGGCAATTGTATCTTTTTCTCATTTTGGTGCTTGCACCATTTGGCTGGTGGCGATGGTGGATAGGCCATTTCCCAGAAGGTATTCCAGCCAGTGCCTGGCTCTTTAATGCGGGCAATATACGTTTTACTGGCGCATTTTTCTATTGGATTTTTGCAGAACGTTTAGGACGACTGATCTTAGGATATTGGGGGCTAGCACTTCTCATCCCAGGACTCATCTGGAAAGGGAGAAAAGACATGGGATTTTTTGTGACGTTCTTCCTATGTTCTCTTCTGTATTATTGTGTAATCGCCAGGGGTAACGTGCAGCATGATTACTATCAATATATTACAGTGCCAAGTATTACGGTGCTTTTGGGCCGTGGATTTAGTTTCTTCTTTTCCTTGTCAAAAGAGATTGTGAATAAATGGGCCGTTGCGGTTGTCTTAACGGTCAGTGTGTTGTTTACTCTTTCATTTAGTTGGTACTACGTCAGAGATTACTTCAATGTGAATAATCAGGCAATGATTGAAGCAGGTAAAGTCGTGGACAGCATGACTCCAAAAGATGCATTGGTTGTCGCGCCACTGGATGGGGACTCATCATTCCTGTACCAGACCAATCGTCAAGGATGGGCAAGTTTTGAAAAATCATTACCAGAGCTTATCACTATGGGTGCTGATTATCTTGTTCTTGCCAATCCTGCACCAGGGGACGTAAATATTGGGAAGCAATATAAAATTGTTGCATCATCCAGTGCATACCTCTTGTTTGATCTGCATAAAAAGTTATAATAGGACTATGAAAAAAGTAATCCTTTTTATCGCGACTACTGCTAATGGATTTATTGCACGCAAAGATGACTCAACCCCATGGAGTGATGATGAGTGGTCAGCATATGCAGAGATGGTGAAAGAAGCGGGCAATATCGTGGTAGGTCGTAAGACATACGAGATCATGAAGCAAGACAATAATTTTGACCAGATAGGGAATCCTTTTGTGGTTGTCCTCTCACAACATGGAGAACATGTCTCAGAAGATAAGGCACAGTGTGTCCACTCGACACGGGAAGCGCTTGATCTTCTCAGACATAAGGATTTTGAAACAGTACTCATTAGTGGTGGTGCGATGTCTTTGACCTCATTTCTCAAAGATGGTTTGGTAGATGAGATCTATATCGACATGGAACCGCTGCTCTTTGCTGAAGGGAAACCTCTTCTAGTTCCGTCGTCCTTTGAAGCACAATTGTCACTTCTGGGAGTCAAGCAAATTGGGCCCAACTCCATTCAGCTCCATTATAAGGTCCAAAAGTAAAGGCACTGTATCCTTGAAAGATTTGGTACAATAAAAGAGAAATCTCTATGAAAATCTTAATGGTTTCATCCTTTCTGCCCTATCCTATCACCAGTGGGGGACATATCAGGCTTTACAACACGATTATCCGTCTATCCAAACACCATGAAATCACCTTGGTCGCTGAAATGCGGACAAATCAAACAGATGCAGACATTGCAGAACTCAAAAAATATTGTAAAGCCGTCTATACTTTTCAAAGAAAGAAACAATGGACAATCCAAAATATCTGTAAAGCCTTTTTCTCACTAGATTCTTTTCTTGTCGTTGGACATACCCTCCCAGAGATGAAATCAAAGATTGCAGATCTACTTTCCCATGAAGATTTTGACATAATCGATGTAGAGACATTTTATGTTATGCAAAATCTTCCCACGACTACACTTCCTATTGTTCTTATGGAACATAATATTGAATATCAAGCATACGAGAAATTTACGGTGCAAAAAGTACCATCATTTTTACGACCACTCTTTCTCTGGGATGTGTGGAAAATGCAACGAGCTGAAGAGGCATGCTGGAAGAGTGTAACAAAGTTGGTAAGCTTGTCCCCGGTGGAGGCAGGTGAAATGGGGAGAAAAGACGTCATTATTGCACCAAATGGAGTAGATACGAAAGTATTTACTTTTGTTGACCCTAAGAAAAAGTTTACAGTTAGAGAAAAGAAAATATTATTTATTGGTACTTTCCAATGGATACAAAATGTTACGTCCTGCAGATACATTTTGCAGAAGATCTGGCCAGCACTGTATGCGAAGTGTAAGGCTGAAGGCGTAGATATATCCATGTGGGTGGTAGGTAGATCAATCCCAGAAAGTATCAAAGCTCTGGGGAGTGAGGGAGTTATCTTTGATGAGAATGCTGATGAGGCTTCTGTTGTTTTTGCATCATCTCATGTGCTCCTTTTCCCGGTAAGTATCGCCGTTGGGACAAGCCTCAAACTTTTTGAAGCGATGGCGTCAGGGTTGCCAGTGGTCACCTCCCCGCTTGGTATTCGCGGTACGGAATTATCGAATGGTGAAAATGTACTTCTTGCACAGAGTGAAGATGAATTTATTGATGGTGTCTATAGACTTCTGACTGATGAAAAACTCTATACCTTTATTGCAAAAAATGCCCGGGAGTATGTAGAGAAAAATTTCTCGTGGGATGAAATTATTAAACACCTTGAAAAGGAGGCATTTTCATAACATGGGGAAACGTATCGGAATTGATTGCCGCATGTGGAATGAAACAGGTGTCGGGCGCTATACTCGTAATCTTGTACGCATCTTGCAAACGAAAGATAGTGAAAATCATTATTTCTTGTTTGCCCTGCCACAAAATTATGAAGCAATCATGCAAACGATTGAAAATCGTAACTTTACCGTTGTTAGTGTAGATATCCATTGGCATTCGTTTGCCGAGCAGTTAGTACTTCCATGGAAACTGTTGGAATATAATCTTGACCTCATGCATTTCCCTTATTTCTCATTTCCTCTTTTATATACTCGCCCATTTATTACTACGATTCATGACATGACCCCTTGGCTTTTTGCCACGGGTAAAGCGTCTACGTTACCTGCGCCACTGTACTGGCTCAAGCAGCTTGCATATAAATTTCAGCAACGTGTTGGGGCTATGCGTGCAGTAAAAATTATTACGGTTTCTGAGTCTGCCAAACAGGATATTATAAAATTCCTTCACGTTTCACCCAAAAAAGTAGTGGTTACCTATGAAGGCGTTGATGCTGCGCTTCATGTAAGAAAAAACGCAGTGAAAAAAAGTGATATTTTTGCGTCGCTCAACATTCAACCTAAAAAATATTTTTTGACAGTTGGTAATTTTTATCCTCATAAAAATCTTGAACGGTTAGTACTTGCATTTCAAAAAGTTCATGCACTGCATAAAGATATTCAGCTTGTTATGGTGGGGAAAAAAGATTTCTTTGGAAGTAGACTGGAAGAGTTTGCAAAAGAGCACCTGATAACAGGAATTATTTTTGCTGGGTTTGTCCCGGACAATGATTTAGCAGAACTGTACCAAAAATCATTATCAACTGTATATCCATCTCTGGTAGAAGGATTTGGGTTATTAGTGCTGGAATCTCTCGCCAATGATTCACTCATCATTACGTCTAACATCCCGGTACTTCAAGAAATTGGGGGAGACAATCTCTTATACTGTGACCCCTACTCAGTTGATGATATTGCCAGGTCTTTGGAGGATGTAATTGGTATGACTGAGAAAAGAAGAGCTGAGCAACTAGAGCAAGGACAAAAGATATTGAGAAAATTTTCATGGACAAAAATGGGTGATGAGACATTGGCCGTGTATAATGCGTTGATAGCATGATGCCTATGAAAGTAGCAATTGTATACGACCGGGTAAATAAATGGGGAGGAGCGGAACGAACCCTTCTTATGCTCCATAAGATGTTTCCCGATGCACCTTTATATACATCGGTGTATGACAAAAAAAATGCACCTTGGGCAGAGGTTTTTGATGTTCGCACATCATTTTTGCAGCACATCCCTTTTTTCAAACACAACGAGATCATTCCATTTCTGATGCCACTTGCATTTGAAAGCTTTCGGTTCGACGAGTATGACTTAGTAATCTCAGTCTCGAGTGAAGCGGCAAAGGGGATCATCACCAAGCCTGGAACCAAACATATCTGTCTGTGTCTGACTCCAACCCGTTATCTCTGGAGTGGATATGAAGAATATTTTTCAAACAAGTTTTTTAGATGGATAACACTGCCATTGGTTTGGTATATGCGCTGGTGGGACACAGTTGCTGCGTATCGGCCGGATGTACTGGTTGCCAATTCTCAGGAAGTACAAAGCCGTATCAAGATGTACTACAAAAGGGAAGCCAAACTTTTATACCCGCCAACTGATGCTCCTTGTCTTACCAAGCATACGATGGAAAAAAGTAGTAAAAAAGAAGAGTACTTTTTAGTAGTTTCACGACTTTCAAGTTCACTCATATCTCGACTTTCAGGGTTCACTTTTTATAAAAGGGTTGATCTGGCAATCCATGCTGCCACTAAGACTGGTGTCAAATTAAAAGTTGCTGGGAAAGGGAATGTTTCCTATTTTAAAAGAATTGCTGGACCAAATGTAGAATTTTTGGGATTTGTCAGTGATGATCAGCTTCATGATCTCTATGCAAAGGCACGTGCATTTGTTTTCCCTGGGAAAGAAGATTTTGGCATGGTCATGGTAGAAGCAGGGTTGCATGGTACCCCCGTTATTGCATATCGTGGTGGAGGAGCATTGGAGATTGTAGAGGAAGGGATAAACGGAGAATTTTTCGATACTCAGAGTGTAGAAGCGTTGTCTATGTCACTGGTAAATTTTGATAAATCCCGATATAATGAGGTTGCCTGCATACGACTCGCAGCCCGTTTTTCATCAGGAATATTTGAAAAACAACTCAAAAAAATCATCGCATCATTATGAACATTGTCATCTTTGCTGGAGGGGTGGGGACCAGATTATGGCCACTATCTCGTAAAAAAACACCAAAGCAATTTGGAAAGATTATAGAAGGTAAATCAACACTGCAACAAACCATTGATCGTCTTCGTCCTGATTTCTCAGAAAAAGATGTTTTCATCGCTACAGGCGATCGCTACGAAGAAGTCTTGAAAGAACAACTCCCGGAGATTCCTGATGATCATTTTATTTTTGAGCCAGCGATGCGTGATGTCGGCCCTGCTATTGGATTGGCTGCCTTTACGCTCTACCAGAGAAATCCCGATGAAGCGATGGCTATCTTGTGGAGTGATCATATGGTCAAAAAGCCTGCAGAATTTCGAAAGATGCTTCTTGGTGCTGAACATTTAATTGAGAACAATCAATCTCAGTTTGTTCTGCTTGCACAAAAACCTCGTTTCGCCAATCAAAACATGGGATGGATTCATGTGGGCGAACAGCTTCCTGAGGTTGAAGGAATCGCATCGTACGAATTCCAGTCATTTAAGTATCGCCCAACGCAAGAAGAAGCTAGTGAATTTATGAAAAGTGGGAAGTATATGTGGAATCTGGGCTATTTCGTGACGACGCCCCGACATCTTGTTTCTTTGTATAAATCATTTGCTCCTGAAATGGCAAGCGCACTGGAAGAACTGATTCAAATAAATGATCAAGAGAAATTCCGTGAACAGATACAAACAGTCTATCCAAGCTTTGAAAAGATAAGTTTTGATGACTTGATTATTCAAAAAATGTCAAAAGATGGAGTTGGAGTATTGGCAGAAGATCTAGAGTGGAGTGATGTGGGCGCGTGGGAATCATTAAAGGAAGCGCTGCAGGAGCATGATGAAGAGAATGTTACTCATGGGAATGTCTCACTGGTTGATAGCAAAAACTCACTTGTCTTTAACTATGAGTGGAAATTGGTCGTTGGCATTGATCTGGATGATCTTGTGGTTGTAAATACAGACGATGTTGTGCTTATTTGTCACTCTCGATCAATTCCGAAGGTAAAGAAGTTTGTCGAGGCACTTGAAGGAAGTGAGCATGAACATCTAATATAGAAGAAGATATGGAACACGCGACGCACACGGATGGTTTATATGAGATACAGAAACGTATCTTAGACGTTATAGCGTCCATCTTTGCTCTGCTTATTTTTTCTCCAATCATGATCGTAGTTGCGTGTATTATCAAATTTACTTCTCAAGGGCCAGTCTTCGTCGAAAAATCTAATGCGCACATGAAGCGTATGGGTAAGGATGGTAAAATCTTTCGTTTATATAAATTTCGTTCTATGGTTGTCAACGCAGATGTCCTTGAGAAAACAAACCCAGACTATCAAAAAGCCTATATAGAAAAACATTCAAATGGGCATTACAAGCCTAAAAATGATCCGCGTATTACTCCAATTGGGAAGTTTATTCGTAAGTATTCCATTGATGAGATGCCTCAATTCATTAATGTTCTCAGAGGCGAAATGAGTGTGGTGGGACCACGCCCATATCTTGCAGAGGAATTAACAGAGCAACAAAAAAAGTTTCCTGGCACCGATAAATATGTAAATGAGATGCAGACGGTTAAACCTGGTATTACTGGCCCATGGCAGGTCGGCGGTAGAAGTGAGCTTGCCTTTGATCAACGCATTAAATTTGACGCAGAGTATGCGAGGAAGAGATCGATCTGGTACGACATATATATTATGTTACGTACACCCTGGGCGATGATATCTGCCAAAGGAGCATACTAGACTAGTGTGCTATCTGTTGACAGAAATCTCGTAAGTCCGTACGATATTACTATGGCATTTGATAAAATTGATTTGTCACAAGATACTTCGACTGTTCCCCTGCGGGCTAGCCGTATTTCTCGCTCTCCCATGAGAATGAATATAAAGATCAGTAAGAAGACCGCAGGTATTATTGCTGGGGTTGTTATTGTTTTAGGCCTATTTATTGTCTTGGGTATTGTGCTCCCAGCAGTTAGGCTTTATGCACAGGTAAGAATTCTTAAAGCACAAGGAAGCGCTCTTGTGGCAGATATGAAAGCAGAAGATCTGGTAAAAGTATCCAATGATTTGACTCAAACAACAACAGAATTCAAAAAAACACAGGATATGATCAACGGTCTTGGATATCTCGCGTTTGTCCCAGTTGCCAATATGTATTATTCAGATGCGGTGCATGGTATGAAAGCTGGCGATTATGGGTTGCAAGCAGCTCGCATTATGGTAGATTCTCTTACTCCATATGCTGATGTTTTGGGTCTCAAAGGGCAAGGGACATATAACGGTGCAGCTGGTTCTCGTCTACAAACGTTAGTTCTTGCTTTGGACAAGGTTACGCCAAGGATTGATGATATCGCTGCCTTGATGCAACAAGCGAAATCAGAAGTTGACGCTATCGATCCAAATCATTATCCAAGCTTCATCGCTGGTGGGAAAGTCCGTTCTGGTGTAGAAAATGCGAAGACTTATGCAGAAGATGCCATCTCCTTCGTGACTGAGGCAAAGCCATTGGTAAAACAGTTGCCAACTCTCTTGGGTGCTGACCACGATGCACGATATCTCGTTTTGTTCCAAAATGACAAAGAACTCCGCCCAACCGGTGGATTTATCACAGAATATGCTGTGATGCGTGTGGAAAAAGGTAAGCCAGTGAAGGAAGCGTCAGACGATATTTACTCACTTGATGCCACTATCCCAAACAAACAGAGTGCACCACGTCTTTTGGCCACATACTTGCCAGCAGTTCCACAGTTTAATCTCAGGGACAGTAACTTATCTCCTGATTTTGTGACTTCCATGAAGTTGTTCTACAGCATGTATCAGACGTCTCCTAAGAAAGTAGCAGTGCAAGGTATTATCGCTATGGATACACAACCACTAATTACCGCTATTAATGCCTTGGGAGGCTCATTGACGGTAAATGGCAATACCTATACGACACAAATTGACAAGCGTTGTGATTGTGAAAATGTTATTTACCAGCTTGAACTGTATGCTGATCAGCCTGTGGGATACATTAAGGATAATAGAAAAGGCGTCTTGAGTGACATGCTCTCAACTATCCTCCAGCGCGTTTTTGATGCACCAAGTCGACAAGTCTTGGGTCCACTGGTGCAAGGATTTATCCAGGATGCACAACAAAAGCATATCCAGTTCTATCTCTTTGACCAGGGTGCACAGCAGGGAGTAGAAGCACTCAATGTGGCAGGACAGATCAAACCATTTGATGGTGACTACCTGGCGATCAATGAAGCCAACTTCGGTGGTGCCAAATCAAACATGTACGTCACTGAGGCAGTAACACAAGACTATCAAGTAGCCAATGATGGGACAATTACCAAGACAGTAACTATTAATTACAAGAATCCAAACCCACCATCTGATTGTAATCTCGAACATGGGCAGCTCTGTCTCAATGCTCCCCTTCGTAACGTAGTACGCATGTATGTCCCACAGGGCTCACAGGCTGGCAAAGTCACTGGATCTGAAGTAAAGACACAGACCTATGATGAGCTTGGCAAGACCGTCATCGAAAACTTCCTGGTGATCAGACCACTGGGCACTGCCAAACTCAGCGTGTCATACACTCTGCCATTTAAGCTCAAGCCTGGTTCTCCACTTCCAGTCATGTATCAGAAGCAGGCTGGGACTTATACTACCCCATATACGATTAATGTGAATGGGAACAAAGTCCAATCATTTGACTTCATACAAGACTACACAACGACACTCAATCCATAAGAGATTCTATGCGTCATCGATCGGTTACTGCCCTTATTCTCAAAAGAAAACCTGTTGGTGAGGCGGATATGCTGCTGACACTTTTTACCCAGGAAGAAGGTAAGATGGTAGTAAAAGCAAAAGGCATTCGAAAGATTACTTCCCGCCGTGGTGCAAGTCTTGATTTGTTTAATCTCTGCAAAGTAGCACTCTACGAGCACAGTTCAGGCACTATGCCGATTGTGACTGAAGTGCAACTCTTAGAAGTATATGCAGGGATGAAACAAGAGTTGCCTCGAGTCGGTATCGCTTACCACATCTGCGAATTAGTTGAAGGCCTCCTGCCTGAACGTCAAGCGTCTGAGGACGTGTTTCATTTGACTAAAAGAATTCTTACCTCACTTTCATCATGCTCTGAGTCAGTAGCACAAAGCGTGCATCAGTTTGAGCTCTCACTCCTGACCTCTCTTGGATACGTCGGGTCACAGGATTTGAGTGGCAGTCGTGCATCACTTTTTATTGAGGAAATTTTGGAACGTAAGCTCAAAACTCGACACCTGCTGCCTCAACTTTTGGGATAACATGAAACACACAGTTACCGAATTTCTTGGATGGTATGGCATTCTTGTCATTCTTGGCGCGTATGCACTCAGTAACTTTGGTGTGCTGTCAGTACATTCAGTCTGGTATCAACTGCTAAATATCACGGGAAGTATAGGTATTCTTGTCGAAGCATTCTCCAAAAAAGACTATCAGCCTGCGGTACTGAATATCGTGTGGGCTGCCATCGGGATTGTCGCATTGTCACGATTATTCTTGCATTGACAGGCGCATATGTGCTTGTTATGATACACACAGAGAGCAATGATCGGCTTGGCAACCGGGAGCTTTATCAAAAGAGTCAAGACAAATGTCTTGGAATGAGGGTGGAACCGCGGATCACTATGTGACTCGTCCCTACTAATGTAGTAGTGACGGGTTTTTTTGTGTAATAATAGCTATATGGACGTAACAATGGAAAAAATTACAGCGCTAGCCAAAAGTCGAGGATTTTTCTATCCTGGATCAGATCTCTATGGTGGGCTTGCCAACACCTATGATTATGGGCCAGTGGGAGCAGAGCTTCTCAGAAACATTCGTAACCTTTGGTGGAGTTATTTTGTCACCAAAAGAAGTGATGTGGTAGGGCTTGATGCCAGTGTGATATCAAATCACAAAATTTGGGAAGCTAGTGGACACACCGCAAGTTTTGCCGATGCCATGATTGACTGTAAGAACTGCAAATCACGCTTCCGAGCTGACCACCTGATTGAGGATTATCTCGAGGATATGACAGATGAAGAAAAGAAGTTTACTAATTTAGTATTTGAGCCTGGTTATTTTGATATTTCTGAAGATGAAGTAAAAAATGTTTTGGAGACTGGTAAAGTAGAAGGTTTAAGTGAAGTAAAGTTAAATGCCCTGATAAAGGGATTCCAGATTAAATGCAGAAAATGTAAACAAATCCAATGGACACCGGTACGCAAATTTAATCAGCTTTTCCCTGTCCAGTTAGGACTCGTAGAAGGGGAAGGTGGGTCGGCCTATCTCAGAGGGGAAACTGCTCAGAATATCTTTATTGACTTCAAATTAGTCGTCGATTCCAATCGCGTGCGCTTGCCGTTTGGTATCGCACAGCTGGGAAAGAGTTTTAGAAATGAAATTACGCCTGGGAATTCTATCTTTAGAACAATTGAATTTGAGCAAGGGGAGCTTGAGTATTTCTTTGACCCAGAGGTGACAAATTGGGAGAAGACTTTTGATACCTGGAAAGAGACTATGTATACCTTTGTCACACAGGCACTGGGAGTTCAATCAGAGAAGCTGAGATGGCGCACTCACTCTGATGAAGAGCGATCATTTTATAGTACCAAGACAGAGGATTTGGAGTATCAATTCCCATTTGGGTTCAAAGAATTGTGGGGACTTGCGTACCGAACTGACTATGATTTACAAAATCATATGAAGAATTCTGGCCGAGACCTCTCCATTGTTGATCCTCAGACGGGCAAGAAAATAGTTCCTCATGTGATTGAACCAGCGGTTGGGATCAATAGACTTCTGTTGATGGTGCTCTCTGATGCATTTACTCAAGAAGAGGACCGGGTAGTCCTTAAATTTGCACCCAAAGTTGCCCCAGTGAAGGCAGCAGTATTTCCACTGCTTGCGAACAAGCCTGAGCTGACTGAGCTTGCCCAGAAGGTCTATCAAACACTGCAGGAGAAAGTGAACGGCAAGATCCTCTGGGATGATCGTGGAAATATTGGGAAGCGCTATCTGTCCCAAGACGAGATTGGGACACCATACTGTATTACCGTTGATTTCCAAAGTCTTGAAGATCAATCAGTGACCGTTCGTGATCGTGACAGCAAGGAGCAAAAAAGAGTTGCCATCTCTGAACTGGTTTCATATATCCAAGAGAGACTTGTTTAGTTGACAAGGAGGATTTTGGTAGTACACAATAGATATATGGAGAAGAGAAATCTCTACATCGCGCTAGGAGTAGGCGCATTTGCTATTATTTTAGTTGGAGCTATTGCCTTCTTTATGCTTCGTGGTAGTACTACAACCACTCAACAAACGACCAAGCCAACTACTCTTCAGCAAGGTGCTGTCCCAACGCTTACCCCACAGGATCTTGGGTTGACCATCTCTCCAAGTAGAGGTGGCAAGGCTTTGACTGTCAGTGTGAGTAAGCTCAGTGATGTCTCACTCATTGACTACGAGCTGGATTACAATGCTCAGTCCAACGGGAATACGGTTCCTCGTGGTGTTATTGGTAAAATCGAAGTGAAATCAGGGCAAGCAACAGCCCAGCAGGAGATTGTTCTGGGGACCTGTTCTGATGTTTGTCACTATGACACGGGAGTAAGTGATATCCAGCTTACCTTAAAAGTCACCAAAGTAGACGGTACGGTCTACTCCCTTACTACAACAGCCTCACTCTAATACGTAGCCTACGTATTCACACCAATCAGCCCTGATGATTTATTGTGGCAATCATGTTTCATGTTCATACATCAGTGATGTAGGTTCTCTTTTCACATTTTTCCCCTTGACACTTTTCACACGTAAGTGAAATACTAAATATAGTCCAAAGTAGGAAAAGGTAGGAAAGAATTATGATGATTGGTCAGTATGAAGCGAAAGTTGCAGCGAAATTCCAGGTATCGCTTCCTCGGAAATTTCGTGAAGTACTTGGAGAGAAAGTCATACTTACCAAAGGTTTGGGACAATGCATCATGATTGTTTCCGCTGCCTCTTGGCAGGTACTGACCGAAGGGACTGCGGACAAGGCCTTTATAGATAAAAACAGTCACGAAGTACAGCGTTTCCTCCTAGGAAATGCAACGGAAGTTGACCTTGATCGAAAAGGACGATGTGTCCTCCCTGAATTTTTGCGAGAGTTTGCAGGGATAAGCACAGATGTAGTGTTTGTCGGTATGCAGCGATACGTAGAAATTTGGGAGAAAAAGGCATGGGATCGATATCAAGCTGAACTCGCAGGAAGAGTAGAGTCAGTTGCTGATACGCTCTCACGAATGCCAAAGGAAGGGACAGCTCTATGAGCTATCACATTCCAGTTCTTTTACATGAAGCAATAGAAGCGCTCAATATAGTACCAGGTGGTCGCTATATTGATGGGACACTTGGTGGAGGAGGATATACCTTGGAAATTGCCAAACGTGGTGGAGAAGTCCTGAGCTTTGATGTCGATGAAGATGCTATTAAGCACGCGCATGGACGAATGGACAATGAAGAATCGTGGGCAAAAAATCATGTACATCTGGTAAAAGCAAACTTTAGACAGATGAGGGAAGTTGCTCAGGAGAAAGGATTTGTTGGCATTCAAGGCGTTGTTGCTGATCTAGGGGTATCATCGCATCAATTTGACGAGGGGCTGAGGGGTTTTAGTTTTCGTAACGTTGGCCCTCTGGATATGCGGATGGATCAGTCGCTTGAAAAAAGTGCAAAAGATTTGGTAAATACTCTCACCAGTGGCGAATTATGCGCGATCTTTTTAGGATTTGGACAGGAAAGAATGGCCAAACGCATGGCAGACAAAATTGTCCAAGTGCGTGAAGTGAAGCCAATTGAGACAACACAAGAATTGGCAGATATCGCCGCATCAGTCTATCCTAAGGGATTTCACAAGATTCATCCTGCGACCAGGATGTTTCAAGCACTTCGTATTGCAGTCAACGACGAGCTCGGTGCACTCAAGGATATGCTGCCACAGGCAGTAGACCTTCTGGCAAGTGGTGGAAGGCTAGTCGTAGTGAGCTTTCATTCAATGGAGGATGAAATTGTCAAAGAAGAGATGGTCAGACTCATGGATGAAGGAAAAGGGAAAATGATCACGAAAAAGGTGGTTGAGCCGACAGAAGAGGAGATTGAATCAAATCCCAAATCTCGAAGCGCAAAAATGAGGATTTTTGAAAAAATATGAAACTGAGAATACTTATTATTAGTTCTATTGTTTTAGCAGTTGTGATGGGGATTGCAAAGATTGCGGTAGCAAGCTCTCTCTCAACAAGTGGTATTAGTTATGGACTGCTTGAGACACAGATTCAGACACTGCAAAAGCAGAATATGATTTTAGCAGAGCAGCTCTACACAGACACATCACTCACAGAAATTGCATCTGAAGCGGCAACACTTGGATTTGTCCCTGATGGCAAAGTAGTTGCAGTGGACTCATCAATTCCTGTAGCATATGCCCGATGAGCAAACGGTTTGTCATCGTCTTTAGCCTCTTCCTTTTAAGCTTTCTTGCTATCAATCTGAAATTGTTCCAGTGGCAAATTCTCAAAGCAGATACACTTGTTGCACTTGCCAAAAGCCAATCACAAACAAGTTTCTGGCTTACTCCCCAGCGAGGGGATATCCTTGCCTCTGATGGATTTCCCTTAGCAACCAATAAAATGGCATATGTCCTTTTTGCAAGACCTGGGGACATGAAAGATAAAGATGTCGAGTCGCAGCTGTTAGCAACGGTACTGGATGTCTCACTGGCGACCGTGAGTGCACGCCTCTCAACGACCAGTGCCTGGGTGCCACTTGATTGGCATTTACCAGAGGCACAAAAAGAACAATTAGATAAACTTCAGTTGGCAGGGGTTGGGTTTGATGAGAACCCAACACGGTTCTATCCAGAAGGTTCTATGGCAGCGCAACTGGTAGGATTTGTTGGGAAGGATAGCGCGGGGGTTGATACTGGTTATTTTGGCCTTGAAGGATACTATGATAGACAACTCAAAGGTCGCACTGTCCTGGCAACAGTTGTCAAAGATGCGCTCAATAGGCCGATTCTCTCAAAAACAGATGACAATATCGATGAAACAACAGGCAGAACGCTGCAACTTCATATCGATAGAACAATTCAGTACGATGTTGAGCAAAAATTGCTTAGTGGAGTTGAAAAGTATGGAGCAGCTTCAGGACTTGCCGCTGTTATGGATTCACATACGGGAGCAATTCTAGCGATGGCAAGTTTTCCGAATTTTAACCCAAGTGACTTCTGGGATTTTGATCCAGCGAGTTTTCGTAACCCTTTTGTCAGTGATACGTATGAACCTGGTTCTACCTTCAAGCCATTGGTTATGGCCTGGGCAATTGACCATGGATTGGTAACGCCTTCGACGCAGTGTGATACCTGTAGTGGTCCAGTGACGATAGGGGATGCAACGATTCACACGTGGGATGATAAGTATTTTCCAAATACCACGATGACTGAGGTTATCCAGCATTCAGATAATACGGGCATGGTGTATGTTGCTCAAAAAATGAAGCTAGATGGTATGCTCTCTATGCTTCATGACTTTCACTTTGATCAACTCACCGGTGTTGATCTGCAAGGTGAAGCAGAAGCGCAAATTCACGATAAAAATAACTGGTATCCGGTTGACTTGGCAACGGCAGGGTTCGGTCAAGGGCTAGCAGTAACTCCTATCCAGCTTCTTACTGCCTTTAATTCTCTGGCAAATGATGGGATTATTATGGAGCCACAAGTAGTTGCGTCTATCCAAAAAGAAGATGGAACGACAATTGACATCCAACCAAAAGAACTTGGACAAAGTGTCTCATCGACTACCACAAAAGTCATGCGGGAGATGCTGGTAAATGCAGTGAATAAAGGAGAGGCAAGTTTTGCCCGTGTAAAAGGGTATCGTATCGCAGGCAAGACTGGTACTGCATCGGTTGCGGTGGCAGGGGGGTACAATGATCCAAGAACTATTGCCTCTTTTATTGGCTACGCTCCTGCTGATGATCCAAAATTTACGATGCTTGTCATTTTACATGAACCGGCATCCTCCATTTATGGAGCAGAAACCGCTGCCCCTATCTTTTTTAGTATAGCCAAAGATATTTTTACTTATTGGCATATTCTCCCAACTGTGAATGAATAAACATTTTTGCAATTTTGCCTTCAGTAAGGGATAATCGAAAATACATGATCCAAGCAAAAGGAATTGTTTATAGCTATAGTGATAAGCCTATCTTTGATGGGGCACGTTTTACTGTGGGATCAAATATTAAAGCAGGTTTAGTAGGACCAAATGGTGCAGGTAAATCCACTCTTTTTAAACTTATTCTTGGAGAAGAACAGCCACGAGAAGGAGAAATTATTCATTCTGGTAAAGTCGTCCTAGTTCCACAGGAAGTTAAGCATGATCCTATTCTTGATGCGAGTCATACGGTTCGTGAATATGTAGATCCTATGCAGAAAAAAGAAATATATGAACTTCAGATGTTTTTGCATGGACTGGAAATGGAGCATCTTGACCTTAACCAAAAACCATCCTCTTTAAGTGGTGGACAAAAAACCAAACTTGCGCTTGCGCGTGCATTGATTGAAGAACCAGATGTCCTGCTCCTTGATGAGCCAACCAATTTTATGGATGTCGCTGGTAAACAGTGGGTTATGGATTTTCTCAGTACCTATCCAAAAACACTGTTGTTGGTCTCACATGATTTGTATCTGATGGATCATTTTATCGATAAAGTATTGGCGATCAATCCAACAACGCACAAAATTGAGGAGTATAAAGGAACATATAGTACCTATATTCGTCTTAAAAAAGAACATGATGATCAACTAAAACGGGAAATTATCAATGAGCAAAAACACATCAAACATATGGAGCGGGGACTCGTGCGCATGCAACGATTTACCTCCAAAAAAGGAGTCAGACAAAGAACAGTTCTGAAAAGACGTATTGAAAAGCTGAAAGCGAACTTGCCAGACATGCCACAAGAGTTAAAGCGATTTAGCTATACACTCCCCGAACCACTCTGGATAGGTGAAATGCCGTTAAAAGTAGTTGGCATTGGGAAATCCTATGGAGATAACACTGTGTTATCAGATGTCACCTTCCCACTTTTTCGAGGCCAGAGAATTGCTCTTATTGGGTACAACGGTGCTGGAAAGAGTACGCTCTTAAAGATTGTGGTTGGACGACTTTCACCAGATGAAGGAGAAGTGTTATATGATCCAAAAATAAAAATTGGGTACTATTCACAAGAATTTGAAACATTTGACTTAAATAAAACACTTATTGAAACAGTCGAGGAGCATCATGCCATGCGAGAAGAAAAAATTAGAAGTTTTCTTGCAGGATTTCTTTTCGCTGGAAATAAAGTGTATCAAAAAGTTGAGTCTCTTTCAGGTGGAGAGAAAACGAGACTTGCGATGGCGCTTCTCCTTCTGGAGGACTATAACGTGCTGATTCTTGATGAACCAACGACGTATCTTGATGTTCTGTCTCAGCGCATTATTTTGGAAGCACTGAAAAAGTATACCGGTAGTATTCTTATGGTCAGTCACACAGAAGATTTTGTCAGAGAGCTTACTCCTGACAAAGCACTTTTGCTGCCAGAAAATAAATTTATTGATTTTGTCCCAGAACTTCTGGATCGTGTTAGTGAAGTGTAATAGTATCTCCGATAGTCCATTTGTTTGCTTTAATTGTTTTATCTGGTAATTCCACCACGTGTCGATATCGTGGGTTCCATATAAAAATTCTCCAGGGGACAAGGTGTTCTTTCATGGCTGCGATATGATACTCATCGTCAAGAATAACGACATCGATAGGAAATCGCATAAAGAACGTATGGATGCCCCACCGTGTCTGCAGATATATGGATTCAGGTTCTTTCTTCCCAATAAGCCCTATGACACCTTGCATGCGTGATACTTGGTGAATATTTTTCATAAAATCACTATAATTATGACAGATGGATATCCAATTAGAAAAATTATCGTATTCTTTCAAAAGTAAGCCAATCTTGGTGGGAGGGCGTGCTATGGAATATTATGGACTGCGTAAGGCAGGGGATGATATTGACCTTATTGTTACAGAAGAAGACTTAACAGCACTGATCAAGTTGTACCCAACTCGCGTGAAAGATATCTGGGGAGATTTTGGTGTCTGTCCGGAAAATTTTGAAATATGGAAAACGATTCGATATCATGGCTATGATTTTTACAGAGAAGGAGCAGTTGAAGAGGATACCTATTTTGTTGTTTCTCTAGAGAAGTTACTCTTTATGAAAGCGCTTGCCATGCGAATTGATAAGTACCTTCAGGATACCTATTTGATTAGTGATGAAATAAATAAAAAGAATGGAGAATTAACCCAATCGATTACTGCAAGTAATAAAAAGATTTTAGACTCGGTTGGTCCTATTGAATATATTGAACATTCAGGCCCTCAGGAATAACTTGTCCTAATTTGTGCTCTTGCAAAAAATATTCGACATTGCTAGTATGGTGCTATGTTCGTAAAGCCCCAAAATTCAAACTTCGCGAAGATTCGAGTTGTTGGTGTCGGTGGCGGTGGTGGCAATGCTATCAACGACATGATCACCGAAAGTGATATTCAAGGTGTTGATTTTATAGTCATTAATACCGATGCCCAGGCACTTCTCAACGCGCAACCTTCTGCAACTAAGCTTCAAATCGGCGAAAAACTTACCAATGGACTGGGAAGTGGTGGTATCCCTCAGACAGGTGAAGAAGCAGCAGAAGAATCCGTCGAAAAGATTCGTGATGCCCTCTCTGGAAGTGATATGGTCTTTATCGCTGCCGGTATGGGTGGTGGTACTGGAACGGGTGCCGCACCAGTTGTAGCACGAATTGCAAAAGAAGTTGGTGCACTGACCATCTCTGTCGTGACTAAACCATTTACGTTTGAAGGTGCACGGCGAGCCGTGAATGCTGAAGATGGAATTGAAAAACTCAAAGATAAAGTTGATACACTCATCGTTATTCCAAATCAACGTATTTTAGATGTGGTAGACAAGAAAACGTCTCTAAAAGATGCCTTCAGAATTGCTAACTCAGTACTCTCTCAAGGTGTACAAGGTATCTCTGATCTTATTACCAGACCTGGGCTTATCAATATCGACTTTGCTGATGTACGCTCTATTATGACCAACGCTGGTTCTGCATTAATGGGAATTGGAGCGGGGAGTGGACCAGATCGTGCACAAATTGCTGCACAGGCCGCTGTGGCATCTCCACTTCTGGAAATCTCTATGGAGGGAGCACGTGGAGTTCTCTATAACATCACTGGTGGTATGGATCTTTCCATGAGTGAAGTTGACGCTGCCTCTCGTATCATCGCACAGGCTGCTGATCCTGATGCCAACATTATTTTTGGTACTACGATTGATGAAAGACTTGAGGGACAGATCAAGATTACCGTTATCGCGACTGGATTTGATACCAATCGAGCACGTCTACAACAATACATCATGCCTCAACCTCGTACCACGACGATTGTGAACAATATTCAACAGCCGTTAAAACCTCAGACGACGATTATCACACCTCAACCACAACCACAGTCACAAACGCCAGTGCAAGACCAGACAGAGAATGAGGAAGAACCAACAGATGAGTCAGTATTTGATATCCCCGCATTCCTTCGTAATAGGAACTAGTCGCTTCTTGACAAGCCGTCTCTGTCACTTGGTATACTGAAAAAGAGATGAGAAAAACCCACAAATCTAGTCCAAAACTGCATACTCATAAAATAAAAAAATCCCAAAATAAGTATACATATATGATTGGTATTGTTAGTGTAAGTGTACTTCTGCTTGTCACCATAGTATCTGTGAAAGCAGCGGATAAGTTCCGGGTGGTTGGCACGGAAGCTGTTCTCGCAGCTGATACTCAAGACACTCAAGATACAGGTGATCAGCAGCAACAACAACCTCAACAGCAAGATCAGCAACAAAGTTCACAGCCTTCATCCTCAAGTCAGCCAGAATCTAGCCCAGCCACCACTGGATCCAGTGATGGTGGCCAGCAAAGTCAACCTCAACAAGCAGGGAGTGGGCAGAAACCAGAAGACAGTACCCTTGTTGATTGTGTTGGGCCAGATCAAAAGCACTTTACGACTGATTTCCAGTCTTGTCAGGAATTTAATTCTAAGTGGGGTAACACAAATTTTACATTTACTCAGTTACAACAGTCAAAGTCAGGGAGTAGTGACAATACTCCTGAGCCAACGAGTGCTCCTGAACCAACTGAAGCTCCAAAACAACAGAGTAAGGTAGAAGTCCAGACAGAAGGGAGTAAAGCAGAGCTAAATCTCCAGACCCCAACTGGTCAAGTACAGATTAAGCGAGAAGATGATGGATCCATAGCAGTGCATGTCAAAAAGACTGATGGTACGGAAGTACAGCTCCAGCAAAATGCATTAGAGTCGTTAAACAAGTCATTGGGGAGCACGGGTATTTCATTAACGAGTAGCAAAGCGGGGAGTGGTGTGGCAATTCAACAAGGATCTATCCAAGCCCAATCAGAGCTTCCTGTCTCAGTTGATGTAGCTACAAAAAAGGTAATCGTAACAACGTCTACGGGTGACAAGACGCTTACTATTCTTCCTGCTGAAGCGATCGCAAAAGTACTCAAAGATAATCTAGTGACAACTGTCTCTTCAACAGCAAGTGATGGCGCAATTCTGCAATCAACCCAGATTACGCAACTGAATAATCAAGCGGTCTTTGCTGTAAGCGGAATCGCAGAGAAAAGAATCCTTGGACTCATCCCTATGGGATTTGCGAAAACTGTTTATGTGTCTGCGGAGGACGGGACAGTTGTCTCTACCCAGCAGGCAGCTTGGACAAAAATCTTAGAGTCTATTTCATTCTAATCTCTCCTGAATATTCTTGTGCCTGAAGACAAATTACGTTACAATAACAGCATGTTTAAGAATGTTGATCCCCGTGTAAATTTCCCTGAAATGGAAAGAGCTCTTCTTGCTCATTGGTATACTGACGGAATTGTGGAAAAATATCTTCATCGCAACGACGCTTCTGAAAAGAGATTTTCCTTTATCGATGGGCCAATCACGGCAAATAATCCTATGGGTGTGCATCATGCCTGGGGAAGAACGTATAAAGATTTGTGGCAGCGTTTTTGGAACATGCGTGGGTATAAAGAGCGCTTCCAAAATGGGTTTGATTGCCAAGGTCTGTGGGTAGAAGTAGAAGTAGAAAAAGAACTTGGAATAAAAAATAAACAAGATATCGAAAATCTTGTCCCAGGAGATACCGTCGCATCGATCGCAAAATTTGTGGAGATGTGTAAAGAGCGAGTACGCAAATACAGTGGCATTCAGACTGATCAAACCAAGCGTCTGGGGAACTTCATGAATTGGGACCATTCATACTTCACCATGTCTGATGAAAATAACTACATGATTTGGTATTTCTTGAAAGTCGTCTTTGAGAAAGGCTGGATGTATAAAGGGAATGAAAGTGTCCCTTGGTGTCCTCGTTGTCAGACAGCAATTTCTCAGCACGAAATGCTTACCGAGGATTATAAAGAGCTGGTGCATGACTCAATTTTTATTGAATTTCCAATTGTTGGGCGAGAAAAAGAATATCTTTTGGTCTGGACAACAACGCCTTGGACCATCCCAGCCAATATCGCCGTGGCAGTGGATAAAGATTTAGATTATGCACTGGTTGAAGGATCAACAGGGGACAGATATTGGATTGTCAAAGAGAGAGTTGAGCCAGTCTTTAAGTCAGATGTTAAAGTCATCAAAACAGTCAAGGGGAGTGAGCTCGTGGGACTTACCTATACCGGTCCCTTTGACAGCCTTCCGGTTGTCGCAGACGTTGCCAAGAATAATCTTGACACTTTTCATCATGTTGTCCCAACAGATAATCTCATCATGCCAATCTCAACGACAGAAGGTACAGGGTTGGTACACACTGCCGTCTCTGCAGGAACTGAAGATTTTAAATTAGGTAAGAAATTGGGACTTCCAATGATCCCAATTATCGCTGATGATGCCTCATATCTGGAGGGATTGGACGATTTTACCGGCCAAAATGCTAAAAAACATCCTGAGATTATTTTTGATGCACTCAAAGCAAAAGAAGAAAAAGGGGAGAACTGGATTTTCTCAATCGAACCCTACAAACATCGTTATCCTTGCTGCTGGCGTTGTAAGACTGAGCTTGTCTGGAAAGTGGCAGAAGAGTGGTATATAGGCATGGATATTGTTGAGAAGGATGGCACAAAGACCTTCCGTGAACAAATGATTGATAGTGCCAAGATGATTGATTGGAATCCATCTTTTGCTCTTGATCGAGAACTGGACTGGCTTACCAATATGCACGATTGGCTTATTTCCAAGAAAAATCGCTATTGGGGTCTGGCATTGCCAATTTATACCTGTGAAAAGTGTGGAAAGTTTACTGTGATCGGCAGTAAAGAGGAGTTACAAGAAAAAGCGGTAGAAGGATGGGAATCTTTTGATGGTCATTCACCACATAAGCCATATATTGATATGGTAAAAATTTCCTGTGAGTGTGGGGGAGTCATGACACGAACTGATGACGTCGGTAACCCATGGCTTGATGCTGGTATTGTCCCCTTCTCTACCCTACTAAATCCAGAAACAGGCAAGCTTAGTTATACGACAGACAAAAAGTACTGGAGTCAGTGGTATCCTGCAGATTTCATTACTGAGTCTTTCCCAGGGCAGTTCAAGAACTGGTTCTATGCGCTTATCGCTATGTCTACCGCCCTTGAAAAACGTAATCCTTTCAAAAAAATTCTTGGATACGCCTCAGTCGTGGGTGAAGATGGTCGTCCGATGCATAAGTCATGGGGCAACTCAATTGAATTTAATGAAGCTGCCGATGCCATTGGTGCTGACGTGATGCGCTGGATGTATGCGACCGCTGATGTAGAGCAAAATCTACGTTTTGGAGCGCATCGTGGCGATGAAGTACGACGTCAATTCCACCTGATGCTCTGGAATATCTATAACTTCTTTGTTTTAAATGCCAATGGTGATAATTGGACTCCAACTGAGGCCAAAGTGGAGAGCCAGAATGTCCTTGATCAATGGATCCTTGCCCGCCTGAATGAGACGATCCGTATCGCAACCGAGGGTCTAGAGAGTGCAAGTGCACAGAAAGCGTCTCTTTCTATCGACAGTTTTGTGAACGATCTTTCTCTCTGGTATGTCAGACGCTCTCGTGATCGTATCGGCCCAACCGTTGAGGACAGTGATGACAAGAAAGCCTGCTACCAAACACTTCATTTCGTGCTCGTCACTTTAATGAAGTTGATGGCGCCATTTACCCCATTTTTATCAGATGAGATTTATACCAATCTTACTGGTGAAGAGTCGGTTCATTTGGCTAACTGGCCAGTGGCAGGAGAGATTGACACTGCATTACTTGAGGACATGAAGATCGTTCGCCGTGTGGTTGAGATTGGATTATCCCTTCGCAAGGAGCAGCAACTCAAGGTGAGACAGCCACTCGCAAAGTTCACGGTGCAGCATGCAACATCAGCGATCACTGATGAAGGGCTGTTGCAGCTTATGAAAGATGAGCTCAATGTGAAATCTGTCGTTTTTGAAACTGGTGAAGGTGAGTTATCAGGCGTACTTGATACCACACTGACCCCAGAGCTTATGGCTGAAGGTCAAGCGCGTGAACTCATCCGCCAAATTCAAGATGAAAGAAAAAAACTTGGCACGAGTGTATCAGAAAAAGTACAGGTTACGTTGCCAGAATGGCCAGAACAATATGAAGCATATATCAAGAAAAGTGCAAATGTTGAGGTGCTCACCAAAGGTGATGTGGTCTCGGTAGCGCGTCTCACCTAAACCTGCTGCAAACCCCATACCTCCAGTGCTGCACAAGGATTATATGGGAAGATGGTATTTTGACGGACTATTGTTTCTGCCGATTTTTTTCCTTCTGGGAGCAAGTCTTATCATGCTTCATTCCATGAATCAGGATATTTTTGTGAGCCAGTGTGTCTTCCTTGTCCTTAGTGTCATCGTATTTTTTGTCATTCAGCTTTTTGATGTACGCGAAATTGCTGCCAGGTCCTGGGGAATTTATGCTATGGCACTCCTCTTTCTCTTTATCCTTTCGTTCTTGGGGATCGCGAGTCGTGGCGCTGTACGTTGGTTCTCTATCGGCAATTATAGTATTCAAATTTCTGAGATTCTTAAACCTTTTTTCGCACTCTGGCTTGCCCAACTTCTGGTACATAAAGAAAAGAATTTAAAGACACTTCTGACTACGTGCCTACTCGCCTTCCCTATTATTTTTATGGTGTATCGAGAGCCTGATCTGGGAAGTGCGCTGGTCTATGTCTTTGCTATGCTGATACTTTTTGTCGTGATGGGCTTCCCTTTCAAGTATTTTGCCATTGGCATTGGGAGTTTGGCCGTGCTGTCACCAATTTTATGGCATTTTCTGCATGATTATCAGAGAGAGCGCCTGGTTAACTTTTTCTCAACCAATCATGATCCTCTTGGAAGCTCCTATAACAGTATTCAGTCAATGATTGCAGTTGGCTCGGGGCAGTGGTGGGGAAGAGGGGTCGGGGTAGGAACGCAGTCGATGCTTCGTTTCCTTCCTGAGAGACATACGGACTTCATGTTCGCCAGTTATTCAGAGGCTACCGGTTTTATTGGTGCTACCCTGGTCCTGGTGGCTGTCCTTTTGTATCTGTGGAGGATATCATCTCTTGCCAGAAGTGCCTCTGACCAGTTCGTTTTCTACTTTCTGACGCTCACGTTTGGCTTCCTTTTTGTCCAAAGCGTGGTCAATGTGGGGATGAATATTGGCGTTTTGCCAATTGTAGGCATTACTCTGCCATTTTTCTCCTATGGGGGGAGTTCACTTTTGACTAGTACGATCTTTCTTGGATTTGCCACAAAGCTCATCTCCAGCGAGGAAAAATCACTGGTGGAAATCCGTTGAGGCTTTTGCTATAATTTACCTATGAATTACGCAGTCGTCGCGCACAGTGGTAAGCAATACAAAGTAAGTGTTGGTGAAACTGTCTCTTTTGACCACATTAAAGATGCACAGCCAGGGGAGTCAATTACCCTTGAACATGTCCTTTTTGTCGTGGATGGTGATAAGAGAACCGTTGGGCAGCCAGAAGTCAAAGGTGCTCAGGTGACTGGGACAGTCGTTGGAGACGAAAAAGGTGAAAAAGTACGCGTTGCTAAGTTCAAAGCAAAAGCTCGTTACCGAAAAGTACGGGGTTTTCGTGCAACACTGACTCGTGTTAAGATAGAAAAGATTGCTGCATAATACGCAGAGAAAGAATATATGGCACATACAAAATCAGGTGGTAAAACAAGAGTAAATAGAGATAGTATCGCAAAGCGCTTGGGCGTTAAGAGATATGGCGGCCAACCAGTAAAGACAGGCAATATTATCGTACGTCAAAAAGGGACAAAAGTTGCTGCTGGAGTTGGTGTTGGGACAGGTCATGACTACACACTTTTTGCTCTGGTAGATGGAATTGTGAAATTTGGTCGTCGGCAGGGTAAGAAAACAGTAAGTGTCCACCATGGATAATAACAACAAAACAGTCATCACGGAGTTGGATGTAAATCTCATCCAGTTTAATCCTCTGCAACCACGTGGAGTTATTGCTTCAGAATCACTCTCAGACCTCGTAGAATCCATTCGTGAACAAGGTGTATTAGAGCCATTAGTCGTGGCTGACACACCAGCCGGATATCAGCTTATTGCTGGGGAAAGACGTCTGCGTGCTTCAAAAATAGTTGGATTGAAAACAGTACCTGTTGTTATTCGTAATTCATCTCCTCGTGAAATGCTTGAAATGTCTATCGTTGAGAATGTCCAGCGTGAAGACTTGAACCCAATTGAAAGAGGACTAGCATATAAGCGTCTTATCGATGAATTTGGCCTTGAAATGTCTGATGTTGCCAAAAGAGTCGGAAAAAGTGTCCCTACGGTCTCAAATACTATCCGACTTCTCACACTCCCAGATGCCATCAAAGATGCGCTCGTTGCTGGTGTGATCTCTGAAGGGCATGTTAGAAGTCTGATTTCCCTTGGCGATACCAATCTCATGCTCACCCTTTTTAAACAAATTTTGAAGAATAACAGTACGGTTCGTGAAGCAGAAGATATGGCTCGCGAAGCTCGTGCCAAGACACAACCAAAAACTGCCAAGAATAAAACCGTAAATAAACTCTATATCCCAGAGCTGGATGAGATGGCAAAGCGTATCAAGCAACGTTACGCATTCGCCAAATCAGAGGATAAGACAGATCGTAAAGATGTAAAAGTGAAAATTAACCAGTCTGAACGTGCAGTCAAAGTGTATATCCAGATTGATGGAAAATTCGAAGATACGACTGAAAAGCTTAAAGAGATCACCAAACAACTTCTGGGTGAGTAAAAGAATAACTACTCACTATTTTTGATAAGGGTTACTGACGGTATGAAGCGTATTGAGTGGCCAGTATACAAGGAATGAATACCCGATAACATTCTTCTCTGGGACAAATCCCCACTCCCTCGAGTCAGAGCTGAACTCACGATTATCTCCCATCACAAAATAATTGCCTGGTGGCACGTTCACACTTGCGTTATTAACGAGAAATGACCCTCCATAGGTTCTGACTTCTGGTTTAATATAACTACTTTCATCAAGTTTCTGATTGTTTAAATAAACATCACCGTCTTTGAGACTTACGGTATCTCCCGGAAGCCCTATCACGCGCTTAATGTAGTCTTTATCAGGATCAGGGGGGGCCACAAAGACGATGACATCACCTCTTTGGGGCATCTGGAAATGCATGCCGATAATGTTAGTCAGGACATACTGGCCATCATGAAAATTTGGGAACATTGAATCACCACTAACTTGGAATGGTCTGCCAATCCAAATGTAGAGAACCAAAAAGATAGCACCAGCAATCAGAAGGCTTTCTAAGGTATCGAGGAGAAAATAATAAATCTTTCGAAGCAGATGCATAGCTATCTTCATTGTCTGAAAAACGCCTAGCTTTGTCAACGAGGCGGAATTAGTGTAAAATAAGGCTAGTCGGGACGATTAGCTCAGCGGTAGAGCGCTTCATTCACATTGAAGATGTCAGAGGTCCGAATCCTCTATCGTCCACATTCATTTTTCTTCGTAACGCTTCTTAAGGATTAAGGGCACCATATATTGTTTTTTCTTGTATTTTCAATATAAGGCAGTGGTGCCTGGTTTTGTTTGTTTTTTCTTTATCGTTGGTTGCAAAGGAGGCGAAAGAGTGCGGCTCTCTTCCACAAGGTTAGATTGCGCCTAAGGGGTTAAACTCATCAGAGTTTGGGACCGCGATCCATCTTCCGATTGGAAGTCTCTGGGCAGCTTTTATTCGCGCGTAGGCCTCTGGTGAGGACACCACTAACGCTACCTTCACGTCGAGTATGTACACTCCGTGAAGAGCCATCCAAAGCACTCTTGCGAGTGGGAGTTTGGTCTTCAACTCAACAGCTAGGGTTTCCCCAGGCTGCAGTTGGGCCACAAGCTCCTCGTAGGAAGAGCCGGTAAGTTCCCTAAACAAGCTGTTCTCCATAGGACCTCCTAAATGGGTAATGGCGTCATATGACGCATGCTGGTGCCGCAAGGGATTCATCCGACTTGCTACGATTCGCTCCCTACCAGACTGTACGGAAAGCAATACCTTGAAGATCTAGGTATTCCTTCCCGTACATCTGGTTTTGCAATAACGACTTGTTAATGTTCACTTGCATGCCAAAAGCTTTATTTGGATGAAGTAGAAGGATTATAGCCTATAATTGTCTATTTTTCAAGGAAAATGTGACATGGGTCACTTTGCTTTGAAGCCATTCAGCACGGTAAGGACATGGGTTATGACATCTTTTTCAGGGTTGGCAAGACTACTCATGTCGGCAAAAAATGTCTTTTTTATATCCTGGATACAATCGCTCCCTTTACTATCATCTAGATAGTAAGCACCGTCGCTTGCTTGTTTTACATATTTAGTAAAAAGGGTTGCCAGACGATTGTCTCTTGCAGGAATTGCTTCTTGGAGGTAAGTTACATAAATATCATCACCATTGGTCTGGTGGATTGTTTTCACGGCATGAATGCCAACATACATAAGTCCAAGTTTGTACCACATGACTCCTCCGATATGGGCATAGATAACAGTGTCATTCGTTTTATAAATTGGCAGCGACCATTGTGGGGGACTAGCATACCATGGGGGAAGTCCTTGGCCTTCTTCTTGCGAATCCTTATCCCAAATATACATAGTGACTGCGTTGGGCTCTGGTGGTTGTTGAGGGGTAATGAGTCTCACATCTGCATGGTTAGGTAACTCTTGTTTACAACTGAGCGAGTGAAGGTAGGGGAATCGAATAGGTACTTTTGTTTGGTCTATCGAAATTGGCAGGTCCGAAATAGGTATCTCATAAAATGTCTGTACAATACCATTCTCATATCGGGTATTCTTAACGCATTTCTGAGCAAGAAGTTTTTGAAAGTCAGTTGTGAGTGGACTGAGTGTGGGTTGTGTGGTGGATGGCCCTGATGGCGTTGGGGAGATACCTGTTGGTGGGAGCTGGTTGGAGGGTCGAGTATACGTTTGGTAAAGATGATACCCCACGAAAATAAGGACAAAACATCCTAAGATGATAGGAATTTGCACACGAATTTTGCCGTTCTCGCTATAGCAGAAACAATACCAGATCCCGTGTCTTTTTGCCCGTTTTGGTGATGGACTTTTTTTCATAACATCAGTTATTGTTTCAATTCATATCGCGCGACTAGTCCATCAGGCATACGGAAAACGATATCATGCTTGACAGAGTCAAGGTATGCTTGTCCCAAAACACTATCCCAATAGAGAGGTGTCAGAGTCTCTTTTATGTCATCAAAGAAAAATTCTGTTTCATTATTGGCATTAATAACAAAACAAGAGTATGGCCTGATCTCCCTTGCGTAGACATGGCTATTGTGTTTTATAAATCCTGGGAATTCAAGAGAGGGCATGTAGGCGATATCTAGCTGCTGGAATTGAATTGGATTTGTGCCCCCCGTTCCTTTTTGGATTTGGTTTTGAGGTCCATATCCCCTGAGCACGATATTTTCTGGAGAGTACTTTGCGTCAAAATAGACAAATGGAGTGAGCGCGGGTTTGATGATAAAAAGTTGCGCAAGCGTGTCACATGCTCCTGTACCGACTGGTACATTAGGACGGAAGTCCCTGAATACCGCAATAACAATCTTTGATCCACCTAAGATATTGGTGCTGCTGATATAATCTCCGACGTACCAGGCACGAAAATACCCAGTCGGAAGGCCGAAAAGATCATGCCCCAGATTATAATCTGTCACTTCAACAGGCTTTGCATACCAATGATGAGTATCTTTGCTAATAGCAGGGGAACCATGAGGGATAAAAAGGCCCTGAGAAAGCACGTACCAGAGGGATAACAAAAGAATAGTAGTCCCCAGAAGAAAAAGAATGCCGTACTTCATGATATCTTTATCATGAGACTGTTACTCTTTTGTTGTCAAGTGGAAAATAAGTAACTATTCAGTAATACTCGACTTTTTAATTGTGTAGCGCGTATACATACCTAAAAGTATGTAGTAACCCATATGAGTGATAAACGTATAAATGTATCCATAAGGCACACGAAGCAATATATATGGCCAAATAACCCCAGCAAAAAATGAGGCTACGCAGAAGGTGATCCCTGTTGTGAGTGGAACTGATTTGCCCCGGACTGCATTGATAAACAGAGTTATGATATGCCCAAGAAGAAAGATAAGCCCGAAAATAATACAGAGGGTGAGAAGTGGCATATGAAAGGTAGTGAGACCAACAACAGCTGCAAGCACTAACATTTGTTGAAAAAGCACATCAAAGAATTTTGGTAAGAAAAACCTGGCATTTAAGTGAACAAAGGCAGACCCATGATAGGTAATCAGGTAGTCATCAATGGCAGTTGATACGAATAATTTGTGTTGTGTTCGATCGATGATAACTAAAAGAAGAAGAAAGAGGAGAATTGAGACCAACGCAATGCCTTGTGGAGGGAATACTATGAGTGGTGCGCGATATATCTCAGGATAGGTAACAAATGTTGTGAAGCATCCAAGGATAAAATAGAGCGCAATAGGGACACTGTAACGGACATAATTTAGCTTATAATGATTGCGTACATAAAAATAGGGTATAAAAAATCCCCAATTGATGAGTGTCACTGGAAGTACCCAGTGCAGAAGGTAAAAAACCATCATGGGATAAAGGATTTGAGAAGGTTAAGAATCTGTTTACCAAGCTTTCCTGTGCCACCAATTTTAGGTAGGCCACCGAGTTTGGGCATGGAGAAGTTAAATGATTGTTTGGTATTGGTAAGAGTGGCACCATAGCGCAACAATCCGATGGCAGTTGCAAAGCTGGTATCTTGTGCCTCATCAACAATGCCTTTGATATCAGTTGGATAGCCGATGCGTACCGGCATGGCAAGCATACGCTTGGCTGCGTCTACAATGCCCACTGTCTTGGCTCCCCCACCAGTAATAACCAAGCCCGCTGGTGTTTGGCCACCAAGACCGGATTTACGAAGTTCGGCACCAACCATGGTAAATATTTCATTGAGCCTTGGGCGGATAATACCGTCCAAAAGTGTCTTTTGGGACACTTTTTTTACTTCTTCATCCAAGTGAAGTGAGGACAAATCAAGTTCATCATCATGTTTCTTCTCTTTTTCTTCCTCAGGTGCCAACCCGATCGCTTTTCTCGCAACTGGTCGGGAGAGAAATAGCTTAATTTTTTCAGCACTTTCCAGGGAAACACGCAGCCCAATGGCAATGTCGTTGGTGATATGGCGGGCTCCAATTGGTAGTACGGCAGAATATGCCACGGCACCTTCAATGTAGACGGAAATATCTGTCGTCCCAGCACCGATATCAATGAGCACAACACCTAATTCTTTCTCAGTAGCTGAAAGTACCGCCAAGGAGCTTGCAAACCCGGAGAACGCAAAGCCATCTACCTCGACACCAACTTCTGACAATGCTTTCTCGAAATTTCGAATAGCCGTGCTGCTTGCTGACACCAGGTGCGTGTCTACTTCGAGTCGTACACCAGTCATGCCAATCGGGTCTTTAATCCCCTCCTGACCATCGACGGTATAGAAGCGGGGGAGCACATGAATAATCTCTCGAGTGGTAGGGAAAGAAACAGCCCGTGCCGCGTCAATAACACGCTCGAGATCACTTTGTTCAATCTCCCCTTTTGCGTTGGCGACCGCAACAACTCCTTTGGAGTTGAGGCTTTCAATATGGCTTCCACCAATGGAGGCAACAACGTGAGAGATAGAATGCCCGGCCATGCGCTCTGCACCATCAAGTGAGTTACTCATAGCGGTCACTGCTTCATCGATATCAACAATTTGACCTTTTTTAATACCACTTGAGGTAACTTCTGCAACACCGAGGACATTAACTACGCCTTCTTCATCTACTTTCCCAACAACCGTGACAATCTTGGCAGATCCTGCATCAATTCCAACAACAATTTTTTGTTCACTCATAATGATGTAGTACGAATAACGGGCGTATCATAGCGGAAATCTATCTGATACGCCTTCTTCATATCTATTGTAAAGCGGTTCGTGATGCGTTGTAAAGAGGACACCTGCGTAAAAATATCCTTTTTAGGTGAAAATATCGCAGTGATGTATGAGTTTACCTGGACAATATATGCACCGTCTGTGCTGAGGGCAATGGATGTATAGCTCACTCCTTGTGTCGCGAGCGCTTGTTTGAGTTGGTCTTCGGATGCATCGTTCACAAAATTTCCCAGGGGATTCATCACCGCAGTTCGTGTGTTTTTTATCAGTTGTATACCGATAAGGATGGCTATGGTAATGAGAAAAATACCAAGAAAAAGGAGTATGCGTAAAAAAAGACTACGAAACTTCCTTTGTTTTCTCTCTTGAGGCAGCTTGCTGAGTGATTTTCGCCACATGGGCTGCGGCTTCTTGATGCGTATCGATTTCAGCCTTAAATGAATCTTTGAGAGTATAGTCTTCATTATGTTTTATCATATCATGAACAGTGGCTAAAAATTGTTCATCTGTCACTGTCTCCTGGTCTATTACGACCGCAAGACCAGCATTTTTGAGAAACTGCGCATTCTTTTTTTGCTCGTCTCTCTGGGTATGTGGAATAGGTACCATCAGAGAAGGTTTCTCCAAAATTGCCAGTTCTCCAACCGTGTTAGCGCCCGCACGGCTGATTACCAGATCAGCGGTCGCTTCATGCATATGGAGCTCTTCTGGAGTAAAAAACTTCTGGATATGATATTTCTTCTGGAGTTCTGGCGGGAATGACGAAACGAGTTTGGTAAGCCGGTCATAGTCTTTAAACTCTTGTGCATCACCAGTCTGGTGAATAACCGTCGCGATTGAAAGAAGCTCTTTCAATGAATGTTCGATGTATACATTAATTCGATGAGATCCTGAATTGCCTCCCGTGACGAGGATAGTCAGTGGATGCTTTTTCCCTTCTTGTGCACGATAGGAAAATATCTCTGCAAGATTAGGATTTCCGGTAACGATGGTCTTCCCTTTTTGAAAATATTTGACAGAAGATTTCCAGGAAAGACATACTTTTGTTGCAACATAAGAGAGGAGTTGGTTGGTCAGTCCTGTCTCAAATGTTTGATCATGCAAAACGATAGGGATGTTTTTAAGAAATCCGATAACACAAATAGGCAGTGCGACGTATCCACCAAAAGAAAGGATCACATCTGGCTTTTCTTCGTTGACGATAGCCCACGCCTGGAAAAAGCCTCTGATGATCTTATATAAAGAAAGCGGAGTATTTCGGTAGAGAAGTCTATGAAATCGTCCTGGTTGTATCTCTCGAAATGGGACACCCTCTTTTTGTAACAGGGTATATTCTAGAGAAAGCGCACTGTCTTTCTCGAGTGCATGTTTCCTTCCAACATAGACGATCTGCACTGATTTTGGGAAGGCATGCATTACCGCACGTGCTGGTGAGAAATGGCCTCCGGTGATAAGAACTTTCATATGTGTATTATTGCCTCCTTGCGATATTTAATACAATACCTACGGTGATAAGGTCCACGATAAGGGCTGTCCCTCCATAGGATACAAAAGGGAGGGGTACACCAGTAAGTGGAATGAGGGCTGTCTGTGCAGCGAGGTTAATAAGCATTTGCATGCCAAGAAAGGCGCCTATTCCCCCGGCAAGCAACTTCCCTTCCTTGCTTGGCGCATTTGTCGCTATAGAGAAGACACAGTAGAGGAAGATAATGCAGGCGACAAGAAAAATTGTTGTGCCTAAAAAACCAAACTCTTCACCGATAATGGCAAAAATAGAATCAGTCATGTTCTCAGGTAAATAGGCATATTTCTGCAGAGAATTTCCTATCCCCACCCCAAATACGCCACCGGTTCCCAGAGCGATCAAGATCTGACGTACGTGATAGGACTGCGTATTAATGGAGGTGTCAGGATTGAGAAAGGTAACCAGTCTTTGCATACGATATGGCTCAATGATGGCCAAAAATGCACCGACAATGCCGATCCCTGGCAAAATAGCAAGAAATTGTTTGACTGGGCTGCCTGAAAGGAAATACAACAACAGCGTCTCCCCCAAAATGATCATTCCTGTGCCCATATCTGGCTGAAGCATGACAAGCCCTAGTGTGAGTCCAATTAACACTAAAAATGCGGTTAAGCGGCCTTTCTCGCTGCGAGAAAGCCATGCGGCGAGGTATATCGCTAGTGTGACTTTTGCAATTTCAGTTGGCTGCAAGGTCCCAAATCCAAGTCGTATCCAACGATGTGCCCCATTGAGGCTCAGCCCGATGCCAGGAACAAAGACGAGCACGAGAAGAAAAAGTGTCCCGATCAGAAGGGGAAGTGCGAGTTTTAAAAGTGTTTTGTATGGTATAAAACTTGCGATAATGAGCCCAACGATGCCGATGGCAAGAGAGATTGTTTGTTCAGTGAGATAGTGGGTGCGATTGCCAAATGTCTGGAACGAAACAAAGGACGATGCATCGTAGACCATGAGTAGGCCAAAAAGAGAGAGAACACCAGTAACAATAAGTAAAACAAGGGCAGCTTTGTGCATTTATCTAATAAAGGCAATATACAGTCCGATGATGGCAAAGAGTGAGCCAAGAAGCCAGAGTCGCATCGTAACCTTTGGTTCTTCCCAACCTTTATTTTGCAGGTACAAATGCAGAGGGGAGGCTGGGAATACTGGCTTTTTTCTAAATTTCCATGACAAAAGTTGAATGCCAGATGAGGCTGCTTCAATGATAAAGACAGCACCAATAAAACTCAACGCAAGGATTTTGCCGGTCAGAAGTCCAATAACTGCCAGCACAGCGCCTAGGGACAACGCACCTACATCACCCATGAAAATGCGTGCTTTATAGACATTAAAGTACAGGAATGCACCAATCGCTCCCATGAGAATGCCAATAAAAATGCCGAGGGGTTGGTCGAGCTGATTGGCACTGATTGCCAGGAAGGCGATCAAACAAATAAGTGTGAGTCCTCCAGCCAAACCATCAACACCATCAGTGATATTCATGGCGTTGGCAAATGCGACAATGACGAATGCGATGAAAGGAATAGAAAGAAATCCAAGCTGCACCAGACCAAGCCCACGAATAAAGAGGAAGTGAAAGCCCAAATGTGCCTGAAGGATATAGGCGATACTTAACGCTAGCACCCATTGGATAATGAATTTAGGCACAAAACCCAACCCAAAAAAACCTGATGACTTGTGAGTAAGCTTTTTAATATCGTCAAGAAGCCCTAAGAGGCCAAATCCGATAAACGCTATAAAAAGAACTGCCGCAACCCACGGGTTAACATTCACGCCAAACAGTCCATATGCCCACAAAGTAAGTACCGTTGTCACAAGCATAATGAGAAGGCCGCCTCCATGAGGAGTACCAACTTTCCATGCGTTGAATTTGTCAAAAATGTTCACCTTCTCACCGAACATGTCCCGCGTATCTTTGTTCATTTTCTGCATGCGGATGCTGTAAAGAAAGTCAATAAATGGAACAAACAAAAGAAGAGAGATGATGGTTGAAAGTGTAATAAGTCCGAGTAATTCTGACATATATTTGTATTATGCGATGCCGGTATGTCTCGTGGAGCGGGCGATGGGGATCGAACCCACTACCTTCTCCTTGGGAAGGAGACATTCTACCGGTGAACTACGCCCGCAATGAATCCATTATAGCTATTTGACTACTTCAGTGCAAATTTAGCGCGGGATTATAAGTACGTTCCCTGAGAAGATCAGACCTGGGTTTGCAAGGTGATTTGCCTTTGCAATTTCAGGCCATTTGTAGCCATCTGCATAGGCACGAACTGCTATGTCCCAGAGGTTGTCTCCGTGTTCAACAACATATGTGGACCCGCTAATTGCATTGGAGGCTGCAGCTACTGGTTGTGTGCTTGGTGCAGGAGTTGGCGTAAGTAAGTCTCCAAATGAGGTCGCAGGTGTTGGCTGCACTGTGGGGATAATCAGTGTCTGTCCTTTGTCGATACTGCCAGGGGTTGTGAGCTTGTTTGCTTCTGCGATCTTGGTCCAGGCATAGCCATTGTTATAGAATTTGATCGCAATGCTCCACAAATTATCACCTTCCTGTACGGTATAGGTACTTGTTGCTGGTGTTGGTGTTGGCTGGAGTTTTTGAGTACTTATTGAACTGGTTTCTTGGTTGAGGGCATTGTGAGATCTGATAATAGATGCCACAAAAAGCACACCGACTATCACGACTACGACGCCCAAAAGGAGGCTTGTATAGGATTGACTCCAATCAATTGGATTTTTTTGATATCTCTCAATAGATGGCCTGACAGGAGTTCTTCTCACTGTCCGGGTTGCAAGAGGTTTAGTTGTTTTCGCTTTTTTTGTACGCGGCATAATGAGTGGACAGTGCACACATTATAACACCTTTTTATCATCGGTCAATGAGCCTCTAAAAGAAGATTTTTTATCAGGATGATTGCTGCAATACAGGCTAATAATGCCATGGTAAGAAAAAGCATTGGGAATCCAAAAAGACTGGCGATAAATCCTCCAACGATAGTACTCGCTGCTACCGCAACGTTATTGAGCACCTGCCAGTCGGCATATTCTTGCAGATGTTTATCCTTATCTAAATGTTCAGCAAAGAAGGAGTTAAATGCGGGTGATCCTACCGCATCACCGATTCCGAGTGCTACCTGAAGTATCATCAATTCAGGAAGTGAGTGGATAAACATAAAAGTAATCCAGATAACGGCACGGATCAAAAATCCTATCAAGAGAAGTGCTTCGTGTCGGATGAATTTATCATGAAGTCTACTTAAGATGATCGTAAAGACTGTCGCAGAGAGAAGCTCTGCTGCGTAGGTTGCACTGATGGTTAAAATACCATTGCCGAGTTTCTGTACAAAGACCGCGTATAGAGGACCCAAAAGACTTGCTGCAAAAACAAAAATGCCATTAGTAACAAAGAGAACTTTTAAGTAGTGATTATGTGCCATGTATTCAGTATGTAGGGGGAAGAAAAAGATTACAAGGGGATGAATGATCAGCCCGATTTAATAGCATTTGACAATTTTTTTACAATCCTGTAATATGCAGCGACATGGCGAACGAAATTGATTTAGGATTAGCCCTTTCAAACCTAGAGATGACCACTGTCTTTAGTCCAGGAGAATATGCACGTGCTCTTGAGTCTACATTGTGGAATGATGCTCGTGATGGGTTACGCCGGGGTGAGCGTACTGAAGAACTGGAGAGATTTGATGAAATGATGAATGTGCTTGGCGCAGCTGAAGGAAGTGCTGCACTGCGTGTCGCAGCTTGGACAGGGCAGAGACTTTTCCCAGAATCACAAGTTGGTGAAAACAGTATTGTACTTTATATTTTAGCTGTTGGAGCCACTGCTCATCGAGGGGCTGATGAGCTCACAGCAATGGGACTTATGTATAAGATGGAAGCTGCTTTGCTTGCTGAACGTTTAGGTAAAGAGCCACAGGAGTTAACATTGACAGACTTAGGACATGCAATTCTTGATGGGACTTTCCACTTGATGCCTCAAAGTTAATACTATTTCCCCAACTAGATTTAATCGTATTAGAGAGAGTGTTCTTGCGGGATTGACGGGGCTCGAACCCGCGACCTTCTCCGTGACAGGGAGACGCTCTAACCAACTGAGCTACAACCCCAAAAGGGCACGATTATTGTACCAAATTATTGTTTTCCTCACAACGGTCTGCTACGCTAGGTGAGGATATGACCAATGCAGAGATAGCCAAACTCCTGCGCAATGTTGCCGCTGCAATGACGATCCTGAATGATCGTGAGTATCATTTTCAGTTAGTTGCGTATGAAAAAGCAGCAGATATCATCTCAGCCAGTGCTGAGCAAGTGACTGATCTCGTACGCGAAGGGAAGTTAGCAGATGTCAAAGGAATTGGAGAAATCATGCGCGGTCATCTGACAGAACTCGTCACAAAAGGAAAAGTAAAACATTTTGAGACATTTCTGAAAAAAATTCCTGCAGCCGTTTTTCCACTTCTTGATGTCCCCAGTATTGGACCAAAACGTGCCTATAAGTTAGTAACAGAATTACATTTATCAAAGCCTGAGACCGTCATTGCAGATCTGAAAAAAAAGTTAACAAGTGAAAAGCTTACGATTGAAAGATTTGGTGAAACGTCTCAGCAAGCATTGATTCGAGCCTTAGAAGAGTTTGGAAAAGGCGCTGGTAAAACAACTCGCATGCTGCTTCCCTTCGCTGACAAAATCGCCATGCAACTAACCGACTATCTGAAAAAGATTCCTGAAGTACATCAGGCAGAGGCACTGGGAAGTCTTCGTCGACGTGTCTTTACGGTTGGGGATATAGATATAGCTGTCGCATCTAACGAGCCTGAAAAAGTCATTGCTCATTTTGTACAGTATCCCTATAAAAGTCGTGTGATAGAGCAAGGCCCCAATACCGCGTCACTACTTACTAGTGGTGGTCAGCAGGTGGATTTGATGGTACAGCCAATAGAAGGATTTGGGTCACTCTTGCAGCATTTTACCGGGAGTAAACATCATAACGTCCACTTGCGTGATCTGGCACTAAGAAAAAAATTATCTCTTTCAGAGTATGGAATCAAGAGATTGGATAAAAAATCCGAAGTTCGAGAAAAATATAAAACAGAGGAAGAGTTTTATAACGCAATGGGGCTAGAATGGGTACCTCCTGAAATGCGAGAAGATAGAGGAGAGATTGAACTCGCTGAAAAGCACTCGCTGCCTCACCTAGTTGAACTAAAAGATATCAAAGGGGATTTACATACCCATTCTAGTTATCCTATCGAGCCAAGCCATGACTTGGGTCTGACAAGCATGGAGGATATGCTTAAGAAAGCAGAACAACTTGGATACGAATACTTAGGATTTTCAGAACATAATCCGAGTGTTTCTCAACATACAGAAAGGCAAATTTTTTCCATACTCCAAAAGCGAGATGAGCATATCGAACACATTAAATCAAACATAAAAAGTGTTCGAGTAATTAAATTGCTCGAGATAGATATTCTGGCCAATGGATCGCTCTCGGTAGATGACAAGAGCCTCTCGCTCCTGGATGCTGGTATTGTCTCCATTCATAGCTCATTTGGGATGAGTAAAGAGAAAATGACACAAAGAATTCTTGCGGGACTTTCTCATCCCAAAGTAAAAATTCTTGCTCATCCAACGGGCAGACTGTTTGGTTCGCGTGAAAGCTATGATGTTGATTGGGACACGTTGTTTGATTTCTGCAAGACGCATAATAAAGCACTAGAAATTAACGCGTGGCCAGAGCGCACTGACTTACCTGATACTCTTATTCAAGAAGCGATAAAGCATGGGGTCAAAATGGTGATCGATACCGATAGTCATGAAGTGTCTCACATGGACCTTATGCAGTATGGCGTCTATAATGCCAGACGAGGGTGGGCCGAGAAAAAAGATATTCTTAATACGTTAGGGTATAATGAATTTGCGAAATGGTTGAAAGGTGGTGAATGATATGGGAATAGGATTAGTAATTATTGCAATTGTCGCTTTCGTAGCACTCTTTCTATGGGCGTCGTATAACAGCCTGATTACGGCAAAAGTTCGTATTGACGAAGCATTCTCTCAAATCGATGTACAACTGAAAAGAAGAAGTGATTTGATCCCTAATCTGGTAGAAACAGTCAAAGGGTATGCCAAGCATGAAAAAGAACTTCTCGAGCACATTACCAAGGCGCGTACTGCGCTGATGGAAGCAGGGAGTGTTAGCGAAAAGGCAAAAGCAAATAATGAACTTGGAGAGACACTCAAATCTCTTTTTGCGGTCAGTGAGAATTACCCAACACTGAAGGCCAATGAGAATTTTTTATCACTCCAGGAAGAATTATCTGATACTGAGAATAAAATCGCGTATGCTCGACAGTTCTACAACAGCATGGTCATGGATTTCAATACAAAGTTAGCAGTATTTCCAACTATGATGTTTGGCCAGATGCTCGGATTTAAGTCTGCACAATTCTTTGCAGCGACTGAAGAAGAGAAAAAGTCTGTCTTGGTAAAATTCTAACTATGAATTTGTATTCACAGATCAGTGGGAACAGATGGAAAACCATACTTATTATGGTTCTCTTTTCTGTGTTTATTGTGACCGTGTCTTATGTCTTTGCCAAAGCACTTGGGTATAACGAATGGACATTTGCGGCATTTGCTCTCATCTTTGCCGGATTCTCCAGCCTTGGAAGTTATTACTACTCTGATCAGTTAGTACTAGCAAGTGTTGGCGCACGAGAGATACAGGAAAAGGATAACCCAACCCTGTATCATATTGTTGAAAACTTGGCGATTGGTGATGGCGTCCCGACTCCAAAAGTGTATGTCATGCAGACTGATGCCCCAAATGCATTCGCTACAGGTAGAGACCCAAAACATGCTGTGGTCTGTGTAACGACCGGACTTCTTGCTCTGATGAATAAGGCTGAGTTAGAAGGGGTGCTCGCACATGAACTGTCCCATGTCAAAAACTACGACACCAGACTCATGGCAGTGGTTGCCATTCTTGTGGGATTTGTAGCCCTTCTAGCACAAATGTTTACCAATGCGCTGTGGTGGGGAGGCGGTAGGCGCAGTAATGATCGAGAGGAAGGGAATTTACAATCACTTTTCCTGATCATTGGTATTATTTTTGCAATTTTATCTCCAATTGTTGCGACACTTATTCAGTTGGCAGTATCTCGTAAACGAGAATTTTTGGCAGATGCATCAGGAGTATTGTTGACCAGATACCCTGAAGGGTTGGCATCAGCACTAGAAAAGATTGCACACAGTAAAGCGCCTATGCCGGGCGCCAGTAATGCGACGGCACATTTATTTATCGCAAATCCTTTTACCAATAAAGAAGCAGGCGCATGGTTTGCTTCACTTTTTGATACGCATCCACCAATCGAAGAACGTATTAAGATCTTGCGTTCCATGTAATCTTCTATGATGCAAATACTGATTATTTTAGGGAAGTGTGTGTCACGAATGAGCCAACTTATTGGCAAGGGAAGTGGCTCTACTTGGCCAGGATATATCGTCCTGAGCATGTATCCAAGATTTATCGCTCGGCTTCACCGCATGAACCCTCAAACACAGATCGTTTTTGTGAGTGGGACAAATGGGAAGACAACGACGTCTATGCTACTTTCTTCAATGCTCACGTCACATGGCAAGAAAATTTTTTATAACCAGTCGGGAGCCAACTTAATGAATGGTATGGCATCGGGATTTCTCAATGCCAGCCGTATTGATGGAAAGATTTCGTATGATTTTCTCATTTTTGAAGTTGATGAGAATGTCCTGCCATTGATGCTTAAGGAAGTGATGCCAGCATATATTATTTGTCTGAATCTCTTCAGAGATCAGTTGGATAGATATGGAGAATTGATGACTATTGCTAAGAAATGGCAGACATCTTTTGCCAAACTTAACGATGTGCAAATCGTTCTGAATGGAGATGATCCATTGGTTGCCTGGTTGGGGCTTGGTATTGAGAAACCGATCTATTTTGGACTGCCTGTTTCACAGATGCAAAAAAGTGAAATTATTCATGGAGCAGATAGTACCTATTGTCCTCGCTGTGAGAGTAAACTTGAATATAAAAAAGTAAGTTATTCTCACGTGGGAGATTGGCACTGTCCTTCATGCGGCCTCAATAGACCAACACCAACGTATGCATTCAAGCCATTTACGAGTGAACTCTCAGGGCTCTATAACCAATACAATATGGCTGCAGCAGCGACTGTGGCAAAACGTATTGGCGCGACTGATAGTGAGATCTCAGATGCGCTGATGAAGGTCCATCCTGCATTTGGCAGACAAGAAAAAGTGCAAAAAGATGGGAAAGAGATACAAATCATTTTGTCTAAAAATCCAACAGGAACAAATCAAAGTATTGAGACAGTTTTGTCTCTGTCCAAACACCCCCGTGTGCTCTTTGTTTTGAATGATAGAATCCCTGATGGGACAGACGTGAGCTGGATCTGGGATACGAATATGGAACAATACATCAATTCGTTTGCTGAGGTACTCGTTAGCGGTGATAGAGTATATGATATGGCACTTCGTATTCAGTATGCGGGTTGTGAAGCGCGAGTCTTCCCATCACTTGAAGAGGCAATTGAAACTGGTGTTAAAAATACACCAAAAGGAGAGACTTTTTATATTTTGCCAACGTATTCTGCCATGCTTGATGTGAGAAAAATTATAACGGGGAGAAGTATTTTGTGAGGGGATGCTTAGAGTGTCATCCTGAGCAAAGCGAAGGATCTTATTTCTAAATATAGATTCTTCGCCCCAAGAGCACTTGCTACCCAGTAGCGGCGCACTCCGTTCAGAATGACGTCAAGGAAATATATGAAACATACAACTAACAGACAAAATAAAAAATACCAACTCACCATCGGGTGGTTATATCCTGATCTGATGAATATCTATGGCGATCGGGGGAATGTCATCGTACTTGAAAAACGATGTAAAGATCGAGGTATTAACGTGACTGTCAGAGAAATTGGAGTTGGCTCAACCGAAAAAGATTTGCAGTCCTGTGATCTGTTAATGATGGGTGGTGCACAGGATATGCAGCAGGAAATTGTTGCCAAAGATTTACAAAAGAAAAAGAAAGCATTTGCACAGATGATAGAAGACGGTGTTCCGGGGTTGTATATCTGTGGAGGGTTTCAGTATTTGGGACAGTATTACAAAACTGCCGATGGGACAAAATTACCTCAACTGGGAGTTTTAGATATGTATACCGAAAATCCAGGTCGTGAACGGCTTATTGGAAATATTGCAGTTGAGCTCAGTCCTGAACTTGGTATCACAGGGACAATTGTAGGTTTTGAGAACCATGGAGGCAGAACAATCTTAGGTAAAAGTATTAAGCCACTTGGAAAAGTGCTCAAAGGCTATGGAAGTAATGATAGTGCTCAGGAAGAAGGAGCAGTGTATAAAAATTCTATCGGCACATATTTTCATGGTCCTATCTTACCCAAAAATCCTATGATTGCAGACTGGCTTATTGAAAAAGCACTCGAGAAAAAATATGGTGAGAAAGTAATGCTTACACCTCTTGATGACTCACTTGCTGCGAGTGCTCGTGAGGCAATTCTTGCACGGATGTAGTTTGCCTGTTGACACAAGGTAAAATCCTCTGGTATCATATTTGTGACATGAACACGCAATACTTCTTTCCAATGAAGCGTCACACCCTTATTTGGGTCTGATGTTTCGTGGGAGAGAAGTTTTTTTTGTATAACCTCCCACAGAAGCGGGAGGTTTTTTTTTGTACTAAAAATATGATAGATCCTAAAAAATTATCAAATGAAAAAGTAGACATCCTTGCATTTGGAGCACATCCAGATGATATCGAGGATGGATGTGGAGGACTGCTTGTTAAGGCTGCAAAACGTGGCTATTCAACAGGTATTATTGACATGTCTCTTGGTGAGTTATCAACCAACGGAACTGTTGAAGAGAGACAAAAAGAAGCACAAGCAGCACGAAAAATCCTGGGGGCAAAGTTTCGCGAGAACTTGGAAGTACCAAATAATTTCTTTTTTAATTCTCGAGAATTGCAGGATGTATTAGTTAAAGCAATTCGTGCACACAAGCCTGAAATGGTTTTGGTTCCATACTACTTTGATAGGCACCCTGATCACATGGCTACCGGAAATCTTGTAAGAGAGGCTCTTTTCACCTCAGGACTGATTCGCTACGAAACAGGCCAGGAAAAACATCGCCCAACACGATTCCTTTTTTACATGATGTGGAATGAATTCCAGCCATCATTTATTTTGGATATTACTGATGAATTTGATACCAAGATGAAAGCGCTTCTGGCGCACACGTCTCAGTTCGGTGGAGGCAAGGGAACACGCAAAACTATTGATAATGATGCTGATACTCTGAAATTCTTCGAAGCCAGAGCACGCAACTATGGCTTCCCCATCGCCAAAAGATATGGCGAACCTTACTTGAGTATTAACCCAATCGGGTTAGATGACCCAATGGGTTTCATTCCTAACTTTTTCTAGCCCCTGCCTAAAAAATCATATGAAAAAAAAGATATTAGTTGTCGCATCTCCCTGGTTAGGGGGAAGCGGAATGGTAGCATTTGAAACCGCAAAGGAGCTCTCAAAACGTGGCTATGAGGTCCATTTCTTAAGTTATGAAACGGCATTCCGTGCAGAGAGTGGAAAAGAAAATATTAAATTTCACAAAGTAGTTGGATTTTCCTATCCACTATTTCCATTCCCAATTTATGAATTAGCGCTTGCTGATGAAATCGCCGCAATTGTGCAAAAAGAAAATATCGATATTATTCATGCACATTATGGCATCTTGTTCGGTCACGTGAGTTTGCTCGCCAAAAATATGCTGGCACATTTTGGCAAATCAGTAAAAGTTATTATTACATTTCACGGTAGCGATGTCTTAGGGTTTAATTTGGAAAAACCAGGCCATGTCGTGCCAAAAAATTTAAACAAATGGCTCATTCATGGTGCAGATGTTATTACTGTACCATCTGAAAATTTGAAAAAAAATCTTTTGAAAATTTATGGTATTGAGAAAGACATTACTATTGTCCCAAATTTTATTGATGAAGAAGTGTTTCATCCGGTGGAGAAATCTTTGACTGAACCACTTTTTATTCACGTATCAAATTTCAGAAAAGTAAAACAGCCATTGGTGACTGTGCAAATTTTTGAACAAGTGGTAAAAGAATTTCCTAAAGCAAAAATGCTTTTTGTTGGTGATGGACCAGAGAAAAAAGTAGTACGTGAATATGTAAAGAAAAATAAAATTCGTCACGTAACATTCTTAAAATCTGTAAAGAGTAATAAAGAAGTAGCAGCACTATATCAAAAAGCACACGTCTTGTTACTCCCATCACTGTATGAAAGTTTTTCACTTGCGGCCTTAGAAGCACAGGCGTGTGGCACCCCAGTTATTGCAACCAATGTTGGTGCACTACCAAAAGTAGTACTGCATGGCAAAACAGGGTACTTGGCTCGTCCTGCAGATGTGGATAAACATGCCAAACAAGCATTGAAATTGGTGAGGAGTGAAAAACTATGGAAATCTATGAGTGTCGCTGCCGTGAGAAATGCACAACAGTACACCAATGATAAAGTGATGCATCAGTATACGCAGATTTATGATGCACTAAATTAGTTATGAGTGAAATATTAGGTGGAGATCAATCAATGAATAGACAGGGTGCCGTGAGAGCAGCCGTGGTGGATAGTGGGACAGCGCTAGAAGTGACAGAATTTGTCCATAACACTGATGGTGGGGGATCAGCGACAGGGAAGGTAAAACCTGAATTGGTTGTGACAGAAACAGATGGTGTGCAACTTGTTGCAAATTCTGGGGCTTTTGACGGGTGGATGTCGATTCAGTGGGATCATTTCGCCGGCCCAGTTCCCCTAACTCTTGAACAGGTGTTACGAGCTCTTAATGTGGAGAATGAAGGCAAGGGACGAGTAAAAGCAACGGAAGTACTGGCCTACTTAAGAAAAACATATGGGGGATATGTTGAAGGGCTTGTCTTTTTGACCAAAGACCCTGTCGTGGCAGCTGGAGTGACACTGGATCGATATCCACAATTATCTGAATTGTGGGTTACGGGTCTGCAGCGTGAGATCGAATATGCTATCAAAGTCGCACGATACGCCTATGGGGAAGATGCTGGTAAAACGGCAGAAGAGAGAGGTCTATTCCTGGTTGAACAAATGCGAGCATATCTCGTAAGTCATCCGTTTGCGGCTGAATCAGAATTGCAGGTGTATATGGCGCGGCTTATCATGGGGCAGCGGCTTGATCAGGTACGCCTTTCAAATAGTGTGGAAGAGTTTGGACTTGATACGAGTTCTCACTTAGTTTTGAGTCAATTTTTAGGTGACCCACAAGCTCGTGAGACGTATAACCAGATTGTTTCTGAGGGTGGTGGAAGACGTGCTCTGGGAGAACATGAACTACCATTCTGGGTGATTTCAGTCGTCAATGGCCAGATCGTCAGACAGACTTTGGAAATAGAAGGGACAACGGTACGCGTAGGAGATCGCTCCGTGACGCTGCCACATAGGCCTGAAACGACAGACCAATTATTTGCCGCGCTCAGACAACTCAATGATGAGACAATAGCAGTGACACCAAAAGCACTTCTTCTCGTTCTTGAAGAATTGCAACATGGCTATATGTTCTATACCCACTTGGGATATTTGGATCAGGCTCGTGCGTTGGCAGATGCCTTGGGTATCAAGCTCAATCCTGGTGTGCAGGTCTTTTTTGATCAGGCAACAGCAATGGATGGGCACTTCCCCAAAGAGCTGTACCCGTTATGGACTGGGGATACCCAGAGAAGACAGCTGAAAGGGCTTGATGAGGCAAGAAGACAAGGTGTGAAAACGCTTGAGGCAGCATCTCTGGAATACTGGGCGAAAAGACCGACACTCGTCTCAACGTGGTTGATGGGTGGGGATGAATTGATTGATAGAACCCTCGCTGAGGCAACTATGCGTATTGATGATCCACGAGTAAACCAGATTATCAGAGAAGGGGAAGTGGATGATGTGGCTGTTGTAGTGCAGAGAGTACAGATGGAAACTGGGGCACGTGCTGTGGTACGTGTCGCGTGGAAAGGGGATGCCATCACCGTAGCACCTCTGCCAGGGATGACACTCAGACAGCGAGGAGAGACAACGTATCTGGATATTGATTGTAGTACTGCCGCTGGGGCAACTCAGCTCAGACAGCTTATGGATAAAGGTGTAGTAGATGTCTATGGTCTTTGTTTGGTGGGGAGAATGGGACAAAATTAATTAATCATTGCCTTATAACGAGGGGATTTTTATACTATATATATGACTGATGAGAAAAAACAAAAATATTTAGAAAAGTTCTTTGAACTGATCAAGATTCCATCCATCTCAGCATTGCCTGAGCATCATGGAGATGTGTTGCGTGCTGCTGAATTTATTACCAAAGAATTAGAAGCACTTGGATTTAAGAACATTTCGTATAAATATGCCAAAGGGCATGAGGATATGGCACCGGTTATTTATGCTGAGCGCATTGATGATCCTGAAAATCCAACAATTATCGTGTATTGCCACTATGATGTGCAGCCCGTTGATCCGATAGAAAATTGGACATCAGATCCTTTTAATCCAACAATTGTTGATAACTATATTCTCGCCAGAGGTGCATCTGATAGTAAAAGTCATATCATGGCACAGCTTTTTGCACTTCAAGAGCTCAGTGAAGAGTGGGGAGAAAAATGGCCAGTAAATATTAGATTTGTAATGGAAGGACAGGAAGAGTCAGGTGGAGAAAATATCGAGGCGTGGATGAAAGAGCCTGAGACCAAAGAACTCCTCAAGGGTGATGTTTTTGTGGTGAATGATTCTCATTTTGCAACGGAAACGATCCCGGCAATTACCTATGGTCTTCGTGGTATCGCGTATTTTCAGATCAATGTGAGACTTGGTTCTACTGATTTACACTCAGGTGAATTTGGTGGAGGGATACTTAACCCTATCAATGCACTCGCCTATATACTGACCAAATTGTATGATGTTGAGACTGGTAAAGTGCTGATCCCGGGGTTTTATGGTGATGTTATTGATGTGTCTGAAGAAGAACGTGCCAATTTGGCAAAAGTACCATTTACTGAGGAAGATTTCTTAAAAGATGCAGGGAGTGCACGATCTGTCTGGGGGGATACAAATTATTCAACGAAAGAGAGAATCTCTGCTCGCCCAACTTTTGATGCCAATGGGATTTGGGGAGGATTCTCTGGCAATGGTGCCAAGACAATTATCCCAAATGAGGCACACGTCAAATTTAGTACCAGACTTGTCCCCAATCAGAAACCTGAGAAAATCAAAGAATTAGTGATGAACTATATCCCTCAGATCGCGCCAAAAGGGGTAGAAGTAGAAGTGGAATACATTCATGGTGGTAACGGGATCATGACTGATGTGAATTCTCCATGGGTACAGATGGAAAAAGAAGCACTGGAGGAAGTATACGGGGTAGAGCCAGTTTTCGATCGTGGAGGCGGATCAATTCCTCTTTCTGCACTCATCCAGAGTGAGATCGGGGTGGAACCACTCTTGATTGGTATTATTGTTGCCAGTGATAATGCCCACGCACCAAATGAAAAAGTCCATGTCGATAGATTCTTTAAATACATAGAATCTCGTAAGAGTTTTTACAAAAAAGCAGCGAAGGTGCGAAAAAATCAACAAAACCAACAAGTGTAGTAACTTGGGGATTTTGTTGTGCAACACAGGAAGTCCCCGAAAGGGGATTTTTTTGTGGGGGAGAAAGCGATATAATGAAATTATGAAAATTGATATTGCTCATATTGCCAAATTGGCTAACCTTCCTCTTCAAAAAGAAGAAGAGGGAAAATTAGCTACTCAGCTGGACGCGACAATTGCCTATATTGAAGAGCTCAGTCAGATTGACACATCAAAAGTCGAAGGGACCAATATGGTTACTCAGACTAAAAATGTGTATCGTGAGGATGAAGTGGATGAGTTCACCACTCTTTCTCAAGACGACGCACTCAAAAATGCAAAACACAAACATAATGGCTTGGTGCTCGTCCCAGCGATCCTAGAGGAAGGAGATAATGCATAGTATGGATTTACACACACTTACCATTAAAGAGGCAAAGTCAAAATTGAAAAATAAGGAGATTAGCTCTCTCGAGCTAACTCAGGCATATCTTGAAAGAATTGAAAAAATAGACCCAAAACTCAACTCATTTGTTACCGTTACAAAAGACAAAGCATTGCAGATGGCAAAAGATGCTGACGAGGCTCTCTCTGCTGGAGAGGATAAGCCGCTTCTGGGCTTACCATTTTCTATTAAAGATAATTTCTGCACAAAAGATATTCGAACGACTGCATCCAGTAAAGTACTGGATGATTTTATTCCACCATATAGTGCAACGGTTGTCTCGCGACTTATGGATGCTGGTATTGTGCATTTGGGAAAAACCAATATGGACGCATGGGCACATGGATCAAGTACCGCTACCTCTGATTATGGGCCGACACGTAACCCATGGGATGTGGAGAGATATCCAGGTGGATCATCAGGTGGAGCAGCGGCAAGTGTGGCAAGTGATGAAGCATTGGCGGCAATTGGAAGTGAAACAGCAGGTTCCGTGAGAGGGCCAGCAAGTTGGTGCGGACTAGTTGGGCTAAAACCAACCTATGGGCGTGTAAGTCGCTATGGAGTCATCGCCATGGCATCCAGTACCGATAGTCCCGGACCACTGACCAAAACAGTTGAAGATGCTGCAACGATACTAGAAGTACTCGCCGGCAAAGATCCACATGACGCGACCAGTTCATCTCTTCCTGTCGAGAAGTACAGTGAGACCATGAAAGCAGGCAAGAAAATGACTATTGGTATCGCAGATGATTATTTTGATGGAGTGGACAGTGAGGTTGTTGCAAAGGTACAAGAGGCACTCAAACTTTTGGAAAGCAAAGGCCATACGGTTAAAAAAATTGAGTTGTTCGATCCAAAATATGCTATTGATGTCTACACGATATTGATGCGATCAGAAGTATCATCCAATCTGGCTCGATTTGATGGCATCAGATATGGCAATGATCGCTCATATTTCGCAGAAGAAGCAAAGCGTCGTATGATGCTTGGCACTTATGCACTTTCTAGTGGCTACTACGATGCCTATTACAAAAAAGCACAAAAAGTAAGGACACTTATTGTTGAGGATTTTGCCAAGGCATTTGCCGAGGTTGATGTCATCATCGGCCCAACACTCCCAACACCAGCTATTAAAATTGGGCAGGCAGATGATCCGATGTTTGGGGAAAAAGCTGATATTTTGACAGAACCATCAGCTATTGCGGGACTATGTGCAATTAATATGCCGGTCGGATTTTCATCACTTGGTTTACCAATCGGGATGCAGATTATGGGGAGGCAATTTGGTGAAAGCACGATTTTAGACTTAGCGTATCAGTATGAGAAAGAAACAGAATTCTGGAAGCAGAAACCAAACTTGTAGTGTCATCCTGAGCAGCGCGAAGGATCTTATTTATAGATAGAGATTCTTCGCCCCAAGAGCACTTGCTACGCAGTAGCGGCGCACTGCGTTCAGAATGACATATGTTGCTTGCAGAGAAAGAATGGGAATAAATATGGAAGAAATTTTAAAGAAATATACACCAGTCATTGGACTTGAAGTACATGTGGAATTGAAAACAAATTCCAAGATGTTTTGTGGCTGTGATGCCAACTATTTTGGTGAGAAGCCAAATACGCACACCTGTCCAGTGTGTCTTGGTCTTCCTGGGGCACTCCCAGTACCAAATAAAAAAGCTATTGATTGGTGCATTATGATCGGGATGGCGCTAAATTGTGAAATATCTCTTGTCTCTAAATTTGATCGTAAGAATTATTTTTACCCTGACTTACCAAAGGGATATCAGATCAGTCAGTATGATGAACCATTTTGCACCAATGGGTGGGTAGAACTTTCCAATGGCAAAAAGATTGGTATAACGCGTGTCCACATGGAAGAAGATACAGGTAAACTGATTCATGAACATATTGATGGCAATGGAGTAAGTTTGATTGATTTCAACCGAAGTGGTGTGCCACTGGTAGAAATAGTGACAGAGCCAGATTTTGATAGCGCAGAGGATGTAAAAGAATACTTACAAAGACTCCAGCAAATTGTCCGCTATCTTGGGGTGTCCAACGCTGATATGGATAAGGGAGATATGCGACTGGAACCAAATATTTCTTTGAGAAAAGTTGGAGAAACAAAACTTCCTCCCTATAAAGTAGAAGTAAAAAATATTAATTCATTTTCGTTTGTCGAAAAAGCAATTAATTTTGAAATTAAAAGGCATGCAGAAATTCTTGATACCGGCACCTATCCTATGCAGGAAACCCGAGGATTTATAGAGGCTGGAAGTAAAACAGTAGGACAGAGATCCAAAGAAGAAGCGCATGATTATCGTTATTTCCCAGAGCCAGACATCCCACCAATAGAATTTAGCAAAGAGGAAATTGCTGCACTTATGCAATCAATGCCAGAGTTGCCTGATGCTAAAAAAGAACGATTTATCAAGCAGTATGCACTTTCAGCATATAATGCAGATTTACTCACACGGGATAAAGCGCTTGCTGATTTCTTTGAAATTTGTTGTGAAGATAGTGGACTGGTTTCCGTCCATCCAGAACCAACTCATATCGCGAATTGGTTGATTAATAGAAAAGTAGATATTACCAAATACATGCCAGCTGATGTGATCATGCAAATCATTGAAGCATCACGAGTCGCAGGAGTTGACGTGGATGAGCTGGACGATATCTTAAAGAAAGTATTAGAAGAGAATCCTGAGGTAGTGACCAGTTATAAAGCAGGCAAAACCAATGTATTAATGTTTCTCCTCGGGCAGGCCATGAAGTCTCTTAAGGGTCGAGAAAAACCTGAGATCATCAAAGAAAAATTAGAAAAACTCCTTGCCTAATTGTTTGAAAAAAAATACAATGAGGGTACGATAAGGATCGCTTGCGATCGAAACACTATGGCTGATTTTGTACATCTTCATAACCACTCTGAATTCTCACTTCTTGATGGGCTTTCCAAAATTAAAAATTTGGTGAGCTATGCCAAAGATCTTGGTATGCACTCACTTGCTATTACTGATCATGGAGTGATGTATGGGGCTGTACGTTTCTATTCCGAATGTAAAAAACAAGGCATTAAACCAATTATTGGTTGTGAAATATACATTACTAAAGGGTCACGATTTAGTAGGGAAAGTAGTGAAAGAGATTATAACCATTTAATTCTTTTGGCGGAGAATTTTACTGGATATCAAAATCTCATGCGTATTGTCAGTAAGGCATGGCTTGAGGGATATTATTACAAACCTCGTACTGATCTGGATCTTCTGCGCGAACACAGCGAAGGACTGATTTGCCTATCAGCCTGTGTGAATGGATTTGTCTCTGACCCACTGCTGGCAGGACAAGAAAAAGAAGCAGAGAGTCGTGCCAAGGCACTCTCTGAAATCTTTGGTCCAGATCATTTTTATCTGGAACTTCAAAAGCATTTACATGTCGGGCCACAAGATCGTTGTAATGAATTACTTGTTGGTCTGTCTCGAAAATTAGGTCTTCCACTGGTTGCAACCAATGATAATCACTACACCAAACCTACTGATGCAAAAGCACAAGAAATTCTTCTGTGTATCCAGACACAGACTACGGTTGATACCCCCAATAGAAAGTTATCTATGATCGACTCCCCTGACTTTTATCTCAAAACTGCAGAGGAGATGGAGAAGCTTTTTGCCGAGTATCCAGAGGCAGTGGAGAATACGGTCAAGATTGCAGAAAGATGCAATGTCGAGATTGAGCTTGGGAAATGGCATATGCCTGACTTCCCCATCCCTGATGGATTAACGCCAGACACGTATTTAAGAAAAATGGTGTATGAAGGACTTGCCAATCGTTATGACCAGATCAAAGGATACGATTTCTCAAAAGAACCACAAGGAGATGATTATCAAAATGGCGCCGATGATCCTCAATCAATTGATGTCCCAACAGTTGAACAGATCATGCGTAGAGTGAATTATGAAATGCATGTTATTGAGACAAAAGGGTATGCAACGTATTTCTTGATCGTTGCGGATTTTGTGAACTGGGCAAAGGATCATGGTATTAGTGTGGGGCCAGGAAGAGGGTCGGGTGCTGGATCAGTGGTCGCGTATACTATCAGAATTACTGACATCGATCCATTCTTTTTCCATATTCCATTTGAGAGATTTTTAAATCCACTTCGTCCATCGGCTCCGGATATTGATCTGGACTTTGCTGATGTCAGACGAGAAGAAGTCGTGGCGTATGTGACTGAGAAATATGGCAAGGATCGAGTCGCACAGATTATTACGTTTGGGAAAATGGAAGCAAAAGGGGTGATCAGAGATGTGGGAAGAGCCATCGGTATGTCTTTTGCTCAAACAGATCGCATCGCCAAACTCATCCCACCAGGATGGCAAGGGCATTCGATCTCTTTGGAAAATGCAATTAAAGAGAGTCCTGATCTGAAACGCCTGTATGATGAAGAAGAAGAAACTAGAAATCTTATTACCCTGGCACAGGGACTTGAGAGTGTCTCCCGCCATGCATCAGTCCATGCGGCAGGTGTCGTGATCGCGCCTGCTCCGTTGACTGATTTTACGCCAATTCAGAGAGAACCAAATGGGGGAGAAAAAGTAGTTACACAATATGATATGCGCGATGTTGGAGAAGACGGGGTCGGACTTCTGAAAATGGATTTCTTAGGACTTCGCAACTTAACCATTATTGAAGAAGCAATTAAATTTATTAAGGCCAATCAAGGGATAGAAATCGATAGTTCTAAAATTCCATTTGATAATAAAAAGGCCTATGAGCTGCTTTCAAGTGCCGAGACGACAGGTATTTTTCAATTTGAATCTGCTGGCATGAGACGTTATATCAAAGAACTGAAACCAACAACCATTTTTGACCTTGCTGCTATGGTTGCTCTGTATCGTCCTGGCCCAATTGCGAGTATCCCTGAATACATCTCCAGAAAAAATAATCCTGCACTTATCAGATATCCTGATCCCCGTCTGACAGACCTTCTGAAACCATCCTTAGGAATGTTGGTGTACCAAGATGACGTTATGCTTACTGCTATTACCATTGCTGGGTATACGTGGCTTGATGCTGATAAATTTAGAAAAGCCATGGGTAAAAAAATTCCTGAAGAGATGAAAAAACAGGAAGAACATTTTATGGAGGGTGCACAAGAATATGGCAAATTATCTGAGAAAGAAGCACGTGCGCTGTATGATCTGATCGCACCGTTTGCGGGATATGGATTTAACAAAGCGCATTCTGCCTGTTATGCCACCATTGCGTATCGCACGGCATTTTTGAAAGCAAATTATCCAGTAGAGTTCATGACAGCACTTCTGACGGCAGAATCTCGTGGTGTCACGGGACCGGCACGTGATGAGAAAATTGCACAAGCAGTGGCAGAGTGTAAGAGACTGAGTCTCACGCTATTGATCCCAGATATTAATAAATCAGTTGCCGAGTTTTCTATTGAAGACAACACAAAAATTAGATTTGGTCTTTCTGCCATCAAGAACGTCGGTGCAGCAGCAATCTCTATGATCATAGAAGAGAGAGAAAAAGGACCATATCGATCACTTGAAGATTTTATCAACCGTCTTTCAGGGGCTGCAATTAATAAAAAGACTCTAGAAAGCCTTATCAAAGCAGGTGCCATGGATGCTTTTGGGAAGCGCTCAGTGATGCTGGCAGTCTATCCAGAAATTGTGGAAGCAGTAACGAAGTCCAAAAAGCGTAAGGCTGATGGGCAAGTAAGTCTTTTTGGTGATGATAGTGAAGAAGAAGTAACAGCCAAAAATTTTCAATCAACGTTTGGGGAAGTGGACGATTTTTCTCACGAAGAAAAGCTAGGATTTGAGAAAGAGTTGTTGGGAGTGTATCTGCAATCTCACCCTCAAGAAAAGAAATTAAAAATTGCCCAAAGTGAAAAAACTCATGAGTTAAGTGAAATTGAGGAACTGCCAAATGGGACTGATGTAACTCTGGTTGGGTACATTACTCAGGTCAAGAGACTTTTCACGAAGAAAACAAATGCTGAGATGGCATTTATGGTACTGAGTGCCATTGATGGCAGTAATATCGAGTGTATCGTCTTCCCTAAAGTTTTTGAGATACATAAAAATGATCTAGTGAAAGATAATGTCTTGATCGTATCGGGTAAAGTAGACACCAAAGACAGGCCGGTCATCCTGGTTAATGCCATCCGAGTGCCTCAAGCCAACTAGGCAATTCTCTTGTCCTTGGGGAGGCTTTGGAGTAAAATATACTCAGCTGGCCCCATAGCTCAGCGGTAGAGCAGTTGCCTCTTAAGCAATTGGTCGCAGGTTCGAATCCTGCTGGGGTCACCATTTAAAAATCCTCTGCGCCACTCCTTTTTTGTTCATTCACTAATAGTCTTTCTATGGCATGAGCTACTTGGCGTTTGTCGTCATCGGAATATATGATATCTGGATGAGCCGCTTGATCATTCATATAATCTAAAACTCTCCCCATATCCCAGGATCTCGATCTTATTCTAAAAAGTGTATCTAGGAAGTATTCCCCTCCATCTGCCCCCCTATGATAGTTCACCCCACTAGGGTCCATACCAACAGGCAATTGGAGAGCATGCATAACATCCCAAACATCATCAATTGGATACACGATCTCTCCCTCTGTCTTAACAATCTCTTCTCTTACTGTCCCAGTAATTCTTCTCCCATCTGAGCTGCCCCATGCAGCATAAAATATTGGGAAATTATGAGGGAATAAGATGTTCATAACCCGATGGGAGTAAAAAATTTCCCTTGCTCTTTCAGGCGAAAGGGTTTCCCACGTGATGGCTATTAACCTTCCTCGTCTTCTAGCTTGTGGAGAATCGATAACAAGATTTTCAGCTCCTTGCGCAAGTTTCTTTTGTCCGGTATTCGTTGCAGCACTCTCTTCTACAGAATCTGCTGCTTCAAGCATTTGTATCCATGTAGTTACATCACCTAATGTGTGGTCAGGTGTGACCGTACTGCGCCGATAACTATCAGCATCGTTTCGCATTTCTCTTGCTCGTTGAGCTTCCCTTGCAAAAGTCGCTACATTGCTATCTGCATAGATTATTTCAGGCATGTGGGGATTATAATAGCTTATAGGATATTATGCAATGAAAGTCGGGCGAATTTAGTGTAGTTAGTTCCCATTTATCAACTGTTGGAGTTCTGCTTGTGCTTGAGGATCAGTGACACTGTCTACTCCTTGCTGCCAAATTGATTTTGCTTGATTGATATCCTGATCGATCTTGGCATAGATTTGTCCGAGATAGACATACGTGATAGGATTTTTTGGATCAACAGAGATTGCCTTGGTGAGTAATGCTTTGGCATCATCAAAGTTTTTACTCTGAATATCTAGGAGTGCCATATTGATATATGGTGGGAAATAATCTGGTTCAAGTTGTATCGCTCGAGTAAACTGAGCTTCTGCATCAGAAACATTTTTCTCTTTTACATCGATCAGTCCGACATTGTTTCTGGAAATAGCACTGTCTGAAATACTGATCATGCGCAAATATTCTTGTTTTGCCTTTTCCATATCGGTTGACGCGTATGGTGATACCCCATACGGGGTTGCGGCGGTTGCACCATACTTCTGAATAAGCGATGTGTTGATACCATTATCTTTTACAAAGATTTGTGCTGCATCGTCCCAAAAAACCAGTGACCAGTGTGGATCTTGTGAAAGAAGTTTTGTCAGCCGTGTGTCTATGCCAGGAGCACGGGTAGTCAGAACAAAAGAAATATCATAATCTTGTGTTAGTTTGGTAAATGAACTAGCAAATCCTTGTGTATTATTTTGCATATCAAGTGTCGTGAGGGTATTAAGTCTTGGGAGCTCGCAACACAAATACATGTCACCTCTCCCATCAATAAATACTTTTTGCTGTGGATACAGGCGGTATAACAGGTATCCACCATATTTGTAATTATTGAACATGTTCCCCTTGATCTGTTGGGAAAGTATAAAGTCAGCAGCCTTTACTGGATAGTGTTCAGTATTGGCAAAGTAACTAAATGGTTGTAGATACGCGATGTATCCAATACACATGAGAGAAAGTCCAATGACGCTACTGATAACATAGCGTTTGTTCTTCTTTGCGTGTTGTTGTTCAAGGGTTGAGAGCAGGTATCCGAAAAGGAGCATAACAGCGAACATGCCATAGAGTATATTTCGATTTGCCATGTAGGGGATAAGCATAAGAAACATAAGTGGGCTCAAAAGTATCAGTGTTTGTATGTTTTTGCGATAACAGACAAAAATAAAAAGAGATACCAGAGCAACAAAACCGGTATAGATCCAAAAACTTACGATATTGGAAGAAAAGAGAGGGAGCCACTCAATGATATTCGTCAGGTTATTGTGATACATGGCATATTGCAGATAGGTCGTGTACTGCAATCCATGAAGCGGCGGTAATACACTGATAAGTAAAAAGAGTCCTGTATACCCCAAAAGCACCAGGCTACGATGTCGCCAATTGTTTTCCTTTGTCATCAAAGAAAGGACAAAACACACGGTGGCGTACATAGCTGTGACACCAATGCCAAGTATGAAGGAGGCATGAAGATTGGTCCAAACAAGCATCAGCGGAATACCAATCCATAGATAATTTTTTTGTTTGTAGATGTACAGAAAAACAAGAAAAATGATGAGGACAAAAAAGACATTGGCAACGACTGTTGGCCTTTGGATAAGAAAATTAGTAATAGTGGCAAAGTAAAAGAAACTGAGTAGAAATGCACTGAAAGGATGCACCGAGAAAATTTTTCTCAAAATAATATAAAAAAGTACAATTTGTATGACTGAAAAAATACCAACAAAAATCCCAAGAGAGGCTATTCCAAATAGCTTTTGAGTACTATAAATGAGTACTTGAAAGAGCCATTCATAGGGGATAGTTGGCCGGTTGAATGCTGAAAATGAGAAGACATCATGGTAGAGTAATCCTTTTTGAAGAAACACTTCACCTAGCTTGATGTGATACCACGTGTCTAGTGCCGGTCCACAGGTATATGAAAGTAGAAAAACAGTGCTGCAAAGGATTACTAGCACGAGTATATCAAGTGTGTGTGAACTACGATTCCAGATAGAACGGAACATTGATATTATTATACCAATAGCGCTTACTCATTGGGCAAGTTCCTTGCTTTCTCTACAGTTCGCTTACTACAATGAATATATGCACTGGTATAACTGGCCCTATTATGCCGTTATCGACATTTACCTCATTCTGCGTAACCACGTCCTCGCCTTTCTTACTCCCCATCCTCCCCAATCCTGGTCAGTAGGGGACAAAGGAGATGTTATTTTGCTGCAGGGGCATAACGCCGAGTGGGTGTCTTTGAAAAAAATCGGGAAGGCAATTCACAAGAAAGGATACCGTATCCATTTTGTCGAAAAAATTGGGAGTGATATGAAATCTGTCCCTGAAGCGACAAAGGATGTAGAGGAATATATACATAAAAATAAGCTAGAAAATATTATTGTCATAGGACACAGTAAGGGGGGCATTATCGCAATTAGCCTCCTGAAAAATAAAGAAATTGCACCAAGAATTACTCGAATTATCAATATCGCAGGTCCGATCAAAGGTATGCTGGCATCAAGTCTTATCCCGTCTGTGAGTGATCTGGTACCGACCTCGGAAGTTATCTCTCATCTGGAAGATGGAATAAACAAGAAAAAAATTGTGAATCTTTATCCTCGTGTTGATGACTTTGTGCTGCCTAACTCAAGTCTTACTGATGATGGCATGATAAATAAACAAATCCCTGTGATTGGTCATGTCCGTATCGTTGAGGACAAACGAACAATTCGTGAGATTGAATCCTACTTATAACTTCAGAAGCTCAGCAGCTTTGTAGACAAGAATCGCAGGCCAGACAATAGCCTTCAAGACCCCTAGTGTGCCTATCCAGAATGTCGTGGCATGTTGGAGAACGTAGACAAGTGCACCTAAAAATCCTAAGCCATAGACGGCCCCAGTCATCCCTGCTGGACGTGAGGGTTTGCATATCTGAGGATTCACTTTTTGTGCCATATTACTATTGTAGGGGTTTGAGGAGGGAATACAATGATTTATTTTCCAAATCTTCGTTGCCTGGCATAATAATTTTCTACTGCATCTTCAAGATCTTTCTCGGTAAGGTCAGGAAAATACTTTTCTAAAAATAAAATTTCTGCATATACTGCTTGCCATGGCATAAGTCCTGAGAGGCGCTGCTCACCGCTGGTACGAATAATAAAATCTGGTTCTGGGTACGGTTGATCACCGGTATCAAGAAGCTTGGTGAATGCTTCTTCACTAAACTCAATACCTTCCTCAATTCCTTTCTTAATCGCACGAAGCATCTCATCTCTCCCGCCGTAATCAAGAGCAATGTTTAACACGTGTTTGGTATAGTGTTTGGTATCTGCTTCAAGTTTTTCTATTTTTTTGACTAGCTCTGGGGAAAGTCTTGTCCTATTTCCCAGCTGGTAGACGCGCGCTTCGTATTGGTGAATCTCTTTGGACAGTTCATCAATAAATTGAGTAAAAAGCTTCATGAGTCCTGCAACCTCTTCTTCATCTCGATTCCAGTTCTCAGTAGAAAACCCCCAGATCGTAATAGTATGAATGCCCATGGCATCGAGTTTCTTAAGAATTTTTCTGGTTACCTCGGCACCTTTTTGGTGGCCAAGAATTGAAGGAAGATGATGAGCTTTTGCCCACCGGCGATTGCCGTCTGGAATAATTGCAATATGGTGAAGCGGTTTGGTTTCAGCCATGTGTGTATAGTATAGCATGAATTGCATATCACAGCATGCTTTGCTACGCTAGAAGCAGATGGTTATTAAGAAGCGCTTCAGTATGCCAAAACTGCATTGGACGCCTCGTACCTATGCACTTATAGGTTTTGTCTTGATGCTTATCGCAATACCAATTACGGTATTGTATTTGCGTCTTGCCGGTCCACAGCCGACGGTGCAACGTGCTGCCAATTTTGCACCAGTAGATGGAAAGAATTTCTATATTACGGCCAATGAAAATACGCCGTGTCCTGATGGTCAGGTGAACAAAGTAGGCAGTTATGGAGGGTACTTTAGTGTCAGAAACAAGTTTTCGACTTCTCAAACCGTGAATGTGATTATTCATAAATTTTTCTGTACCTCAGGAAATGTGACCAATTGCACACAGAAAGATATTCAACAAGTCCTTGGCCCTGTTACCTTCTCAGGCGGGGAGACGAAACCGTTTACTGCAACTAATGTCGATCCTGGTGCCTATTTTCCACAATATAGTGGTGTCACTTGTGGAACCTATCAGATTGATCTTGAATTCGTTGGATTTAATAGTTATACCTATCAGTCAGCATTCTGGTGTGATACGCATATCGATTGTGCCGTACCACCCACCGCTACCCCGACGCCAACGAGTCCTCCTCCACCGACGGTGACGCCAACGCCAACGATTCCAGCTGATACACCAACGCCAACACCAACGCCTCCTGTTGATACGCCGACACCTACACCAATAGTCCCTTCTGATACGCCGACACCAACGATCACGCCTGGTGGACCAACCTTAACACCCACCGCTACTCCAACTATTACGCCTACTCCAGGGAGTGTGCTCTGTACGAGTAGTAAACCTGGGAGTGCGCCTGATTTGTACCAAATAGATACAACACAAACCACAGCCACGCTGTATTTTGTACCGGCACAATCACCAGTTACCGATCACAGAGTAAGTTACGGAACGACAACAGACGCCAATACGACAACAGCATTGGTTGGCACTGGCGCATCAACGGGGGCACTAAAATATGTTGTGAGTGGGCTTACTGCCTGCACGAGATACTACTTCAAAGTCCAAGGTCTAAATGGCTGTACCAATGGTGATTGGTCAAAAACCGTTGGAGCTCTTACCCAAGGATGCACGGGGAGTATTACACCTGCACCAACACTTCCTTCCACTGGCGCTGGGCCACTTGTTGTACCTGTCGGATTTATGGGTATTGGTGCGCTTTTAATTGGAGGCTTACTCCTGTTAGCGTTATAATAGTTTTATGAAAATCATACGAAATATTGTCTATGAAGCATTTCTCCTCTATATTCTTGCAACATTCGTTGGAGGACTAGTGGTGTATGGAGGATTTCTTACCTATCTGTGGGCAGGGTTTGTGCTTGCATTGTGTGCGTGGATTGTCAGACCAGTACTTAATTTAATTACCCTGCCAATTGCACTTATTTCACTTGGGTTATCACGTATTTTGACGAATGCACTTATTTTACTCGTGGTGACAAAAGTAGTACCTGATGTAGTCATTCGACCATTTGTATTCCATCAGGTGACCTGGTCTGGATTTGTTATCCCAACGATAACGTTTAGTTACTTTATGGCATTTGTGGTTATCGCGGTTCTTAAATCATTGCTTCAATACTTCATCAACTGGGTAGGTTCTGAGTAGTACTATGGTACACATTGCTATCATGAACAGACAAGTTGGCCTCATCGACAAAATTCTTTCTGGCGAGAAAACCATCGAGTCTCGCTGGCTTAAAACGAAATCTGCTCCTTTTGGCAAAGTGCATGTCGGTGACCGGATCTATTTTAAAGAAAGTGGGGGGTCAGTCCGAGCTGTCGCTCTCGTGTCCCAGGTCAAAGAGTATAGTGATGTAGGTATGCAAGATATCAGAGAGGTTGTTCAAGAGTATGGTGGAAAAGGGAAAATTGCGCTGGTTGATGACAATTATCAGCAGTGGGCAGCACAGAAAAAATATATTGTGCTTATGTGGTTAGAGCATGCGCAGGCGATAGAACCATTTTTTATAGACAAAACAGGTTTTGGGACGGGTGCAGCATGGCTCACTCTGGAGGATATTACAAAAGTACAAACATCCCACAGAGGAAAAGAGACGCAGCCCATAAAATCCCGGTAGTCACCAGTAAGCTATTTTCGCGCTTTTCTACTTCCAAAAGTGATCTCCCGGCCAATACGTAGCCTTTCTTCCCCTCATCTATGGGGACTATAACAGCGGCGATACGAACATGTGGCCCAGGCTGCCAGGTGACTCTGTCCTCTCCATAGGTCTTGGCAGCTTCAAACACTCCTGATGGCGGCGTTACAATTTTGCCATTGAGTGTCCCTGACCATGCAGATGGCTTGCCTTTGGCATCAAAGATCATAATAAATGGTGCAAGACTCGTACTCATCTCAACAGGACCAGTGAGCGAGACAGGGCGGTTGATAGCCATGGAGGAAGCAGTATCCTGTGCCAGCTGGATCTGGGGATCATTGGCATTCTGACGATAATTTTGTTGCATAGTGACGTATACAAGACCTGTTAAAAAGGTCACGATTCCCCCCAAAATGGCGAATTTGATAAGTCTTTTCATCTGTTTTCAGTATAGACAAGTTTTTGCAATTGATGCAAGTCGTCTTTTTTTTGTGGGGTGTCGAAAGATTGACATCGGTGTTACAATATATAGGATATAATGAAAAAGCAACATAAATCACGATTATCTTCTCTTGAACGCATTTCCATACAGGTTACCAACTGGGTGGGGACGACGCAGTCAATAATTGTTCATACGATATTCTTTATTGTTATCTTTGGACTTGGATTTTTTGGCATTAGCACCGATGAAATTCTACTTATTCTCACGACTGCTGTCTCACTTGAAGCAATTTATCTGGCCCTTTTTATTCAGATGACGGTGAACAGAAACACGAGAAGTCTTGAAGGGGTAGAAAGTGATATAGATGAAATTCAGGAAGATGTAGAAGACCTGGGAGAGGATATTGATGACATTCAGGAAAATGTTGAAGATTTGGGTGAAGATATTGAGGATATCCAAGAAGACATTGATGAAATTCAGTCAGATGGGGATGACCTGGATGAGCATAAGACGATTGAAGAGAAAGCACTGGCAAGTATTGAGGCAGAAATTAAGAAAATCCACGATAATATCGAACAATTGAAAAAAGCAGGTATTCTCAAAGAGTCTTAGTAGATACTACAATCTCCCTTATAATAGCCAGAAGCGCTACAGGATTTCCCCTGATATGAACACGTATTCTTTTGTGGATCATACGTCCCTCCTCTAATTGCACAGTAGGTAGCATCTTCTGTCATATATCCGGTCACTTTAAGGCCACCCACTGGGCATTTGCCCTGCATAAGTGCCCATTCCTCGCATTGCCTGTTATCTAAAAAGACACAAATGCCATAGGTGCCACTCGGCCCTTCTTTAAAATTGAGTTGCCCTCCATTATTAACACAATTCACTGATGCAGGATTTGCCATCGTCATAGAGCCACTGACAGGAGTCGTCTCTCGCGGATAGACTACCCTTTGCATGCCTGCATATGATGGCGCAACTTGGGCCTTTGGGAAATAAAGGTCAATTTCGTTTGTGTCAAAGGTAAAGTAGGCAAAGTTTTCAGGTTTTGGCTCAAGCCCTTGATTGAGAAGAAGGGTTGGAATTTGTTTTTCTTTAAATTTTGATTGCAGGTCATTTAAGGCAAAGGCTGAGAGCGTCTGTAGATATGTTTGGCCTGGTACGAGCTCAGCAAGAGTTACCTGCTCTTTTTTTTGAAGATCAAAATTGTAGGTGCGAATGGTGCTTGTACCATTTGCCCCACCTGTGTATGAGTCAATAAGGATAATAATACTGATGAAGTGGGTATTGAGCTGTTTTGGCTGCCACCGAATGGTAAGTGAGTAGCTCACGTCTTCGCGAACTTTCTTATTTTCACTGACCTGTTCTTTAAAGCTATTTATATCGCCACTCATATCTTTGGCAATCTGTTGGCTTAGTGTTGGGACTGATGGGAATTGTGGATACTCAATGGTAGTTGTTATTGCATCTGCATTACTTTTCTCACTTACTACATGAACGGTGAGAGTATTCTCAGATGGACGATTAAATCTGAAATAAGCAAAAAGCACTCCTGCTACAAGAACTGACATCCCTATGGCAAGAAACAATAATGGAAGGGATAAACTTGCTTTATTTTGTTTCATCTTTTTCATATTAATGTGTGCATTGGCACGTCGAATCAGTCGGGCAACTTGGGTTACGACAAACATCTGATCCAATGCCGCCTCCTGTTGACGTGCAGCTTAGGCCTGATGCACAGATGTAGCCATTGCCACCGCAACTTTGATTACATTGTGACGTAAGTGGCGTTGGTGATGGCGGCACGGGAGTATTGGTGGAGGTCGGTATAGGCGTATTGGTTGGGATTGGTGTCAGTGTGGGTGTGGGGGATGGTTGCACACATTGTTGTTGGCACTGTTGCAGTCCTCCATTATTTAATGGATACGGAGGATTGTTTTGGGTAGTGAGCGAGCAAGAGTAAGGATTGGTATTACAGACATAGCCAGTGTATGTGCCTCCTCCACCACAGGAGAATGGGAGGGATTGAGAGAAGTTGGAGAAATTAACATTGCTACTACAATTTTGACAGAGGGAATAGGCATACTGGGCAAAATATGACTGACCACCATTGACTTGAAAGGTGATTTGAGGATTACTACTTGTTGCGGTAATTTTATTGTTATAAATATCTGACCAGGAAGGATTACTCCCGACTTGTATCCAATAATTTCCAGCGTTTTGTTGTTGTGAGAAACTGATTGTCGCACTATATTGATTGCCACCAATGCCGTTACACGAGACAACATTCACAGGACTGCTTGGGGTAGGGATAAATACTCCTGAATTGAGCACAAAGTTCACATTACTTGCAGGTACTGTAACAATCTGGGACTGGGTACTGGCAGTATTGTTATTATTCACCTGGAGTACCGCGGTGACTTCATATTGTTTTCCAGGTTGCAATCCATTCCAACTCCAAGCTTGCCCATTGTTGGAAGGGTTGGTAATTCTGGTAATCTGCTGGTAGGTACTCGTACCAGGAATGCGCCAGAGCATAAGAAGGCTTGTATTGGCGTTAAGTGGTCCATTGATATCAACACTACCAGTGATAGCACCATTGCCTGGCACTGATGTTGGCGTAGCATTTGCCACTGCCTGAGTAGGTGATTGAGGTGAAGTCGTTGGTTGTTGAGGAGTTACCCCACCTTGGGCAGAGGAGATGACAGTAAAAGCAATTTGACTATCTCCACCCGAAACAGTGAGTGTTTCACTGGTACCCAAAATCTTGCTCCCTTGCATCAAGACCGCGCGCAGGGTGTAATCCTGAAGAGGTGTCACCTTGTCCCATCTCCAATCATTGGTGAGCTGTGGGTTAACAAGAGCAACTTCAGTAGTAAATGCATTACTTTGTGCATTTTGGGACTGTATCTCAAGTATAGCTCCCGTTGGCACAACACCTTCAATATTTGCCGTACCTTTGACATATGTCGTTTGGGACTGGATCACTGACTCAGGGAGGTCTTTCCACGTAACGTGTAAGTTCAAACTTTCATCAATTGCTGGTGCTGTCACGATGTGAGGCTCAGAGGTAGCCACGACCTTCCCATCGACGATAAGTTGTGCCTCCATATCATAGACTTGTCCTGACGTTGCGTTGGTCCATAGCCATGGCGATTTATCTGCCAGAGCGCTGGCATACACGGTAGTGTAGGCACCTTTACTCCCATAGGGTCGATATTTTACATATACCGTTCCACGATCAGTGGGATCAGGTTTAAGAGCAGTGTAGTTAATAATGCCAGCGATTGTTGCGGCATTTGCCTTATGTAAGAAAAGAAAAAATCCAGTTCCAGCGACAGCAACTAACAGAATAATACTTAATGCGATCACTGTGAGTCTGGTGGTGAAGACGAAAAGTGGACGCTTAGGTCCAACGGAAAGCTCTTGGATAGGGGCAGTCTGGATATCCTCCATATATCCAGTATAACAAAGGAAATTCAGCAATTGTAAAGGGGGAAAAGATCACTATCTCTTACGTTGTATCTTCTTTTGTTTCTTTACAATATAAAACGAGAGGCACAAGGCTATCAAAAAGATGATTGATCCGCCAAGGCAAGGAGTTAGAAATGGATTGGTCGTTGGAATTCCGGAGCAAGAAACCTTAGGGCCAGAGGAAACTGTGTAGTAACGATAAATTCCGAGAAAGAAATTCCCCCACGCAAAAAGCGTTGAGGCAATAAGCAGCATATGCAGATACGCTTGTTGAGCTTTTCTTTTCTTTATAATGATAGAAAGTGACCAGATGGAAGCGAAAAGAAATGCAAAAGCTCCATAAAAACAAGGAGTGAGGATGGGGTTTGGGATGGCACAATTCTGGATACGAGTAAGTGAATGGTAGATGCCATAAAATCGTACGTAGTCAATTGTGACACTGGAGAAGGCGAAGAAAGTACCAACGAGAAGAACAAGTGATTGAATCCAGTAAACCGTATATTTCATGGCTTACCATCATTATGGTTGGTATAAAGTGGCGTTTGCAAGGAGAAAAGATACACTTTTTTGAGCAGGGCGTAGGGGAGTCGAACCCCTGATTCTTTGGATGAAAACCAAATGTCCTAGGCCACTAGACGAACGCCCCGTATTGGAATCAGTAGCCTTATTTTACCAAAAAAAGCCATTGCTATGCAAGATTGGCCTCATTTGGTACAATGAACTGGACGCCGAAGTAACTCAGTGGTAGAGTAGCGGTATCGTAAACCGCAAGTCGTGGGTCCGAATCCCACCTTCGGCTCAGGAATATGCAACCATCCAGATTATCACGATTTCAAGAGAAAAAGACCAAAACAATGCTCTATATTCGTCTTGGGGCAAGTTTGGTCATTATCTTCCTTTTGGTGAAGTTTGGTATCCCTGGGCTGGTATCACTAAGTCTCTGGATGGGAGGACTGCATAAAGATACAACCACAACGACCAAACAGCAGCAACAACAATTCATTGCCCCACCACTTCTCACCCAAACCTTCACTGCTACTAATAGTGCAACTATAAGTATCTCAGGGACAGGGACAGCCAATGCGACTGTAAAACTCTATAACAACGGAAATTATCTTGATAGTATGACCATCGGTTCAGATGGGAATTTTACTTTTGATCAAGTGACGTTAACTGATGGGCAGAATAGCCTGCAGGCGAAAGTGACTCAAAATAATGCTGAAAGTGATTTCTCAGATCCACTCACCATTGCATACCTCCATGCTCAGCCAAAACTTGATATCTCCTCACCTCATGATGGTGACCAGTTTGACAAGAATACGACAAGTACCACTATTACTGGCGCGACTGACCCTAATGTCACGGTGACGATTAATGGATACCGGGCAATTGTCGATACCACTGGCAATTTCTCCTATTCATATCAGCTCAAATCGGGTGATAATCCACTTAAAATTATTGCCACCGATGCGGCGGGCAATACCACAGAAAAAGATCTCACTATCAAGTCAAATCAATAACTTATTCTCTGATGAGAAGCAGATACCACACAAAAAGAAGCGGATAAAAAAGACTGTTAATAAAAAAACCACTTGTTAGAAAAAGGATACTCACACTTATTCCAAATGCATCTCGTCGATACGCCACAAGGCAATAGAGAAAATAGAGAAAGACTCCAAATCCCACAACACCAGTGGTTGCAAGGATGAGTAGATACGTACTGTCGGGAGATGCTGCTGCGTGGTTGGCATAGAGAGTGTTTTGTGGTGCGAAGGGAAGGTGTGGTCTGGCAAATGCGTAAGCATTAAATCCAACACCTATGAGTGGATTTTGTGCAAAGACGAGCAGTGATTGCTGATCTGATGCAAGTCGCTGAGTGATAGAGGCAGTACGGAAAAGTTTGGTCCCTTCTGATTTATGTGCGAAGAGGGTATATCCGGTAAAAAGCACAAGGCAGATAATGAGTGATGTTCCAAAAAATTTGAATGTTAATAATTTTTTCATCATGGCAAATGCGATAAGACCAAGAAGCGCGACGATATAGGATTCGCGTGAATAGGTGAGAAAAAGTGTTGTTATCGTGAGTGAAAGGCTTGTCAGAAGAAAAAACATGGATGACTTGTTGGCAAGTAGTTGGTAAACCACAAAAAGGAGATACATGCCCAAAAAGATGCCAAGAAAATTTGGATCAAGGAATTGCCCAAAGGCACGATAGAGATGCTCGTCCCATCCTAAGTAATAGAGATTGCGAAGAGAAGGATAGAAAAAGTATTGGATAAGTGATAGAAATATGGTCCCTACTCCCATCACATGCAAAAAGACATCTTGTCTTTTATTTCGTTGCAAGAAAATAAACAGGAGAAGAAAACTAAGGCGTAGAGTATAACTCCCAGCAAGCATGAGTTCTGAAAGGGAGTATCTTGTAACGTGAAAGAGGAGCGAGACAATCAACATACCCAAAAATAAAATAGTCGGTTTGAAAAGTGTATGGTGTATGATAGTTTTCCATCTGATAATCAGTATCCACAGAGCACTCAGTGTAACAATGAGATCAAACAAGCTGACAGCATACCCGCCAGAGAACTGCCACCGAAGGACATTCCCACCAAGCAAGGCTATCGTAAGAAGTATAAGAAGGAGTGTTGGCATATGTTTATTGTACCTGATAGACCTGAACGTGTGTAAGAGGGTTTGTATACACAAGACGGACATGGGCACTATTTGGGGGAAGTGGTGCATCCTGTACAGCAATATAATCAAATGAATCTTGGGGTGTCTGCCAAGACTGGTGAACATAAGGGAAGTTTACATAATACAAATTATGAAAGTTAATGAGTAAGACTCTATCAGTTGTTTTGATATTCCTTGCAAACCATCCATCACTATCGACAAAATCACCATAAGAAAAATTGAGATGATCTGTCAGAAATTGTGTTTGTGTTTCTCTGCCAAAGATAACAGGGAGATACCGTTTATTCGCTACTGCCCGGTAAAAGCTTGTAACCAAAAGAAAAAAGACAACGGTAGCAATAAACATTTTTTTAAGAAAAGTATCATGTACGTGACTGATGATTACAAGTGTGAAGACAGACCAGATGGGGAGATAGGGGAGGAAGTATCGTGCTCCTCCGATATGTGGGGCAGCGTACCAGAACAGAAAAGTAAAAAGCGAATAAATAGCAAGAAGTGAGAAATTTTTTGTTTTTTCTTTGATCAAGAAAAGTGCTGGCAAAATCATGATATAGAGTGGGGAGAGGGGATCGTCAGCATGGGTAAAAAGTGTCCACGTGTCTTTGAGAAAAAGAATTGGGTTTAGTGAACTCCCCTGCTCTACGTCAAATACTTTCGGGAAGAATGGATAGAAAGGACTCCCTGCATGTATCCATGAGAAGATAAACCATGGTGAAATAAGAAGTAGTGGGAAGATCAAAAAAAGAATAACGTTTTGCAAAGTTTTTATTACAGAAAATTTCTTTTGATAACACAAAGCGAGAATAAGAAGTGTAAAGACGCCCACCGATCCAATCGCGAGTAGTTTTGTCTCCAGTGCAAAGCCGATACATACACCAGCAAGCAAGAGATATTTTTTTTCAGATTTCTCCATCCAGAAAAGTAATGCAAGAAATGCAGTGCTTTCAAAAAATGTTCTGATCAGATCAATGTAGGCAGTAGTTGATTCCCAGGCAAAAACCAAGTTCGATGCCAGAAGGGCTACGGCAAGAAGGGCATACGTTTTGTTTACAAAACGCCTAGCAACAAGATAGGTCGTGATAAGTGTCAGTATGCCAAATCCCCATTGCATAAGCTTTGCCAGTATCTCACCGTTGAGTGACAGTGCCGCAGTGAAAAACATTTCTCCAAGTCGTGGCATGGCAGAGTAATAGAGCAAATTCCCTGGCACAAAATAAATTTCTTGATGGAGAAGATAGAGTTTTGGTAGTGTGAGGTGGTACCAGAGCGCATCAAATGCAAGTTCTGGCCCAAGTGCTCCAACGAGATTAATCAACGATGCGATGACAACAAGTGATACTAAGAGGCTGTCACGTCTACCCCATGTGTATACTTCTTGTTTCACATGATAAAAAATATGTTTGGCTAAGACAAGAAGTGCAAAAAGAGTAACAAGTGAGAGGGTGATGATGACGGGTTGCGTCAGAAGATGCAGTAGGCCTGCCAGAAAGATGCTGTTTGCGAAAATACCAAGAATAAGCGCTATCTCAAACATAGTCCTCCTCTACAAAGCAAAAAGTGAAGATAGTAGACAGAAATAAAAATAAGCCAGAGGATAACGGTCAGACGAATTATTTTTTGTGCCACAGTAACCACAGTTTACCACGGACAAGGAACGAGTGAAAACTCATCAGTATGGCAACAATCAATCCGACTTCCCCATCCTGGTACCCGCCTTTCAAAAAGTAATCCTGCAAAAATTTCCCAGCTGGATAGGCAATGATATAAAAGTAATTCGTCTGTACTTTTTGTGCATACAATTCTTCAGCGCGAAGCGTGGAATAGTGATTGATCTCAGAAAGGAAATCATTCAGTGTTGGATGTGGGTAATGCTCAAGTGCATGATCAAGTGACTCAGTTTTATCTCTCATATTCCATACTTCATGTACTTTCCCACTCCATTCCCCTGCATCTTTTCTCCCAAGGCGCAGCAATGCTACATTTCCCATGTCTCCATGATGGAGCGTCTTGCCAAACAAATGGTCAATACGGCGCATGCTGTATCCGAGCGTTTCGTGATGTGTCTGAAGTTTCTCCTGAATTTCTTTTTTCATAGCCTCTGATACTCGTTCGTCCCCATCTACAAAAAATACCCAGTCCGTAGTCACCTGTTGGAGTGCAAAATTTCTTTGAGCGGCAAAGTCACCACTGAGTGCATGAGAAACTACCGTAATCCCCAATTTCTTGGCCATCTGTACGGTGTCATCGGTGGAATTATCATCAATCAGGAGCTTGTGATCACACCAGTCAAGGGATTTGCTCCAGCCTTCAAGATTGGCACTCTCATTATGGGCAATCATGACCGCGGTAAGTGATGGTGTCATATGCAATTATTGTACTTGAGTCGTGAGTGCTTTGCCAGTATCAGTCACGGTTATAGTCTTGTCAGGATGGGTGTGATCTATCTTGGCACCAAGATACCAGGCAAGATATTCATAATTCATGCGATTACTTGGAAAGATATCCAGTGGGCCATGAAAAACAATTTGTACCGAATTTCCTTTGGTTTGTACGAGTGCTTTTTGGATGATCGCTTCTCGATAGTATAGTGAGTAGCTATAGTCTTGAGGTGTCATTAAAAAGTTTTGAGAAAAGAACGTGTAAAGATTGATTGTCATAACGACAAGAAGAACGCCAAAGAAAAGAAGTTTCCATTGTTTAGATATCGTTGCAAAAACATAGCCACACATGAGAGCAAATCCGGCAAACAACATCGGGATATAACCCTCTGATGGGATGTGTTGCAGGCAGTACACGCCAAGTGGCACCAGATAAAAACTAGCTAAAAATGTTTCAGTACTACCCCATTGTTTCTTTCTCCAGGTAATAAATAGAGATACGAAGAATACAAGATGTAGTAGAAAGAAAAGGAGTAATGCAACTGATTCATTGGGAAGAAAGAGAAGTCGTCGTATATACATCGCTGAATAGTATCCAAATGGCAGTGAAGGATCTGAGATCAGGCCTCCGGTAAATAGATGTGGGATAAAGAAGATAATTTTATACCCAACCCATGCGGATATCATAAAAAGTTGGTGGAATCGTGATTGTATATTCAGAGCAAGAAAAGGAAGCATGGGAACAAGCAGTCCAATGAGTGAAATGAAAAGTAGTTTTTTATTCCAGATGCGGTACATTTGGTGGCGTGTTTGTTTATCCAACATAAAAAATGTACCAGTAGCAATTGCAAGTGAGATGGTCGCAATTTCTAAGTTGTAAAGGACCCCAAGTGAGAAGAGAACAAGAGGCAGATACCATCCAGATGTTGAGCGAAGTTTGTACATACTCCAAAGAAGTAGCATAGTTGCTGGAAAAATAAGACTGGTGTGATAGGCAGTGCGACTGTGAATGAGAAACAGTGGTGAGAAAGTAGCAATGGCAGTCGTTACAAGAGAACTAGGTTTATCAAAAAATTTTCTGGCCAGAACATACAGTGCTACCAGTGATACTATGTTGAGTATTGCGGTAACAATAACTGGTGTAATGGGATTAAATTTTGTGAATGCAAAACAGATCATAACCAGATACGTCCATAACGGCCCTTGTGTAAGCCAGGTGTGACTACTTGTGACTCCGGCAAGCGGAAGTGTGTGTGTTAACAATCCATCCCGTGCTGAAAGATAAAACCATCCCTGATCTCCCCCAAAAGGAGTCAGTTCTGGATGCATCAGTCGAAGGAATCCACCGACCGCAATAAGTAGCGTAAGGACTGCCTCTGCCCATCCCAATCTGAGAATACCTTCAGTAAGTAGGGCTGGAATAATGCCATACCATTTCTTAAGATAATAAAATCTGCTTTTTAAGAAATAAGAGAAGCTACCACTACTATTTTGAGTACTTATCCCCCAGAGATGTATGATGCGCGCATCACTCAGGATTGCTTGCTGTTGCCCAATTGCCAGAGCTCTGCAAAAAAGATCATTCTCCTCAAAATATAAGAAAAAGTTTTCATCAAACCCGTTAAGTTTTTTAAATATTTTTTTTCTCATCATAAACGCGGTGCCTGGAAGAATGTCAACTTTATATACTGATGTGCCTTTTTTAATACGATTCCAGTAGGTTTTTGCAATAGGATTATTTGGCCAAATTTTACTTATAAATGATATAGAGAATATGGCTTTTATGGGAGTTAAAACACTAGTGCCTTGTAAAGGATAGAGGTAGCCTTTAGGGCTTAGAAGAACAGGTGCAACTGTGTAGTTGTCATGAGCGTCTATGAATGAAGTAAGCTTCTGGATGCAACCTTTATACACAATTGTATCTGGATTTAAGAAAAAGATGTATTCTGCATTTGCATGTCGTGCGCCAACGTTACATCCTTCTCCAAAACCTTTGTCATCATTCGGGATATACTTGAGTGATATTCTCTCTTTTTTTAATCTCTGGGGGAGTGTTTTCTCTTCATCATTATCAACAACAATGATTTCATAAAGATGTGACGGCGTAGTTTGTTGAATTGATCTGAGGCAATCGATTAATTCGTTGATACAGTGGTAGTGAACTATAACAATAGAGACTTTTGGTTTCATAAAGATATCTTGATTATACATGAATGTGATGGAATAATATGCACATGAGAAAAGCGCCAGTACAACTTGATGAAGGGACCACTCGCTACATTACTCTTTTGAAAAAGTCTCTGACACGAAGTATTTTTGAAGATGTGTATCGACCATTGGTGTATCATCCAGAATCCCTGAAAGGCAGACTATATCCGTATCTCAAGCAATTTCTTGCACGTTTTCGCGTAGAGATGGTAAAAAGAGAACCATTTGATCCGAAAGTTCGCGAAGTTGGCAAGGATTGGCCAGCAGCGGCCGAGACCATGATTGGTCTAAAGCGCATGGATAATATTCAGGAGTGTGTCCTCTCAGTTCTAAAAAATAATGTTCCCGGGGACTTTATTGAAACCGGCGTGTGGCGTGGCGGTGCGGTTATTTTTATGCGAGCGCTACTAGATGTATGCAAAGACAAGAGAAGAATTGTTTGGGCTGCTGATTCATTTGCCGGTCTGCCAAAACCTGATGAGAAAAAGTATGGCGCTGACAAGGGAGACAAACTTCATCAAGAGACTACCCTGGCAGTTTCTCTGGAAGAAGTGAAAATGAATTTTGCAAAATATGGGTATTTAGATGAGCAAGTAAGATTTCTCAAGGGATGGTTCAAAGATACTCTGCCTAACGCGCCGATCAAAAAATTAGCACTGATCCGACTGGATGGGGATATGTATGAATCTACGATGGATGCACTGACTGTGCTCTATCCAAAATTATCAGTCGGGGGATATGTCATTGTGGACGATTGGTGTCTCCCCGCATGTAAAAGAGCAGTAGAGGACTACCGAAAAGCACATCATATCACGGATAAAATTATGAAAGTTGATTGGGCGAGTGTCTATTGGCAGAGATCAGCGAAGTAATCGATAGATATAATAGAGTGTCAATGGAATTGATACCACTGCGCCAAAAAGTGCTGCAATCGGTGCACCGCCAAGTCCCCAGAGATTGATAAGTGGCACAATACTTCCTAAGAGGCCAACAATAGCACACAAAGTCACGAAGGTGACATACACTTGTTTTTTCACACTTAAGAACAGTGCCGATGAGGTGCCAAGGACAGCTCTCAGTACTCCAAGAGCTGCAAGGGGTGGCAAAATAGGGATCAGCGCAGCCCATTTACTTCCAAAAATAAAAAGAAACACCTGTGGGAGAAAAAAGAAAATGAGAAAGATCGGAAATGCCAGTGCAAAGACCACTCCAGTAGATCGTAAGAATGCGCGTCTGAGTCGATGAGTGTCATCGGCAAATCGAATAAAGATCGGGGTCGTGACATGGACAAATGTTTTGCCAATTTCAGTCGTTGGAATGACAGCGATAGAATAGGCGAGCTGATAAATCCCAAGAGGTGCAGCTCCGAGCATACGTCCTACCACAATGTTATCGGCATTTTGAAAAAGATAGTCAAAAATGCCGGCGAAGGTGACCCATTTGCCTTGATGAAAAATTCTGGTGAGATATGCTTTGTGAAAGGTAATGCGCGGCGTTGGTCGCATAATGATGTGAGACATAAAAAGCTCAAGAACAACTCCAGCGAGAAGTCCTGTCATAATGCCAATTGGGTTTTTGGTGAGATAGGTGACAGTTAGTGAAACAACAGTATCAGTGATGATGATGGCAAGTTGATACAATGTGTAATTTTTAAAATGTAATTCTTTTTGAAATTTAATAACAGATGGATTAATAAATCCTCGAAGTATTGGCACGATGCCGGCAAGTTGTAAAAGAATTGTTGCTTGTGGGGTATGAAAAAAAGTAGCGATAAGTGGCGCTCCCAGGAAAAGAAGTATCCCAATGATAAGTCCACGAAGGATAGAGATCACCCAGGCACTGTCCACAGCACTATCGACATCATCTTCCTGAAGGAGTACGACATTGACTCCTGTCTCCGTCAGTACTTCCAAAAGCCCAAGAGCCAACAGGGCGATACCATAGGCACCAAATTGGGCAGGTGTCAGAATACGAGCAAGAATGACTGCCTCCAGAAGGCCGATGGCTTTGGTCGCAATGCGAAGTAACCCTGTCCAGGAAATACCTTTTATCGCGTCTTTGGTGTAGCCCATACAGATAGTATACCAGCTATCATGCCACTCATCACCGCGAAATCAGCTGTGAACTGAAGCAGTGGGAGATAGAGATAGGCGAGTGGTTTCCTGACATATCGATAGTTTTTCCTGATAGCCCAGACAACATAGAGGATAAGAAGGATGAGCAGCAAAGGTTTGAATGTAAAAAACAAGAATAGTCCGACCAGATACCTGGCAAAAAGGAATGGGGTATTTTTCCTTATATAGCGTGCTTGTCCGTCGCCATAGGCATAGTTATAAAATTGCTTTGCGGCTTGAGAGAAATTGTTTTTTTGTGGCCAGTACACGAGTGCATCACGAATAAATATCATGCGAGCTCCCATGGATTGGAGTTTTTTTGCAAAGACAAGGTCTTCACAGTAGGTGAGTCTTTCTGGATACTTGCCTGCTTTCTTCCAGATATCTTTGGTGAAGGCAACCGATCGAGAAGAAGGGAGGTAGGTGTCAGGATTGAGCTTATCCGGCATGACACTGGTATAGGTTGCAAGACATTTCTGAAAAACACTCCTGCCCATTGGATGATAAAATCCGCTCACTACATCAATATCACCATTTTCAAAAGGTGCACTAATTTTTTCACACCATTTTTTATCCAGTGTGCACCCCGCGTCTGTCGCGACAATGATGTCGTTTCTGGCATACTTGATGGCAGTATTTCTGCCAACTGATCTATTCCCTTTCTCTTGCATGAGTTGCACGGGGATGAGTGTTTTTTTATGAAAAAATTCTTGTACCTTCTCCCACGTCCCATCAGTCGAGCATGCATCTACAATAACGATCTCATCTGGCAGGCGAGTCTGCTCCATGACGGAAGTAAGAAAAGACTCAATGGTTGCTGCCTCATTATATATAGTAGTAATAAGAGTTACTTTTGCCATAACTGATGATAGCGCTTCACTATCTCCTCCCATGAATTTTTCTGTGCGAATTGATAATTTTTCTCTATCTTTTCAGCGTATGCGGATGGGTCTTTTTGATACGTCATAACCGCAGTCAAAATATCCTGTGCATTCTCTGCAAGCGTAATGTCCTTGGCATAGGGGGTAGTTGAGAATGTATCTTTTTTAAGTTGATTTTGAGTGACAATAATGACATATTTTTTCTGTGCAAAAGCATCTAGCACACTTTGGAATGATGCTGCAAAGACAATATCACAGTCAGCAATCTTTTTTTGTACGTCACTGACAAATCCATGTGCTTCACCATACTTCTGGGTCTCTTTTTTCAATGGCCCATCTCCAAAAGCATCAAAAGTACACGCAATCTTTTTCTTTTTCATAAGACTCAATGCTTCCAGGTAGACTGGTAGTCCAGTGTCCTCAGTCAGTCTTCCAACAAATCCGATGTGAAGACCAGTATGTTTCTTCATAGGATAGACTTGCTCTGGTGTGACTCCACCATACATAAGCATATCTGCTTTGGTGCCATACCATTTCTCCAGATACTTCCCGACACATATATTGGCCCAGGAGAGATATTCATACACACGACGAAGTCTGACGGCTTTCTTCTCAGGGGGGAAGACGGTCTCATAACCATGAAAGGTCGTATACACGGGCTTCCAAGGGAGCAAGAATCTCAATGGCAGATACCAGAAAAAGACATCATGACAGTGCACGACATCAGCATTAAAGAAAAGATGGATGTGTTCTAGCATCCACTCCCAGACATGAAACTTTTGTTCTTTCCCATCAGGATAGAGAGGCAGACGGATAACAGTGACACCATCGACGATGGGTGCACCTTGTGACTGGGTGATGACGGTGACGATATGTCCCTGACTGACCAAAATTTTACTGATCTGAAGGACATGTGTCTCCACTCCTCCCATGTCTGGTGCAAATCGTCGAGTTAAAAAAACTATGTTCATATCTTCTGAGCAACAATAATGATATTGTTTGGTTTTCGTCTACCTTTTTGTAGCGTATTACTAATGAAGGATTTTAGCCAGTACATGTTACTGAATGCAAAAAGTCGGTAATCTTTTGTGGTTTTAAATCCTGCGATCTCGAGTTCTGCCCGTATGAGTGCTGGTGAGTATGTGCGGACATGTTGGTTTGGGTTAATACCTTCTTTCACGAGTTGTTCAAGTCCTTCGTTGAGTGGGACTGATACAATCAATGTTCCATTTTTCTGTAGGTGTTTGTGAAATTCATTCAAAATTTGGAATATCTGATATGGGGGAATGTGCTCGAGTACTTCTAGAGAAACAATGTAGTCAAATTTTTTGTCTAGCAGTTTAGACTTCCACGGTTTGATAATATCAACAACTTCAAACGACCATTGATGATATTGTCCTTTTGCTGTCTTTACAGAATCGTCAGAAAAGTCTATGCCAACAAGATCAACTTTTTTTTCAGTCAAAAGAGCTTCTAAACAAGCAGAACCGAAACCAACATCTAAGATACTCTTATTGGGCTCGATATTTCTTGCTACAATTTTTGCTCTATCATCCGCCATAGGGTTTTTACCTTCGTGCAATAGTTCATGCGTCTTTGCATTAAGATCGTCCCAGAGTTTATTGGTGTTCCCATTAGGGATAGTAAGAGAATCTTTGGTATATGTAGCTTCTAGAAGTTTAAGTGAGTGTTGTAAGGCAAGTTGCGACCTGTACTCTTCTAATCTAAACGGATCAATTGTTTCTATGTTTTTTTTCTTGCCTACCACTAGTGTAGTATACAAGATATTATGGGTCTATTGCTGTGGGGATATAATCTCTCAAAACGAGAATGCAACAAGTAACTGTATTTATATGTATTGATTTTGTTTGTATAATGTACGTATGTCATTCCCAATGCCACAATATAGTAGGTCTCAGGTGGATAAAGCGGGTGAGTTACTATCTAACCCTCAAATTTCTGATAGCGATAAATCAAAATCTCTTAGCGTACTTAATAATTGGAGATCTTGTCATGGATACCCGGTGAATACATTTCAGGCTACATTAAGGAGTAAGCTCAAAACATTAGGTTTTAAAGAAGTTATTGTTGCGCAAAGACTTAAACGATTACCAACAATGCTTGAAAAGCTTCAGCGATTTCCTGAGATGAATCTGTCAACTATGCAAGATATTGCAGGAATCCGAGTCATCTTAAAAAACATGAAGAGTGTTAACAAATTAGTACAAGAGTATGATTCTGGTATGAGATTTGCCCATGAACTTATTCGTAAAGATGACTATATAAAAATGCCAAAAGATGATGGGTATCGTAGTGTTCATTTAGTTTATAAGTATAAGAATAATCTTAAACCCCAATATAATGGGCTACGTATTGAGTTTCAGGTGAGAACAAAATTGCAACATGTATGGGCAACAGCTGTAGAAACTATGAGTACAATTTTAGGCCAATCATTTAAGTCTGGAAAAGGTGAAGAAAAATGGAGAGAGTTTTTTATATTAGCTTCAGCTGTATTTGCATATAAAGAAAGAATGCCATCAATACAGAAGTATGAACACATGAGTGAATCAGACATTATCCAAGCTCTTGCAAATTTAGAAGATGAATTAAAGGCGTTAGATAAAATGGAAGGCTATGATTTTGCATTAAAACTTGTACAGGATCAAAATAAGACCAAAAAATATTATCATTTGATTTTACTCGATTTTAAAAAGAAAATTGTACGATCATGGTCTTATGCTAAAAAAAATATAAGTGAAGCAAATAAACATTATGCAGCTATTGAAGCAAAACTTAGACCTGGTCAAGATGTTGTCCTTGTGTCCACACAAAGCATTCGTACACTAAAGCAAGCATTTCCAAACTATTTTCTTAATGTAAATGATTTTATCAAAGAATTGAAAAGTAGTATGATAGTCGTGCCAGGGAAATAGTTCACTTAATTTAAAGACTCCTATAGTTTACTGTTACTGTTTGATCCATTGACGGTATTAAAATTGTGAAATATCATAATACGTGTCCGGGAAGAAACATCACATTAAATACATATTTGTGTCAGGAGGCCTTATTTCAGGCATCGGGAAAGGCACCACTGCCGCAGCGATCGGACTTCTTCTTCAATCCGCAGGATATAAAGTCATCCCCTTAAAATTTGAAAATTATCTCAATATTGACGCTGGAACTATTAATCCTATAGAACATGGCGATCCGTTCCTTTGTTGGGATGGATGTGAAGGAGATATGGATTTGGGAAGTTATGAAAAGACCTTAAATATCAACCTTGGTAAACAAAACTTCATCACCATGGGACAGATTTATCAGCATATTATTGAGAAGGAAAGACGATTTGAATTTAATGGTGAGGATGTCGACCCTATTCCATACATCCCAAATGAAATTATTGAACGCATCGAGACTGCTGCCAATGCATCCAAGGCAGACATTGTCACTATAGAACTTGGAGGGACTGCAGGGGAGTATCAAAATGTATTTTATTATGAAGCATCACGTATGCTTGCCTGGCGCCATCCGGGAGATGTCATTCATGTCCATGTCAGCTATGTTCCGACACCTGCACATCTGGGAGAGCCTAAGACCAAACCTACACAACTTTCTATCAAGACCCTTAACTCTATGGGAATTCAGCCAGATTTTGTCGTGGCGCGCAGTGAGAGAATGCTGGATCAAAGGCGCAAAGATAAATTGGCCATGGCCAGTAACATGCTGACCGATCATATTATCTCCAATCCTGACCTGCCATCTGTCTATGAAATCCCGCTCGTGCTTCATGAACAAAAAATGGATAGAGCGCTCATGAAAGCACTAAAACTCCCTATCAAACAGGTCAAACTTCGTGAATGGAAGAAATTGTGCACTCGTATCAAGAAAAAGAAAAGTCGCACGATTACCATTGCTATTGTAGGAAAGTATTTCGCGACTGGCGAATATCAACTCAGGGACGCGTATGCGGCCCTTTT